>JACNJF010000158.1 GCA_014382695.1 Gammaproteobacteria bacterium | reverse complement strand
CCGACAGGGACTTTCACCCTGCAAGATGCACCAAGCTTTGCTTGGCGCTCTAACGACATGAACAACCTGCTCAACAGTTCCGATATTGCGACCCTGTTCCTCGACACCGAACTGTGTATCAGCCAGTTCACACCCGCGACCGGCAAGCTACTGGGGCTGATCAACAGTGATAGAGGTCGTCCGATCAGTACCTTTGCCAGCGATTTCACCAGCACTGGCCTGCTGGATGAGGCTCAGCGCGTACTGGATAAGCTGACGCCGCTGGAAACGGTCATACACGCCAGTGAAGGGCGTTACTACCTGCGCAGAGTCCTGCCCTACCGCACTTCCGACAATCGCATTATCGGCCTGGTAGTGACCTTTATCGACATCACCCAACGCTTTAAAGCCGAAGAACAGGCACGTCGAATGGCCACCATACTGCAGGACTCGAGTGACGCCATCAGTGTTTTAAACTTCGATGGCAGCATCACCGCGTGGAACCGGGGTGCCGAAGAACTGTATGGCTACAGCGAAGCAGAAGCGCTGCAAATGAATATCACCGACCTAACACCAGCAGAGCTTCAGGCCAATATGCTGCAGACTCTACAGCGCATTGGAGAGGGTCAACAGGTTAAATCGCTGGACTCTGCGCGCCTCACCAATGAAGGAAAATCCCTGCAGGTATGGATAACCTTAACCCCGCTGTTTGATGATAGCGGAAAGCCTGTCGCAGTCGCCACTACCGAACGTGACATCAGTGAACGATTACAACTGGACGCCCTGCGCGTACAGACTGAGCGCCTGTTAAAAATGATCGAACACCTGCCCGCAGGTGCGGTTTTCCGCGAGAATGACCATCTGAAGTTAAACCGGGCGGCGGCGGAAATTACCGGCTACCAGCGTACGGAGCTGGCTTCGATCGATGACTGGTTTAAAAAACTATACGGCGATAAGGTCGAACAGAATCGCCAGCTATACGAACATGACCGGGCAGCCGGATTCCCGACCCAGACCATGCCGATCGCGATAACCCGAAAAGATGGTGAGCAACGTTATATTGAGTTTGCCTGCTATCGCTTTAATCATCATGAAGTCTGGTTAATGATTGACGTGACCCGGCGCGAAGCTTCCGAAGCCGCGATGCGCGATCGCGAAGAGCGTTTACGTGCGATCATGGATAATGCAGCTGAAGCGATCGTCGTTATCAACAGGCAGGGATCGGTCACCGATTTCAACAGAGCTGCAACCCGGCTGTTTGGCTTTAGTAGCGACGAAGTGATCGGACATAATGTAAACATGCTAATGCCTTCACCCTATCGTAAATCGCACGATGACTATCTCGCTCACTATCTGCAAACCGGTGAACAGCGCATCATCAACCGCTCGCGCGAATTACCCGGTCAGCGCAAGGATGGCTCGACCTTTCCACTCCATCTGACCGTTACCGAAGTGGATCATCTGGGTATTTTTATCGGCATCATGCATGACCTTAGCGCACAGAAATCGCTGGAACGACAGGTCGCCGATATCAGCACCGCAGAGCAGGAACGCATCGGCCAGGAAATCCATGATGGGCTGGGGCAGCAACTCACCGGCATCAGCTTGCTCGCCGCCACCGTGCAACACCAACTGCAGGATCGTAAGCTGGCGGAGGCTGAGCAACTGCATCAACTGTCACTACAACTACAGGAAGCCATCAGCACTGCACGTGCATTATCACGTGGACTGGTTCCGGTACCGGTCACCCCGGAAGGGCTCAAGGATGTCCTCCGCAGGCTAGCTCACGATGTGAGTAACAGTTCCGGTGTTAAATGCAGATTTACAGCACCGGATGGCTACGATATCGCCGACCGTACCGACGCCTTACAGATTTACCGTATCATTCGGGAAGCAGTCAACAATGCGCTTAACCACGCGCAGGCATCAAGCATACAAATCAGCTTCAAATCAAACCCCAATAACTTCGAGTTCAGCGTCAGTGATGATGGGCGCGGATTCGATGCCGACACGGTAAATTTCGAGGGCGTAGGCTTACGTATCATGCGCTACCGCGCCGGAATTATTGGCTGCAATTTTTCAATCCAGTCCACACCCGGAAAAGGCACCATCGTGCACTGCAAACATGCAGCGTATTGAACGCACTTTTAATAATGCTATTAACTGGAATTAGCACTGAAAGTTCCGACACGGGAATACCGTATCGCTTACAAAAAATACCTGTGCAAAAAAAAGGAGCGACATCCCTGTCGCTCCGTACAACCTCCCTGTTATGCTTATAACACTCCTGTCATTAAAACAGACACCCTGTCATCCTGAACCTTACCTTTGTTTGTATCGGAGAGCTTAAATCAAATCCATCCATTGACCGATCCGGCTTCCAGCACGAACCGGTTTAACCCTGTACCTGAACAACCTGTGATTCGGCCTGCAGCCAGTCCGACATCGGATCACCACCCTGGAAACCGCGTTTTTCAGCCAGCAGATAAGCTTCAACCGCAATCCTTTCCTGTTTATTCAGCGATGCTTGCTGTTGCTGTGCCACTTTCTTTTCAGCTTTCACTGATTTTGCCGGGCTGATCTCCTTTGCTGCTAACTTTGTCATTTTAATCTCCTTAGCGGTGTTAATTTCAATGGCATTATTATAGGAGCTGACACATCGCATCGATATAGGGGCTTCCCCTATTATGCCCCCCCATTTTCAGCAACCCCAGTGATGACACAAAATTACTATCGGGCAACAACGCTCACTGCCAGGCCTTAAACGTGAACCGGACGACATCCACCATATTTCAGAAGCTATCGCGGACCCGTGTTTAATTCCCCCACACGAACTGATATTCCAGCCCTCCCATGGAGAGCCCGACCTTGATGAAGGTGGGCACCAGGTTTCCAGTGCTATCTCCTGCACTGTTGGGGAAATACCAGGGGGTGGAAGAGGCTGAAACAGCGACTGAAGCGAGTAGATTATTCGAGTAAAATGGTTCCAGTAAGGTGACCGTTTGCGGGGCAGAAGGATTAGTGCCATCTTCATCCTGTACTTCTATAAAGCTTTGCCGCACCAGACTGTTAATCGCGCTGATCTGTGCGCTGCTGAGCGGCGTATACAGTGTGGTTGTTGAATCATACAGATACCAGCTAACTTCCAGACCGCTAACCCGACCATCGCCGGCATGGTTCACCCTCAGCATCGGCACCGGGATGGTGGTATGGCCAGTGTCATCCAGCGGAGAACTGACCTGTAAATCAAACTCTGCCAGCGTCAGGCTATCCGCCTGAATGATCCAGTGTCCCGCAGGCATGCCGCCAGCCGGCACCCGGAACAACGACCTGGAGCCCTGAAAGCCATACAGCACGTTGCTACTTCCGGCATTAAACTGCATGCCAAAATCATCGTCATAACAGTAGTAGCGGCCATTGCTGAACCAGTTTGCACTATTCGCAACACCCAGATTGGTTTCAACGCCGGCACCATTATTGGCCAGCCCGCTGGTGGGACTAAAGTTTGCGCCGGCTGAATCGGCAATATCAGCGGAAGGAAACAGACTCACCAAGCTACTGCCAGAACAGACAGCGTCTGGCAACGCCGGGCTGGTGACATTATTGGTTTCAACATTGAGGTTAAAGCCGTTCATCACATAGCTGCTGATAGCGCTAGCGACTGGCGCGGTATCCAGCCCGGCGATAGCTCCAGCACTCCAGCTAAAGATCGGCTGTGCGGTATAGTGGATACCGGTAGCAGCGTTATAATTCAAATAAGCGTTGATCATATGCTTGAAGCCATTATCGGACTTTGCCACCGCCGTCAACTGATCCAGCGTCAGCCCGAAGGAGGATGCGCTGATAAGCGTGCCCTGTGCTTCGGTACCGACCTTAAGTAACACACCGAGGTCGATGTTCCCGTTAAAAGAAGCGCCGGAATAGGCAATCAGACTATTATTTTCATCCACCTTTACGGCCACATAGGACACCACTTTTTCAGTTAAGCTGGCAGCCTGACTATTCACCAGCAGGAGCACCCAGTCATAGCTCTGCTCCAGGGTTATCGAAAAACTGCCGTCACTGGCGATATCTGCTGTTTTCATCAACTGCAGCATATCGCCGCCAAAATGTCCCTGGGTACTGGGCACTGCCACCACCTGATCGATCAAAGTTCCGCTTCCCAGAGCGAATGCTGATTTACCCAGCACGGCGGCAAGCATCTGATCAAAAATGCCGGGGTGATGAGCAACGGTATAATCACTACCAACCCTGGCACTAATCGAAATAGCGCCTGATGAATCTCCAGAGGAGGAGCCGCCACCACCGCCACAATTGATTAAAAATAATGACGCTAAAAAATAAGGTAATGATTAATTTTGTGTTTCATTTTTATAATCCTCAATGTACTGACGAACGGCTATGTTTCCTCTGCCATCATCAAGTCAGGCAGAGCTGTTGCACGCTGCAAAAATCTTATCTTCAGACAGTAAATCATTTTTTAAATTAACCGGACAGAGGCTGTCAGAAAAGAAACCCGTTTTTTTGATCTGGAGCAAACAATTCGGATCATCACTGATGTTTAGCGTTAGAACACTCTGCTACAGGATCTGGAATTCGGCTCACAACAGAATATACCGGGGCGGAAATTGCACCGTTATGGACTGCCTGATATTGAGCTGGGCCCGAACGGACTCAATTAAATGCTATGCGCTCAACAAATTATTTTAAGCGACTGGCAAAGTGGATGGCCGCTTTAAAGCCTGCTTCGTTATCCTGCCCGGTGACTCTGGTTTCACTATCCAGTCGTTGCATCCAGACCCTTGTGATCGTAGACATCAGCTCTTCAACCTCATTAAAAGGTGCCGTCTGCATCGACTTGATTAGCGTCTCCATCCACGGATACGCACCCGTTTCAGTCGCGCGGAGGCTTGATACGGCCGGCGACTGCTGGGCCTGCAGAAAATCGGTTAGCGATGTTTCATTGTGTAACACCCGATCATGTACCTTGTGGGCGAAATTCCGAACGCAGCAGCTGGCCGGGCTTTTTGGAAAGGACAGGGTAAACGGTTGCTGACGCATGATGGCGCGAGCGACATGATAATCTTCAAGCACATAACCGGGTGCAATCACCTGTAGTCCGAGATATTTTTTTAGCGCGCCGTTAAAGCGCGACAACGCATCTTTAGCCGACTGCAGGGTGGCGGCCTTATTGATGACAACCTGGACAGGTCGATCGAAGCCCTGTTTTCGGAGCACCTTTAACAGGGAAAAAGCATCCGTCAACGAGGTCGGTTCAGTGGTTATCGTAATGATCGTTTCAGGCGCTGCATGCAGGAAACTGAGCACCGTTTCATTGATGCCGGCGGCCGTATCGATCAGCACGTAATCAAACTGTTGCTCGAGTATTTTGAGCTGATCCAGCATCTGATTTTGCTGCGCTGGATTAAAACTAACGAAATCCATGATACCGGATGCCGCCGGTAATATTTTTATACCACCGGGCCCCTCCAGCAGTACCTGCTGCAGGTCTTTTTCGCCTCGCAGCAGATTGTGTAAGCTAGCATCTGGCGTCAATCCGGTCATGATGTTGATATTGCCCAGATTGGTATCCGCATCAAACAGGCAGACCTTATTCTTCAACCGCGCCAGCTCGATGGCCAGATTGAGTGATATGGATGATTTTCCCACCCCACCCTTACCGCTACTGATGGCGATAACCCGGGCGAGTGATTTTTTAGCGCGGTTTGCTGCAGGATTCGAGGTTAGATTCTGCACACCCTGCATTTTTATGCCGCCGGGGTTTGGCAGGCTGCCAATGTCGCCAGCCTGTGATACACGACCTGTATCACGGGCTGAGTCAACTGGCGCTCATCGCCAGCAACCGGTGGTATGGCTATGACCTCATCAGTACCGGTCATGTCAGTTAACTCTGCTGATTGACTAACGAGGCGTCATTAAATTAACCAGTAAATGCGCACTCTCTGTCGCTTCCAGCCCCAGATCAGTCAGGTAACCCCCATCGTTTTGAGTGATAAGGCCTTTATCAAACAGGCGCTTGGCGGCTGCGCGTAAAGTTTCATCGGCTGTATTGTGAACCTTCAGGCCTTCCATTGAAGTTTCTGGAAATTTCACCAGTAGATTTAGTTCCTGAACCAGATTGTCATTAAATATCATTATATTTCCGCGCGGTTTAAGTTAATAAAGTGTTGGCCGGTTGTGATGCACAGGCCTGATAGCGGGGCACATTACATGCCATTGCCGAATTTGTCATGAAAAATCTGGGTGTTTTCGCGCATTGTTTTTAAAGCCGTTGCATAGCCCAGTAATACATCCAGAGACCAGTCGATTCTTTCTCGGTAGTAGCGGTCTGAAACCGGCTCATTATCGGCCGAATTTTCATTCAGTATTTTTTCGACCTTGCGCAAAATTAGATGCTCTGGGATATAACACAGGCGGTTATTTTTATAACTACTCATACGTAATTCAGCCACCGGGTAAGTACCACCATCACCAGAGGAGACTGCTGTAATCAGTGCAGGCTTATGGCCCAGCTCAAAGCGGCTGAACATCAAAAAGAAATTCTTCAATCCAGCAGGTACCTGCCCATGCCATTCCGGCGAAATCACAATAAAACCATCGCAGGAACTGAGTGCCTGTTTAATCGGGGCCAGACGTTCATTCCATACCTCGTCATTGTCCCAGATTGCCTGATCCCATAGCGGTAGCGGATTATCAGCCAACGTATACAGCCAGCTATCCTGACCCATCTGCTCCAGTTGGCGCTGCATATAGCGACCAACCCTTTCACTCTGCGACGGGTTTCTATGGCTGCCACTAATAATACCTATCTTCATCAGATCTCCAGAAATTTGTAATCACGCGAAATAATATACCAGCCGAGCCCTGTGCACCTTATGTTTCTAATCGCATCAGAAGAAAAACGCATATGACCGTGGGGGGGGGTATGCAGGGCAAGGCCAACCTCAACTAACACGATCTCGTTGAAAGTACCTCTCACGCGTAAACGACAGAGAAGTCGTGAATGTCGATAATGCTTGGAGCATTAATCGACCTCTGGGCTCGCAGCATAAGGCCATCCTCAACTATCCCGATCACGGTGAGAGTCCCTCTCGCGCGTAAGCGACAGGGAAGTCGTGAATGTCGATCATGCCTGGAGCAATTATCGGCCCTTGCGCTTCGGGACATAAGGCCGTCCCTGGCCAAAAAAAAAGCCCCGCAAGGCGGGGCTTTTTAATTTCAGTAGAAAGTAATCGAGTTACTTTTTATTCGCAGCCTGACGTTCCTTCACTTCCTTGATAACTTGCTCAGAAACATTCTTAGGGCATGGCAGGTAATGCGAGAATTCCATCGAGAACTGGCCACGACCCGAAGTCATGGTACGCAGATCACCGATGTATCCAAACATGTCTGACAGTGGCGCTTCGGCCTTGATGCGAACACCCGTTGGACCGGCTTCCTGTGCCTTGATCATGCCACGGCGACGGTTAAGGTCACCGATAACGTCACCCACGTGATCTTCAGGGGTAAACACGTCAACCTTCATGATCGGCTCAATCAGCTGAGGACCGGCCAGTGGTATAGTCTGACGGTAAGCACCTTTGGCAGCAATTTCAAACGCAATGGCTGAAGAGTCAACCGCATGGAATCCACCATCCAGCAGCGTGACCTTGACGTCCAGTAATGGAAATCCTGCCAGTACACCCTGACTCATACAGAACCTGAAGCCTTTTTCAACTGCCGGCCAGTATTCACGAGGAACGTTACCACCAGTCACCTTTGACTCAAACGTAAAGCCACTGCCTGGCTCACCTGGTTCAACCATATAGTCGATCTTACCAAACTGACCCGAACCACCGGACTGTTTCTTGTGGGTATAGCTGTCGCTCTTGGCCAGCGTAATCGTTTCGCGATAAGCCACCTGAGGCTTGCCAACTTCAACATCAACACCATGCGTACGGCGCAGGATATCGACCTTGATATCGAGATGTAATTCGCCCATGCCCTTGATGATCGTTTCTTTCGAATCTTCATCGGTTTCGACACGGAACGATGGATCTTCTGCAATCATCTTGGCCAGCGCTATACCCATCTTTTCAGAAGCCGCCTTATCCTTCGGCTTGATCGCGATTGAGATAACCGGATCAGGGAAAATCATCGGTTCCAGGGTTGCAGGATGATCGGGATCACATAAGGTATGACCTGTCTGCACATTCTTCATACCAACGATCGCAATAATGTCACCGGCATGGGCTGAACTGATTTCTTCACGCGAATTCGCATGCATTTCAACCATACGACCGATACGCTCGGTTTTACCGGTTGCGGTATTCAGTACAGTAGAACCTTTTTCGATCTTACCGGAGTAGATTCGGGTAAAGGTTAAGGCGCCAAAACGGTCATCCATAATTTTGAATGCCAGTGCACGGAACGGCTTGTTAACATCGACAATCGCAAATTTACCGGTTGGATTACCTTCCAGGTCCACTTCAGGCTGGGGAGGTACTTCCATCGGGCTTGGCAGGTAATCGACAACCGCATCCAGCACCGGCTGAATACCCTTATTTTTGAAAGCCGATCCACAATAGGTAGGGAAGAAGTCCAGTGCAATGGTACCTTTACGGATACAACGCTTGATATCAGCAAGCGATGGCTCGTTGCCATCGAGATAGGCTTCCAGAATATCGTCGTCCTGTTCTACTGCCGTTTCGATCAGTTTTTCACGGTACTCTTCAACCAGGTCAACCATATCGGCAGGAACATCCTGCAGTGTGTAGTTTTCGGGTAGTCCGGAATCATCCCACACCCAGGCTTTACGCGTCAGCAGATCAACCACACCGCAGAAATTCTCTTCGGTTCCAATCGGTAACACCATGACCAGAGCATTGGCCGCCAGTACATCCTTAACCTGTTTTACCACACGGTAAAAATCTGCACCGAGTCGATCCAGCTTGTTAACCAGAATAACGCGCGATACCGCGGAATCATTCGCATAACGCCAGTTGGTTTCAGACTGGGGCTCAACACCACCAGACCCGCAGAATACACCGATACCGCCGTCCAGTACTTTAAGTGAACGATAAACTTCGATGGTGAAGTCAACGTGTCCCGGGGTGTCGATAATATTCAGACGATGCTTATTCCACTCGCAGCTGGTAGCTGCTGACTGGATGGTTATACCGCGTTCACGCTCCTGATCCATGAAGTCAGTTGTGGCCTCACCATCATGAACCTCTCCGGATTTATGAATTTTACCGGTCAGTTTCAATATGCGTTCAGTAGTTGTGGTTTTACCCGCATCTACGTGGGCGAAGATACCTATATTCCGATAATGATCAAGCTCAGCCATAGTAGTTCTCAAAAACAAAAAAAGTTAAAAAATCAGTATCCATTACCGTCAATTTGCGACGGAAACAGCTAAAAAAAGTAAATACAACACCCAATCTGCTCATCTGAAGGCAGATTAAAAGCCTTAAGTCGTTGATTTTTAATGCAATAGTGCAAGCCGGATTGTATGCCGGCGCATATTCTATCACGATTTCTCAACAGTGAAAGGAGATTACTAGCAATTAACTTAAAGAGGTGATAAATAACCCTGAATCACGCGCCATTCCAGTAATTTCTGCTGAAAATTTTTTCCCGCATTGGCCGGACTGGTCGAAGGTAAACGCACTAACTGCATGTGCTTTGCTGAGCTTAAATGCTTCGCAACCAGCCGCTGGAAGTATTTTTCGGCAGCCGCACCATTGAACGCAATCATCGAAACCTCCGGGTAAAGCTCCAGCAGGCCAGTGATATCGTTAGCGAGCAGATCGTTTGCCGCAATGGCAGAATCCAGACTTCCCTTACGCTGGCAGGCCCTGAGCACATCCCACAGGATCAATGGCTGTGTTTTCAGTTGCGCAATACGTACCGCGTAGTCATCATCCCAGCGTAGACCAAGTAACTCGGACATAATCGCCCAGAACTGGTTGCGTGGATGCGCATAATACTGCTGTCGGTTTAAGGAAATAACACCAGGCATACTACCCAGGATTAAAACCCTAGGAAGCGCTCCTATGAGTGGATCAAAAGACGCTATCAACGACATGCTGATGAGCGGATTCAGGCTGACGCTTAATCGGGCAGCATGAATCCGGCTATTTCAAAAGGGTGTTTTGTAAAACAGGACCGGTCAGAACCTATTTTTTCATTTGATCAAAGAATTCAGCGTTGGTCTTGCTGCTTTGCATACGCGCCAGCACAAACTCCATCGCTTCCATATCATCCATCGAATGCAGAAACTTACGTAGAATCCAGATTTTCTGCAAATCGTCCTTGCTCATCAGCAGTTCTTCGCGACGCGTTCCGGAACGATTGATGTTAATCGCCGGGAATACACGCTTTTCAGCGATGCGACGATCCAGGTGCAGCTCCATGTTACCGGTTCCCTTGAACTCTTCGTAGATGACTTCATCCATTTTGGAGCCGGTTTCAATCAGCGAGGTCGCAATAATAGTCAGGCTTCCACCTTCTTCAATATTACGTGCAGCACCAAAAAAGCGTTTGGGACGATGTAATGCATGCGCATCCACACCACCGGTTAATACCTTACCTGAGGAAGGGATCGTAGTATTATAGGCGCGCGCCAGACGAGTAATAGAGTCAAGTAATATGACCACATCCAGTTTGTGTTCAACCAGACGCTTGGCTTTTTCTATGACCATTTCAGCAACTTGCACATGACGACTGGCAGGCTCATCAAAGGTAGAAGCAACCACTTCACCTTTCACCATGCGTGTCATTTCAGTGACTTCTTCAGGGCGTTCATCGATCAGTAATACGATCAGATAACACTCTGGATGATTAGCCGTAATACTCTGCGCAATGTTTTGCAGAATCAGGGTCTTACCGGCTTTCGGAGGGGACACAATCAAACCACGCTGACCTTTACCGATGGGTGCGATCATATCGATGATACGAGCGGTAATGTCTTCGGTACTACCATTGCCACGCTCAAGACTCATCCTGTCATCCGCATGCAGAGGTGTCAGGTTCTCGAATAGAATCTTGTGCTTGACCGCTTCTGGCGCATCAAAATTTATCTGATCAACCTTGAGTAGCGCAAAATAGCGCTCACTGTCTTTAGGCGGTCTGATTTTACCACTGATGGTATCACCGGTACGCAGATTGAAACGTCTGATCTGACTGGGAGAGACATAAATATCATCGGGGCCGGCCAGATAGGAACTGTCTGCCGAACGTAGAAAGCCAAAACCATCCTGTAATATTTCCAGTACGCCGTCACCAAAAATATCTTCACCTTTTTTTGCCTGCGCCTTGAGCAAACTAAAAATAATATCCTGACGACGCATACGGGATGAGTGATCGCCACCCATTTCTTTTAACAGCTCGACAAGATCGGGAACGGATTTTTGCTTTAATTCACTAAGATTCATAATGGTTTATTTGACTAAAGAAATGGAGAAAGTCAGAAATGACTGTTCGGCTAGAAGCCTATTTAAAAATAAAATAGCGTAAATTATTTATGTTAAGGAAAAACTGGGATTTATTGAACTTGACATCGCCAAACGAATGGGCGATCAATTTTTGCAGAGACTAACACAGAAAATTCAGGTCGTCCAACTTTTTGGACGACCTGAACCAGGTATTACAGGTTACTGTCAATAAAGGCTGTTAATTGTGACTTGGACAGAGCACCTACTTTGGTCGCTTCGACATTTCCATCCTTGAACAGCATTAAGGTCGGTATACCACGAATTCCGTACTTCGGTGGTGTACCTGAATTCTCATCGATATTGAGTTTGGCAACTTTGATTCTGCCTTCATACTCTGTTGCGATTTCCTCCAGCACAGGGGCAATCATTTTGCAGGGACCGCACCAATCTGCCCAGTAATCGACCAGCACAGGGTGTTCAGACTGAAGAACTTCGGCTTCAAAGCTGTCATCGGTCAGGTATACAATTTTATCACTCACTTAAGTTTCTCCAGCTCAATAGGTTGAGATTGTTATAGTAGGAAAGACAATTTATTCATATCATCATCGACTGTCAACCCATAACCCATCGCTCGATCGTTTGTATGGAAGGGAAAGTCCCTGCTATATCCACCGGGGCGCTGTCAGATTGAACTGGAAGCGTGCTATCATGCTCGGCTTGAAATCATTATTGAACCGAATTACATGAGTAAACACCATCTAACGGAGATACCATTCAGCTCTTTACCTCTTGAGCCCGGCCTGCAGCAGGCCCTGAAAGATAACAAGCTCGAGTTTTGCACACCAATACAGGCTGAATCACTCCCCGTACTCCTGGATAACAGGGACTGTGCCGGACAGGCGCAAACCGGAACCGGAAAAACCCTCGCTTTCTTACTGGCCTGCATGCAACGCCTGTTGAAACACCCGGAAATTGAAACCACGCCGGGTAAACCCAAGGTTCTGATTCTCGCCCCTACGCGCGAGCTGGCGCTACAGATTCATAAGGATGCGCAAACACTGGTTCAACACACCGGCCTGAAGCTGGCAATCTGTTATGGCGGCATGGCTTACGAACAGCAAAAAAGTCAGTTTGAACAACCGGTTGATATCCTGATCGGCACGCCCGGTCGCCTGATAGACTTTCTCAAGCAGAAACTCTACACCCTGAAGTCTGCCCAGTGCCTGGTTCTGGATGAAGCCGACCGCATGTTCGATATGGGCTTTATCAACGATGTGCGTTTTATGCTGCGCCGACTGCCGCCGCCAGAGCAACGTCTGAGCATGTTATTCTCCGCCACCATGGCGCAGAAGGTCATGGAACTGGCGTATGAACATATGAACAACGCGATACTGATCAAGATTGAATCTGACAGCCCGGCCGTTGAGCGAATTGACCAGACCATGTACCACCCGGCCAACTCGGAAAAAATCCCCTTATTGCTGGGGCTGATTAAAAAATTCCAGCCGGAACGCGCCATTATCTTCTCTAACACCAAACACGCGGCGACCAGAGTATGGGAATACCTGATGAGTAACGGTCATCAGTCCGCGTTGATCTCCGGCGATATCCCGCAGAAAAAACGCGAAAGCCTGCTGCAGAAATTTCATGACGGCGAATATGCTTTCCTGGTTGCCACCGATGTAGCCTCACGCGGGTTGCATATCCCGGATGTGACCCATGTTTTCAACTATGATCTGCCCGATCTTGGTGAAGATTATGTGCACCGCATCGGTCGTACCGCGAGAGCCGGTAATAAAGGACATGCCATCAGCTTTGCCTGTGAAGACTATGCCATGAACATGATGGACATAGAGTCGTATATCCAGAGATCGGTGCCCAACCTTCCGATCACCAGCGATCTACTGATTCAGCCGATTCCGCGTAAGAGACTGATTGAAAGAAAACCGCGTCCCAACTCAAAACCCGGTCAGGGTCGTCAGCGGCCTCATCAGGGTGCCAGCAGAGGCGGGCAAAATGACACGTCCAAAGGGCCGCGCAGAGCTAGAAGCCCGAGCAAGAAACCATCCGGCAGCGAACAACAGTCAGGTTAATTCAGTGAACTATAAAAACGTCGTTTTACTTGGTGGCAGTGGCTTTGTCGGCCGCCATCTGGCCGTTGAACTCGCTCAGCGCGGGTTCCGTGTCACTCTGCCCTGCCGTAGACCGCAGCAATTGAATGGCTTAAGAGTGCTGCCGAATATCACGCTGCAACAGGCTAACATCATGAACCCGAGCGAGCTAAGTGCAGTGTGCAAAGGCCACGACGTCGTGATCAATCTGGTGGGCATTTTAAATGAAACCAAAAAAATAAGTTTCAGGAAAGTTCACATCGACTTTATCAAGACGATCGTCCAGGCCTGCCAGAATAATGGCATTAAGCGCCTGTTACACATCAGCGCACTGGGGGCTAATCAGGCCAGTGGCAGCAGCCAGTATTTACGCACTAAAGGCGAAGGTGAAAACCTGTTACATAGCTATGGTCAGAACAAACTCGAAGTCACCAGCTTTCAACCATCCGTGATATTCGGACCGGATGACAGCTTCATCAACCGCTTTGCAGGTGTGCTGCGGTTATGTCTGGGGGCTTTCCCGCTGGCCTGCCCACACAGCCGCTTCTCGCCCGTGTATATTCAGGATGTGGTGTCACGCATGGCCGACAGTATCAATAACCCGGACAGCCTTTCCATGCGTTATCCTTTGTGTGGCCCGGAAACACTGACATTGCAACAGATCGTTGAGCAGATAAAACAGGTCCTCGGTAAACGCTGTAAGATTATCGGACTCTCCAGCGGCGCGTCAAAGCTGCAGGCCATGCTGCTGGAAAATCTGCCGGGAAAGTTATTTACTCTCGACAATTACCGCTCGCTGCAAACCCCGAGCACCTGCGACAGCCAGCACACACCCTGCCCGACCAGTTTTTCGGGGTACCTGAAGGGTTTACCCGGACAATACAGTCGCAGCCCTTTTTATGACAGCTACCGCCAACACCTGAATCGGTAAAAGCAGATGCAGGTCTATCGCGTTGGCGGCGCTATTCGGGATCGTTTACTTGGCCTCGCAGTCAAGGATACCGACTGGGTAGTGACCGGCTCAACACCCGAACAGATGGCTGCTGAAGGCTACCTGCCAATAGGCAAAGACTTCCCGGTTTTTCTGCACCCCAAAACCAAACAGGAATACGCACTGGCGCGCACCGAAAGAAAGGTTTCGCGTGGCTATGCAGGTTTCAATTTTAACACCGACCCCGCTATCAGCATTGAACAGGATCTGGCGCGCCGCGATTTAACCATCAACGCGATTGCTGAAGATGCACAGGGTACGCTCATTGACCCCTTTAACGGGCAGCAGGATATACAGCTGCGCATATTACGCCATGTATCAGATGCGTTTGTCGAGGATCCGGTCAGAGTGTTAAGAGTCGCACGTTTTGCCGCCCGCTTTGCCCATCTGGGTTTTCAAATCGCAGAGGAAACGAAGCAATTGATCGGACAGATTGCACAATCCGGTGAACTGGATGCACTGGTTGCAGAACGGGTCTGGGTCGAAATGGATAAAGCACTGGCCGAACACGATCCGCAGGTGTTCTTCACCAGTTTGCGTGATTGCGGAGTGCTGCATACCCTGTTTCCGGAAATCGATAATCTGTTTGGAGTGCCACAAACCGCCCGCTACCATCCCGAGGTCGACACCGGCATACATGTGATGCTGGCGTTAAAGAAATCTGCCGAACTGGATCACCCCAACGATGTTCGCTTTGCAGTACTGACGCACGATCTGGGTAAGGCCACAACAGCGCCAAATATCCTGCCCGCACATCATGGGCATGAGCAGCGCGGGATTAAACTGACCAGAAACTTCTGCCGGCGCTGGCGGGTTCCGAAAGCCACCAGCGAACTGGCCATCATGACCTGTGAGTTTCACACCCATATTCATCGCGCCTATGAACTGAAACCCGCCACGCTGCTTAAACTATTCACTCAGACCGACTGCTTTCGCCGCTCGGAACGCTTCCATAAGATGACTCAGGCCTGTATCGCCGATGCCAGAGGTCGTACCGGTTATGAACAGGATCCCTATCCTCAGGCCGCTTATGCCTGGGATCTGGTGCAACAGCTGAATGCGCTGGAGCTGACGCCGGTACTCAGCTCAGACCTCAAAGGTAAAGCGTTAGGACAGGCCATTTATGACTATCGCCTGCAGTTTCTAAAAACCATCGTACAAAAAGTAGCCCCCTGAAATCAGCTTAGGCCTGCAGCAACTGCAATCGTTGCGGATTGCCAACATCACTCCACACGCCAGTAAATAATTCTGCACTAATCTGCTGTTGCTCGGCGCCTGCCCGAAGTAAAGGTGCCAGAGCTTTTTTACCACTGGAAATCCCGGCAAAAAAAGCCTTGTGATAACAGGCAATACCAGAAAAGGTGTAGCGCGGCTGCAGCTGATTGGATAACAGTCCCTGTTCGAGTGCGAAATCTCCCTGCGCATTATGTTCAGGGTTTGGCACCAGCACCAGATGAGCCGGGTAAACGATCTTCAACAACCGGGAGAAATCAAAATCGGTGAACACATCCGCGTTAACCACAATAAACCTGTCATCCAGCTTATCCAGCGCCTGAATAATGCCGCCCGCCGTTTCCAGCGCCTCGCTTTCATGGCTATAGGAGATTTTCAAACCGAAGCGGGAACCATTTCCCAGCGCCTGTTCGATCTGTGCCCCCAGCCACGAGACATTTACCACCACCGACTGAATACCCGCGCGCTTTAAGGCTTCGAGGTGATACTCAATCAGCGCCTTACCTTTCACCTGCAACAGGGGTTTGGGACAGCTGTCCGTCAGAGGCCGCATGCGTTCGCCGCGACCAGCGGCCAGTATCATTGCATTCATATCCGGATTAGCGGATCAGAGACTTGATGCGAAAGCTCAGACTTAGCTCGTTGATCAGGGTATACAGCCCGACCATACTCATCTCACCGGTGCCCACGATCTTCAGATAATTCAGGGTACGCGGTATATCCTGCAAAAATTTGTCCTTTCCATCGCGCAGACTGAGGCGGGAAAAGATACCGATCGCCTTCAGATGCCGCTGCACGCCCATCAGATTGAACCAGCGCATAAACTGTGAGGCGGAAACCCCCTGCACATGATCGAGTGAGGCAAAATCATAGAAATCCAGCACCCACTGATCCACCTGTGGCTCTGGCCATTCGATATAGCAATCACGTAACAGCGAGACCAGGTCGTAGGTGACTGGACCCTTAACCGCATCCTGAAAATCGAGGATGGCGGGATTACGGTTCTTCAGGTACATCAGGTTACGTGAATGAAAATCCCGATGGACAAAAACCTGCGGCTGATCGAGCGCATTTTTGACCAGATAATCAACCGTCATCTGCCACATACCGAGTTGATTCTGGGTAAGCTCAACGCCGAGCAATTTTTCCAGAAACCATTCCTTGAACAGATTCATTTCCTGACGCAACAGCGCTTCATCGTAGAGCGGCAGGTCATCGGCACTGATACGTGTCTGCATCTGCATAATCGCCGACATCGCATCACCATACAGGCTGTTGGCATTTTCCGGCTTCAACTCATCCAGATATAGCCGGTCGCCGAAATCGGTCATCATCAAAAAACCCTGCGCCAGATTCTGATGCACAATATGCGGCGCACTAAGACGGATTTCGGTCATCTTGCTGGCCACCTTAATAAAAGCGTCACAGCTTTCCTGTTGCGGTGGTGCATCCATCACAATGAAAGACTCATCACCCTGTGTCAGGCGGAAATAACGTCTAAAACTGGCATCCTCAGAAGCCAGCTCCAGCTGAAAATCCTTAAAGCCAAGACTATCCAGCCAATCGATCATGTTGTGTTTTCTATCGCTCATACTTTAACCAGCTATTATTTTTATAGTCGCTCATTATCACGCCGTTCGTGGTGTATTGGCAATCGGCATGTCACTATTGATCGCGATCCTGTATTTTTATGTTACACCGTCGCTGCCCAGTATTTCAGCCGCGCTGAATCCCGTATACTGTAACGATCTATATCCACTTGTCGCCTATATTACAATGACCACCCTGCAAAACCTGATTGAGCTGATGGCGGCATTGCGCCACCCGCAACACGGCTGCCCCTGGGACATTCAACAAACCAGCCAGAGTATTAGTCACTATACGCTGGAAGAAACCTATGAACTGCTGCATGCGATTGACAGTACAAACCCGGATCATCTGCGTGAAGAACTGGGGGATCTGCTGTTTCATATTGTTTTTCATGCGCAGATGGCTGCCGAAAAAAATCAATTTACCATACACGATGTGATTAATGGCATCGTCGACAAGATGAAACGCCGACATCCGCATGTGTTTGAGTCACGTCCCGAGCAGCCGTTATCCGATGCAGAATTAAAGCTGCAATGGCAACAGCACAAGCAGAATGAAAAAAAGCCCAGCGGGCGCATCCTGGATAAGGTCGGCGACAAGCTTCCGGCAATGATGCGCGCACAGAAACTGCAGGATGCTGCAGCCGAGTATTATTTTGACTGGCCAGAAACGGCTCCGGTGCTGGATAAAATTGAAGAAGAAATAGCGGAGTTACGGGCGGCGCTCGAACAGGGTGATCAAGCACATGTGCAGGCTGAAATGGGGGATATCCTGTTTGCCTGTGTGAACCTGGCTCGCCATATTGATGTAGAAGCGGAATCAGCCCTGCGTCAGACCAATGAGAAATTTATCCGCCGCTTTGATTTTGTGGTGCAACAGATGCAATCCGCTGGACTCGAATTCAGCCCGCAACAACTGGAAAAAATGGAACAGTTCTGGCAACAAAGCAAGGCCGTCACTGGTTAGAGACTGCCGGCTTTGTCTAATACTTTAGACTCAGGTAAACTTCTCACCCATGCAAAAAAGCCGAATTAATACTGAACAGAAAATCCTGCGAGCGGTAAAAACCCTGCTGTTAAAAAAGGGCTTCCCGAGCGTCGGTATCAATGCCATTGCGCGCGAAGCCGGCTGCGATAAGGTTTTGATCTATCGCTACTTTAGCGGACTCGACGGTCTACTACAGCGCTTTGCGGATGAGCATGACCTGTGGTGGAATATCGATGAAATTATTCAGGAAAATATGGATGAAATCACCCAGTTTTCGCTGCCGCAATTTCTCGATCTGTTATTAAAGCGGCATATCCGTGCGATTCAGAAACGCCCGCTGACTCAGGAGATTATGGCCTGGGAAATGTCGGCAACGAATGCATTAACCCGGACCCTGTCGCGCTTGCGCACCGAACAGGGAAAGTTGCTGGTAAAAAAAGTCCGCCACCATTTTAATCAACCGAATATTGATGTCGGCGGCATACTCGGAATCTTTGGAGCCGCAATCAACTATCTGATCATTCGTACCCGTCACAGCCATTCCGAGCATTCCACCGAAGAATGGTGGCGACTTGAACAGTCCATCAGCAGCCTGCTGACCTGTCAAACTTCAACTGAACCCCAGGTTAAACGTGCAAAATTCAGTCCTGTACCTTTCTGACATCGATCACTCCAGCCTGATCCGACTACTGCAGCGTTACCAGCTCGAACTGGTTATAGTTGCGGATGAACACATTCCGGGCAGTTTCTGGGGCGATGCAGAAGCCGGCCTGATCGAAAACCGGGTATACGCTCGACTGGACACCCCGATCCATTCGATCCTGCATGAAAGCTGTCATTATATCTGCATGGATGCGCACAGACGCGCCAGCCTGCATACCAATGCTGAGGGCGATTACGACGAAGAGAACGCGGTCTGCTACCTGCAAATCCTGCTCGCCGATGAGATACCAGAAATGGGCCAGCAGCGTATGTTTTCTGATATGGATAGCTGGGGCTACAGTTTCCGCCTCGGGTCTGCCAGCAACTGGTTCCAACAGGACGCCGCTGATGCCAGTCAGTGGCTGGCACAACATCAGCTTGCAACGGACAACAACCCCAGCTTTCAGTTACGCCAGTGAGCAGCAAAATGGCGTTAAGCAAGGATGCGCTGATGGCCGGCCTGATCAGCATTGTGATCGTTATCCTGCTCAACGCACTGCTACTGATCGCCGCATTGAGTCTGTTATCAGATCTAATTCCCCCTGCATTGCTGTATGCCCTGCTGAAGGGGCTTTCAATCTTTTCACTGGCAATCCCTGCGTATATTGCAGCACGAGCTACCCGACACAATTATCTGTTGCACAGCCTGCTGACTGGAGCCGTTGAATCAGTGTTGTTATTGCTGATGATGACACAGACATTCAGCTGGGAAGGCACACTACAGAATGAAGTCATGCGCCAAATGCCACTGGTAGTAGTGGTCGTCATGAGCCTGAGTCTGCTCGCAGGACTGCTGGCAAAAAGACTGAATCAGCGCGAGGACGCATAAGACCCTTTTCCTCAACGACCCGAGCGCGGAATTTAAAGCCGTTGCTGTGGTCTTATCCAGTTATCATGGTGCGACTTGTATAGACCATGATCACCTCACTCAACTACAATCAACATTAACAGGATGGAACTATGTTTAATAAAATACTGATGGGCCTGATTGGCCTTTCCCTCTCATTGTCAGTCGCGGCAGCGGATGGGATGATTTCAAAACCAAGCAAACACTCGGTAGCGATGACTGCTGACAATCTGCAACAGCAACTGACTTCCAATGGAATGAAAGTCTTCCTCAGAATCAATCATGCGGAGAATGCCAAAAAGGTCGATATCCAGCTTAATCCAGCGGAACTGATTATCTTTGGCAACCCGAAAGCCGGTAGCCCGCTGATGAAATGTGCGCCAACAGTGGCGATAGACTTACCCCAGAAAGCGCTGATCTGGCAGGATGACCAACAGCAGGTCTGGGTATCCTATAACGACCCGGCCTATTTAAAGCAAAGGCATGCTATCGAGGGTTGCGACAAGGTACTGCAAAAAGTATCTGGTGCGCTGGCAAAAATGACGGATGCTGCCGCTAATTAAGCGCTAGCCGTGACTTCACTGAAACGGATCGCCATGCGTTCCGTTTCAGGGGATGACATACAGAAAAACGGAAAAGAAATGGAAGGCACTACCCGCCAGCACAAACAGATGCCAGATGGCATGATGGTAAGTCATTTTTTTACGCACATAGAAAATCACCCCCAGCGAATAGCTCAGGCCGCCCAGCAGCAACAGGATCAGGCCACCGCTTTCTACTTGACTCAGCATTGGCTTAATCGCGACCAGTACGATCCAGCCCAGCCCCAGATACAGCCACAGCGATAATTTTTTAAAGCGCTGTGCATCGATAAACTCCAGTGCCATACCGGCTATCGCGATACTCCAGATCACCGCAAACAGCGACCAGCCCCACACACCGCGCAGGCTTACCAGCAGAAACGGCGTGTAAGTACCGGCGATTAACAGATAGATCGCGGCATGATCGACCTGCTGCAGGACCTGCTTGGCGCGCGGGTTTCGAATCCCGTGATACAGCGAAGAGGCGCTGTACAGAATAACCAGAGCTGAACCAAAAATGCTAACGCTGACGATATGCCAGACATTACCATTCTGACTGGCAAACGCCAGCATCACGGCGAAACCGACGATGCTGAGTAACACACCTAAACCATGGGTAAGGGTATGCGCAATTTCTTCAGCAGCGGAATATCGGGAGATCGAGGGTTCAGACATAGCATTCGTAAATTTATCGAGTTATCAGTCTCAATTTAAAACTAATTATTCCGCTCAATCAAGTAATGTTTATGCTGGCTACGGCTTGCCAAACCCGCCACCGCCTGGCGTACTGATTTCTATCGCGTCACCCGGGCTGAGCTGCGCACTGTCGGTGGAACCTAGTGGTATACGCTGACCACTCGCTTTCAGCAACACATTTTCACCGGTCTGAGCGGGCTCACCACCTGCCAGACCATAGGGTGCAATTTTTCGATGCCCGCTTAACAGACTCAGCTGCATGGGTTGATGAAAACGCAGCCGGCGCACCACTCCATCGCCACCCCGATAACGCCCGTTACCACCCGACCCCTTGCGAATAGCAAACGATTCCAGCGTTACCGGAAACCGACTCTCCAGAACTTCCGGGTCGGTCAGGCGCGAGTTCGTCATATGCGTATGCACCGCACTACAACCATGATGTCCCTCACTGGCACCTTCTCCCCCGCACAGGGTTTCATAATACTGATACTGCTGATTGCCCCAGATCACATTATTCATCGTGCCCTGAGAGGCCGCACACACCTTCAATGCACCGAGCAGTGCATCGACGATGGCCTGGGAAGTTTCGACATTACCGGCCACTACGGCAGCAGGATACTGCGGATTGAGCATGCAGTTGTGCGGCAGGATAATCGTGAGTGGCTTCAGGCAGCCTTCATTCAACGGGATCTGATCATCCACCAGGCAGCGAAAAACATACAGCACGGCAGCCCGCGTAATCGCGGTCGGTGCATTAAAATTAGACGCGTGCTGCGCACTGGTGCCGGTGAAATCAATCGTGGCCTGGCGCAGAGGTTTATCGACCGTAATATGCACCTGGATCTGCGACCCATCATCCATCGCATACACGAATGCGCCATCCGATATTTTTGCCAGCACCTGGCGTACCGATTCTTCGGCATTATTCTGCACGTGCCGCATGTAGGCATGCACAAGGTCGAGACGATAGTGACGCACCACGCGCAATAACTCCTGCATGCCTTTTTCACAGGCGGCCAGCTGCGCCTTAAAATCCGCGATGTTGGTATCCACGTTTCTGGCCGGATAGTCTCCAGCGCCCAGTAACTGCCTCATCTGCGTTTCCAGAAACTGCCCCTGGTCGACGATTTTGATATTATTCAGTAACACGCCTTCCTGCTCCACACTGACCGAATGGGCCGGCATGGAACCGGGCGTGATACCGCCGATATCGGCATGATGACCGCGTGCAGCGACATAAAAAATTACCCTCGATGCACTCTCATCAAACACCGGACGGATAATCGTCACATCCGGCAGGTGGGTGCCACCGTTATACGGCGCATTCAGTACATAGGCATCGCCTTTGTGCATACGATCACGGTGTGCACTGATGACTGTTTTTATACTCTCACTCATCGAGCCCAGATGTACCGGCATATGCGGCGCATTGGCGATCAGGTCCCCCTCGACATCAAACACTGCACAGGAAAAATCCAGCCTTTCCTTGATATTGACCGATACCGCAGTATTTTCCAGCACCGACCCCATCTGCTCGGCAATTGACATAAACAGGTTATTAAAAATTTCCAGCATCACCGGATCGACATCGGTACCCAGTGCAAAACGCCGGATCAGAGGCTGAAAGCGCTCCAGCAGAATATTATTCTGCAAGGTTAATTTTCCGCGCCAGCCCGGTTCAATGACCAGCGTACTGGTTGATTCAATGATGACAGCAGGACCGTTAATCCATACTTCTGACGGTAATTGCTCACGTGCATAAAAAGGGGTCTGTAAAGTCTGATCCGCCATCGTCACAGAGTGGTAACCGAGCGCATTCAAATCATGATTAATATTCGGCTGCAACATCAGCGCTGGAGCCGGGTTGTGTGCAATCACTTCCACCGTAACAGACTCTGCAATCAGGGCTTTATCCGCGGCGATAAAACCGAACGACTGTTTATGCAGGGTCTCAAAACGTGATCGCATTTGATCTATTGTACTGAACTCCAGTGCCAGCGTGGTATCCGTACCGCTATACCGGCAATGCACTTGAACACTGGATATCAACTGTACAGACGATGCCCCCTGCTTCAGCAAATCGGCATATCCCTGAGCTGTTAAGCGCTCAATTTCAGACTCCAGGCCTGGCATTAAACACGGCTGCAGGGTCTGTTCAATGCTTTGCTGATGGATCTGTCTTAAATCTGCCAGCCCCATACCATAAGCAGACAGCACGCCTGCGAGAGGATGTAGAAAGATACTTTTAATGGACAGTGCATCTGCCACCAGACAGGCATGCTGGCCACCCGCGCCACCGAAACAGCACAGCGTATACTCGGCCACATCATACCCGCGCTGGACCGAGATCTGCTTGATGGCACTGGCCATGTTCTGAACCGCAATGCTTAGAAAGCCGGCGGCGATCTGTTGCTCGGTCTGCACCTTGCCGGTTGACCGCGTGACCTGCTGTGCCAGTTGCTGGAACTGTTGCTTAACCACCTCATTATCCAACGCCTGATCCGCATCCGGGCCAAAGACTTTTGGAAAGTACTCGGGCTGTATCTTGCCGAGCATAATATTACAGTCGGTGACACACAGCGGACCCTGATTCGCGTAACTGGCTGGCCCCGGATTCGCTCCAGCCGATTCTGGCCCAACCCGGAACCGTGCGCCGTCAAACTGCAGGATGGAACCACCACCAGCTGCTACCGTATGAATCCGCATCATCGGCGCACGCATACGCACCCCGGCGACCTGGGTTTCAAAAGCGCGCTCAAACTCACCCGCGAAGTGACACACATCGGTCGAGGTGCCGCCCATATCGAAACCGATTAAGCGTTCAAAACCGGCCGCTGTTGCGGTTGCAACCATGCCAACGACACCTCCAGCCGGCCCGGAAAGAATCGCATCTTTTCCTTCGAAGCATTCGGCATCGGTAAGACCACCGCTCGACTGCATAAACTGCAGTCGATTCTGTGCCGGGTTTATCTGCTGCAAAGACTGCGCAACCTGATTCACATAGCGCCGGATAATGGGAGAAAGATAGGCATCCACTACCGTGGTATCAGCGCGTGATACCAGCTTCATTAATGGACTGACCTGGTGACTGCAGGAAACCTGGGTAAAACCCAGTTGCCGCGCCAGCGTTGCCGCCAGGATTTCATGCCGGGTAAAGCGATAGCCATGCATGAACACGATCGCGATCGAACGCATGCCCTGCTTCAGAGCACTCTGCATGCCCGCAACCATCTCAGCCTGCTGTAACGGCTGCATTACTTGTCCGCTGGCACTGATGCGTTCCTGCACCTCCAGTACCGAGCTATACAGCATGTCGGGCAATTCAATCTGAAGTGAAAACAGCTGGGGCCGGTTCTGATAGCCGATGCGTAAGGCATCCGCAAATCCGTGGGTGATTAACAGCAGGGTGGGGTCACCCTTTCGTTCCAGCAATGCATTGGTAGCAACGGTGGTCCCCATTCTGATCAGAAATGGAGCGGATGGAGCGTGATCCAGCTCTTCAACGATACGTCGGATACCTTCAACAGCCGCATCGCTATAGTGTGCAGGATTCTCGGACAGTAACTTGCGGGTGAGTAATTCGCCGGTCGGGGCAAGCGCGACGATATCGGTAAAGGTGCCGCCTCGATCGATCCAGAACTGCCAGCTGGCAGAACCCTTCGAGTCGGAGTCATTTTTGGAGTACAACAGTTGTGTGGACGAATTCAACTAACAACCCGGCGATATAGCGCGACAACACATCCAAAGTTGAAAGTTCTATTCCACAAAATCCATTGCATTCCCATCCCGACTCCATGCACGAATGCCTTCTCTGAAATACTTGATGTTACTAAAACCCCAGCCAACGGCTCTTTCTGCCGCCTTATAACTCAGGCTGCAATTAATCCCATTACAGTAGAGCACCAGTGGGGTGTCTTTTTTTGCAACTTTAAGTAAGTTATCTTCACTAAAGGAGCCATTCAGAAACAGATTCAGCGCACCGGTAATATGGCGGTTACCATATTGCCGGGGACTGCGGACATCAATAAAGATAGCGCCCTGAGCATGCATTTGCTTGGCCTGCTGCAGGCCAATGGTTTCGCTGCCGTCGACGGTTTCCGGTGATTCCCATCTATCGGCAGCAGTCGCCACAGAAAAACTAAGCAGACAGAAAAGACCACAAATGAGTTTTAACAGGCTAGCAGCTTTCATATCAATTACACAGTCAATAATAGAAACCGAAGGATAATAGATTCATGGTAAGAATCACACCGTCGGGCCGGATATTTCAGTTTAAAATGGGGGATGTTAATGGAAATGCAGGAAAGTAGTGGACATAAAAATGCCGGGAGAAGTAGCGAGTCATCGGCAGGGTGACTCGCTACTGTCCCGGCAAGGGAGTTACGTTTGACCTAGTTAGACAGGCTATAGATGTAAGCCGCTAACAGGTGAACTTTATCTTCACCCAGAAAGTCTTTATGTGCAGGCATTTTGCCACTGCGTCCCTTTGCAATGGTTTTCTTGATTGCGCCAGCAGATCCACCATACAACCAGGTGGTATCGGTCAGATTTGCTGAACCAAGAAACTTGTTACCTTTGGCATCAGCACCGTGACAGGCCACACACATGGCCTGAAACGTAGCTTTACCAGCTTCGGCAGAAGCTGCATCAACCTTACGACCACTTAAAGACTGTACATAGTTCGCCACATTCTCGATCCCCTTATCATCCAGAGGTCCTGCAAATGCCGGCATGATACCGTTTCGACCCATCATAATAGTCTGCTTGATCGCGTCAGGTTCACCGCCATACAGCCAGTCATTGTCGGTAAGATTAGGATAACCCGTGGTCCCTTTGGCATCCGAACCATGGCACTGTGAACAGTAACTGCCAAACAGACGCTCGCCCGCTTTAACGGCTTTCGCATCTTTCGCCAGATCAGCAACCGAAGTTTTAGAGAATGCCTCAAATATTGGATCATACTTGGCTTTTGAGTCTGCAACCTCTTCATTATACTCACTCGCAGAAGACCAGCCGAGAACACCCTTGTAATTGCCCAGGCCAGGGAAAAGAACCAGATACACCAGTGCAAATACGATAGTGATGTAAAACAGCCACAACCACCATTTTGGTAGCGGGTTATTCAACTCTTCAACACCATCCCAGGCATGACCGGTTGACTCACCCACCTCCGTTTCTTGAGGACGCTTTTTCATTGTCCATTTAATCAGCCAGTAGCAGGCAAAAATATTTCCCAGGGATATTACGATTACCCACCAGTTAAAAAAGTTAGTCATCTTGATTCTTCCTTTTCTGGATTATTATTGCTGTTGTCCAGTGCGAGATTAGCTGCTTCAGAAAAGTCAGCGGCTCGTCTTGGACTCCAGGCCCAGGCATAAATGCCGAGAACGGTTACCATCAGAACCAGGGTCCAGATACCGTGTATTGTTCCACTCATATCAGTCTCCTTTATCGAATGCTAATCGCCGTTCCCAGATGTTGCAGATAGGCAATCAGGGCTGACATTTCTGTCTTACCCTTGACTGCATCAGCTGCACCAGAAATATCTGCATCTGTATAAGGAACACCCAGAGTTCTCAAAGCCTTCATCTTGGCAGGCGTATCTTCACCGGTCAGTTGATTCTCAGCCAGCCAGGGGAAATTCGGCATATTCGACTCCGGCACCACATCACGAGGATTCATCAGATGGGCTTCATGCCAGTCATCGGAATAACGACCACCTACGCGTGCCAGATCAGGACCTGTTCGCTTGGACCCCCACAGGAACGGATGATCATACACAAACTCGCCCGCAACCGAGTAATGACCATAACGCTCCGTTTCCGCACGGAAAGGACGGATCATCTGCGAATGACAGGCATTACAGGCTTCGCGAATATAGATATCACGCCCTTCTAACTGCATCGCCGTATAAGGCTTTAGGCCTGCAACAGGCTGCGTAGTATCCTTCATAAAATAAAGGGGAACTATCTCGGCCAAACCACCAAAACTGATTACGATCACCACCAGAATGGCCATCAGTCCGATATTTTTTTCTACTACTTCATGACTCATCGTAATTCTCCTAATGTGCAGGCTGTACGACTTCGGTGTCGGTTACAGCAGTACCGGCAACAGTCTTGTACACGTTATAGGCCATGATGAACATGCCACTTAAAAACAGCAGGCCACCCAGCAGACGCACGAAATAGAATGGATAGGTAGCTTCCAGTGACTCAACGAAACTGTAGGTCAAGGTTCCGTCCGAGTTAACCGCACGCCACATCAGACCCTGCATAACACCAGAGATCCACATCGCAGCGATATACAGCACAACACCGATAGTGGCGATCCAGAAATGCGTATCGATCAGCTTCGAGCTATACATACCTTCTTTGTTGAAAACCCAGGGAATCAATGCATACATAGAACCGATACTCACCAGAGCAACCCAGCCCAGAGCACCGGAGTGCACATGACCAACCGTCCAGTCCGTGTAATGCGATAGTGCATTGACTGTTTTGATGGCCATCATCGGGCCTTCGAAGGTCGACATGCCATAAAAAGACAGCGAAACGATCAGGAACTTCAATACAGGGTCAGAGCGCAGCTTATGCCAGGCACCTGACAGCGTCATAATACCGTTGATCATACCACCCCAGCTTGGAGCCAGCAGAATCAATGAGAACACCATACCCAGTGACTGTGTCCAGTCCGGTAATGCGGTGTAATGCAGATGGTGAGGACCCGCCCACATATAGGTCGAGATCAGAGCCCAGAAGTGGACCACAGACAGACGATAGGAAAAAACCGGACGTTGAGCAACTTTAGGAATGAAGTAATACATCATGCCGAGGAAGCCGGCAGTGAGGAAAAAACCGACCGCATTATGTCCATACCACCACTGAACCATGGCATCAATCGCACCATGATAAGCAGAGTAAGACTTGGTCAGAGTGACAGGCATCGCAGCACTATTAACCAGATGCAATACAGCAACTGTCAGGATAAACGCCCCGTAAAACCAGTTAGCAACATAGATATGTTTAACCTTACGCTGCATGATAGTGCCAAAGAACACAATCGCGTAGGATACCCAGACCACTGTAATCAGAATATCAATCGGCCATTCCAGCTCTGCATATTCCTTACTGCTGGTGAAACCTAAAGGCAGGGTAATCGCAGCCAGCAGAATAACCAGGTTCCAGCCCCAGAACGTAAACGCAGCCAGTCCGTTACTGAACAGACGGGTATGACAGGTTCGTTGCACCACATAGTAGGATGTAGCAAATAGAGCAGAACCACCAAATGCAAAAATGACCGCATTCGTGTGCAACGCTCTTAAACGACCGTAAGTTAACCATGGCAGATCGAGACTTAATTGTGGCCAGATTAACTCTGCCGCAATAAATACCCCAACTGTCATGCCTACGATTCCCCAAACAACAGTCATTATGGCAAATTGCCTGACGACTTTATAATTGTAGGTTTCCATAAATCATGGCCTCATATAGAATTGAAATTTAGCGCAAGGAAGTGTGTCGATTTGACACACCCCATTCAATGACATGGATCAAGTGTCATAATTTTTTAAACTCGTTTATAATCCGGGCGGTAGATTACCCTGAAATTCACTCTGAAAACAGACCGATCAATGATTTAACAAGAAAAAACAATCTAAATTAGCCCTTATGCAAAAAAACATGAATCATATCCCGCTCTCCAAACAGCTCAAGATCAGTTGCGAATCCTGCAGTTTGTCAGATTTATGCCTCCCCAGAGGGCTTTCGTTAAAGGAAATGGAAGAGCTGGATGACCACATCGAGCGCCCCAGAAACTTTGACCAGAATTGCCAGATTTACCAGCCCGGCGATAAATTTATCGGGTTTTATGCGGTACGTTCCGGCGGGGTTAAAACCTATTTAACCAAAAAAACTGGCGAGCAGCAGATTCTGGGATTTCACCTTCCTGGTGAGGTTTTCGGACTGGATGGTCTGGAGAACTCAAAACAGCGTTGCTATGCCACCACACTGGATAATACATCCTATTGTATTCTGCCCTACGAAAAACTCGATGCCCTGTGTGAAACCATGCCTGAACTGCGTCATCAGATATGCCATCTGTTAGGCCATGAAATGAACTGTGATCATTCACATCTACTGCTGCTTGGTCAGCAGACGGCCCATGAGCGCCTGGCCACTTTCCTGTTAAGCATTTCCAGTCGCTTCAAACGCAGAGGTTTTTCAGCAACCAGTTTCATGCTACCGATGTCGAGGCATGATATCGCCGGCTATCTGGGTATCGCAGTAGAAACCGTCAGCCGCCTGTTCAAGTCTTTTCAGGAAAAGGATATCGTCAAAATCAACCGTAAACAGGTGGATATACTGGACATGGGCAAACTTAACGAAATGGTTGCCAACTGTGAAGAGACGGACTAAACGGCAACTGGACCGCTGACCACTCAGTCCGCTTCGTTCGGATAATCTGGAAAACTAAATGACCTTGGAAAATTTCACAACGTTGTCTTTCAGATAGCTGTCAAACACCATACAGACATTTCTGATCAGTAAGCGACCGCGTAGCGCAACCTGTATGGAGTTGCTATCGATGCTTAATAGACCATCCTTCACCATTTCGTCCAGTTGCTTTATTTCAGACTTGAAATATTGCTCAAACTGAATATCCCATTGCTTCTCCAGCTGCGGAATGTCCAGATAAAAATGACAGATCAGCTGGTTAATAATCTGCTTTCTAAGACGATCCTCCGGAGTCATTACCAGTCCTCTTACCACCGGCAACTGACCAGAATTAACCAGCTCGCGGTACTGATCCATACTGCTACTATTTTGACTATAGCTATCAAAGATTGAACCGATAGAACTCACACCCAGGCCAATAAGATCGGTATGTCCATGGGTAGAGTAGCCCTGAAAATTACGCTGCAGAGTTCCCTCCTGCTGTGCTTTCACCATAGAATCACCCTCTAACGCAAAATGATCCATACCGATATATACATAGCCGGCATGCTGCAGCATATCCATCGTTAGCTTCAGAATTTTTAATTTTTCTGCCGAGGATGGCAAATCAGTTTCGTTAATTCTGCGCTGTGGCTTGAAACGCTCTGGCAGATGCGCATAGTTAAATATCGAAAGCCGGTCCGGCTTGAGTTGAATGACCTTATCCAGAGTCTGCTCAAAGGTCTTTACTGATTGAAATGGCAGCCCATAAATCAGATCCATATTGATCGATTTTACATTTAAAGCCCGTGCCGTATTCAGGCGCTCCTGCACCAGCTCAAAACTTTGTAAACGGTTAACTGCCAGCTGTACCTTTTGATCAAAATCCTGTACGCCCAGACTGATTCTGTTAAAACCTATATTGGTTAGCAGTTCAAGCGTTTCACTGGTTACTTTACGCGGGTCAATTTCGATCGACATTTCACATTTTTTGGCAATGTTGAAATTTTCCTCGATCATGCGCATCAGGCGCATCAACTCGTCATTGTTTAAAAAGGTCGGCGTGCCCCCGCCCAGATGTAACTGCTCCAGCTCTCTATCAGGATCGAATAAAGGGGCCAGCATTCGCATTTCAGCTTCAAGCAAATCCAGATACTCATTACTTACTGTATGATCCTTGGTAATGATTTTATTACAGGCGCAGTAATAGCAAATGGTGTCACAGTAAGGAATATGGATATACAAAGATAGCGGACTCGGAATCATCTCTGTGTTACTACGTTGAATACAGTTCTTCAATGTTTCGGCTGTATAATCAGTAGTAAACTGTGGTGCTGTCGGGTATGACGTATACCGGGGCCCTGACTTATCATATTTCTTAATCAAATCCTGATCAAAATCTAGAAATTGCGTCATAATTCTGAGAATATCCTGAAATTTGCGGTTAATTATCGAAGTATTGTAGGAGATAACGCTAAATGACAAATGACTTAAGTCAAAGCCTTCTTAAATCAGCCAGCCAGCCAGACCCTGTCAGAGACCAGGCTCACAAAATCATTTAAAACAACCTACAATCG
>JACNJF010000206.1 GCA_014382695.1 Gammaproteobacteria bacterium | reverse complement strand
ACCACTGCCTCCGGGGGTTAGATTGCGCGAATCTTCCAGCCGGTAAAACGGGCGAAATACGGCTTCCTGCTGTTCGACGGGTATACCCGGACCGCGATCCAGAATCGAAATCAACGCATGGCCGTCCTGCAGGCTTAACTCGATGGTAACCGGCTTATCGTTTCCATAGCGCAGTGCATTCTCCAGCAAATTGCGTAAAACCCTTAACAGGCTCTGCTCCGGCAAAGTCTGCAGCAGACTGGCGTCTACACAGTCGTCGAGCTGAAACAGCAGCTGACATTCACTTTCAGGGTGCTGCAGCAACCACTCCGCCTCCATTTGTAAAGCTAATGTTGAGAGTAACCGGGCCAGATCGAGCTGCTTTAACGATTCCTGGCTATCGATCCCTCTGGCCAGTAGGAGCGCCTGCTCCAGCAACTGCTGCATTTCATCTATATTACGCTCCACTCCACTGCGAGTAGCCGAATCCATCGTAGCCGCTGACAGTTCGAGCGCAAGCCGTATCCGCGTCAATGGTGTTCTCAGGTCATGAGAAATTCCGGCCAGTAATGTGGTGCGGTTTTCGAGTAGCTCAGACACTTGTTGCGACATTCTGTTAAAATTATGTGCCAGAGTCACGATTTCATCCGGACCGTCACTTTCGACAATAATTTTTCTTTCGCCTTTTCCCATCGCAGTGGTCGCCGATGATAAAGCCTGGAGAGGACGGGTTATACGTAACGCGATAATCAGAGCCGTACCGATGGCCAGTACTACGATGGCTATCAGCATGGCTAATAAAGCGATAGGCGGGCGCGCACCAATGCGTTCGGCCGCTATACCAAACTGTAGAAAGGTCTCTAACGTAGGAATATTGATCCATATCCAGTCGGGGCGGTTGTTATGACTGCCGATCGTAACCCCCTGACTTTCCCCCAGTCGCTTTTGCAGCGCATTCAGCAACAGGCGCTGATAGACGACGATATTCAGCTGCAACTGTGGCTCCAGCGGGAAATTGTCTTCGACTAATCTGATCCCATGCGCGCGCAATAATTCCACCTCGAAATCCGCACGTGTACTCGGGGGTAATTCGGCCCAGGTCTGAGAAGCCAGTACCAGCAGGGCTGCCAGATCATCCGCAGATCGCTTAGCTACCGGCACCATCACAAAATAGGCGGTGCTCACCAGTATAATGATGGAGAGCAGCAACAGGGAAAGAACCAGCGTTCTCGCCGTTCTAAAAAAAAGTGTATTCGGGATTTTCATGGCAGACTGTTAACGCTCCGTACCGGTGTCTGTGGTAAAGCGATAGCCTTCTCCCCACACGGTGCGAATGAAGCGAGGCCTGGCACTGCTATCATCCAGTTTGCGCCGGAGCCGGGTAACCCGAACATCAATACTTCTATCAAAGGGGTCACTGTTATCGGCATGCATAAAGTCCATCAACTGTTCCCGGCTAAGTACCCGCTCCGGATGCGTCACCAGCACCATAAGCAGCTCCATTTCACCGCTGGTTAACTCCACCTCCATGCCATTCTTCCACAGCGTATGGCTATCGTGATGGAGTGTAAACTCACCGAACTGAGTGGTATTTTGCTTAGCTTCGCGAGGTGCCATGCCAGCCGCAGAATCAGCTTCAGAATCTGCCAGTTCAGTGGGGACTGGCCCGCCCCTGCGTAGCACCGCACGGATTCTGGCAAGCAGTTCACGTGGATTAAAAGGCTTGGCAAGATAGTCATCCGCACCGACCTCAAGCCCGATGATCTTGTCCATTTCCTCACCACGCGCGGACAGCATGATGATTGGTGTCGCCGCTCGCTGTCGTAGTCTCCGTGCCAGCGACAGACCGTCTTCGCCCGGCAGCATCAGATCCAGAATGATTAAATCAGGCTGTAGCTGTTGCAGCCAGAGATCCATCGATTTTCCATCCCCAACGGCTGACGCCGCATAGCCCTGCTCGCTCAGATACTGGGTCAATAACTGTTGTAGCTGCAGGTCATCATCCACGATCAGGATCATTTCTTTCTGTCTGTTACCTGCCATCTTAAGGGTCCCTGCTTATCAAGCGGTTGAAATATTCTGTAACAATTTAATCGTCGACAGAAATTATTGTGAAACATGTTGGCACCATAATGCCTGCCATGATGAAGAGAGAAACAACACTCTTCAACGTAACTTTACATTAACAAATTAATTCAACTCTCGACAAGGAGAAAGATCATGAACAAAAAGATAGCGTTAACCAGCCTGCCCCTGCTACTCGTCATTACCAGTTATGGCTGGGCACAGGATGTTAGCGACCCGGCAACACTGCAAACCCGTACTCAACTGCAGACCCAGTTGCAGTCGATGAGCAGCGAAGATCGTGCGCTGTATCAGGAAATGAATAGAACCGGTGACGGTAACGGCAACATGAATCGCAACGGCGATGGTAGTGGCAGTGGCTCGGGCGATAAGACACGCCTGAGAGATGGATCGGGCAATGGCTCTGGAAATCGCTACGGATCTGACCAGAGTAACAGTAGTGGTTATGGATCAGGCTATGGCTCACGCCAGGGTGGCGGCCAGGGACGTCGTTAAAGGACCGCTCGATATGGGCCAGGGTGAAGACCTGCGGTGCGGGTCTTCACCCATACAACAGGAAAAATCATGTTGCAGAAAATAAACAAGCATCCCCTGATATTCAGGGCCATGTCGCTGATCGCGATCTTATTTGGGCTGGCGACGATTAAATCCGGCGGCATGGTTCTGTTTACCAGCGGCGCAGCGCATCAGGCTGCAGGTCAGTATGTCCCGTTCGTACTCTGGTTTAATTTCAGCGCGGGCTTCACCTACCTTGTGGCGGGCATAGGACTCTGGCTGCAACAGCGCTGGGCCAGCTGGCTCGCGCTCATCATCGCCACATTCACCCTGCTGATTTTCGCTGCACTGGGGGTGTATATCTATAGCTGCGGTGCCTATGAAATGCGCACCATCATGGCGATGACGATGCGTTCGACGGTGTGGATAGTTATTGCATTCATCACCATTGTGATCGCTCGACACCACTCCGAATCCAGCGATTCGGGTGACTCGATTTAATCATTCGACGGAGTATTCAGTATGCAAAAAACAGCCATCAAAAAAAGTACGCTTGCCGTGCTGGCGATAGCACTCCCTCTAGTGATTGCGCTGGGTTATGTAGCGATGACGTCCGGGCCACTGGCGGCGGTCGAAGTTACCCTCGATCGCGTTGAAAATCGGGCGATCTCGCCGGCGCTGTTCGGGGTCGGGGTGATACAGGCAAGATACAGCTATCGAATCGGACCGATCATGACCGGACAGGTACTCAGACTCAGCGCCGAGGTCGGTGATCACGTGGCTGCAGGGCAGGTGTTAGGCGAGATGGATCCGGTCGATATGGACAATAAAATTGTGGCTAAAAGTGCGGCCATCAAACGTGCCAATGCGGCGGTGATCGCGGCACAGGCTCAGGTCACCGATTCTGACGCGCGCGCTCAATATGCGAACAGCCAGTCTCAACGTTATCAGCAACTGGTTAAGGTACAGAGTATCAGTAAAGAATCCGCAGAGGCCAAAGCGCAGGAAAATCAGATTGCGGTAGCAACTCTGGCGGCGGCACAGGCCAACCTGAATGCGGTGCGGGAAGAGCTGGAAATGCTGCGCGCTGATTATAACGGTCTGCAGCAGCAGCGCAGTAATCTGTTGCTCAAGGCACCGGTTGATGGCCTGGTCGTAGGCCGCCACATTGAGCCTGGCAGTACCGTGGTGGCCGGACAAACCGTGCTGGAAATCATCGATCCCGCCAGCATCTGGGTCAATGTACGTTTCGATCAACTGCAGTCCAGCGGTCTGAGCAAGGGATTAAGAGCCAGTATCGTACTGCGTTCCAATTCTGCACAGCGCCTGAGCGGCAGGGTCGCCCGCGTTGAGCCACTGGCCGATGCGGTAACCCAGGAAATTCTGGCCAAAATCGTATTCGATCAGCTGCCAGACCCTCTGCCGCCACTGGGTGAACTGACCGAAGTCACGGTAGCCCTGCCGCAACTCATGATCAGTCCGGTAATCTCTAACGCCAGCATTCGGCGCATCAACGGTCAAACCGGTGTCTGGCTGATGCAGGATGATCAACAGCAGTATGCCGCGATTGAGGTCGGTGCCACCGATCTGGATGGCCGGGTGCAGGTCACTCAGGGGATTAAGCCCGGTGATAGCATCATCCTTTACAGTAAACAGGAGTTAACGGCGCATAGCCGCATCAAGGTTGTAGATCACCTGCTGGAGACGAGCAGATGATCAGCCTGGCAGGACGCGATGTGGTTCACGCCTGGGGTAAATTTGTTTTTACCGGCGTCGGACTGGGTCTATTGATCGGCGTCACCCTGACCATGGCCGGGGTGTATCGCGGCATGGTAGATGATGCCCGGGTGTTATTGAATAACAGCAGTGCCGACTTATGGGTGGTACAGAAAGATACCCTGGGCCCCTATGCCGAAGCCTCCAGTCTGAATGATGACGTGTATCGTAGTATTCTGGGGATGGAGGGTGTTGCCCGTGCCGCCAATGTCACCTATCTGACCATGCAGGTGCGCCAGCGCAGTCGTGATGTGCGCGCGATGGTGGTCGGTATCGTATCCGGAGAGCCCGGCGCACCCGCCAATCTGATCGCCGGGCGTCAGATTACGCGTAACCATTATGAAGCGGTAGCCGATGTCGCCAGCGGGTTCAAACTCGGCCAGTTGATTCGTATCCGGCGTAACGATTACCACGTGGTCGGACTTACCCGACGCATGGTGTCATCCGGCGGTGACCCGATGATTTTTATTCCTTTGAAGGATGCTCAGGAAGCCCAGTTTTTGAAGGATAACGATGCCATTATCAATCAGCGCAATCGGACCTCGATCAACCCGGCCTTTAACCAGCAGAGTGTGCTCGATGCGGTGCTCGATTCGCAGACCAGCAATCCCTATGTGAATGCGGTACTGGTACAGATCAGGCCGGGCTATAGCGCAGAACAGGTGGCCCAGCCAATTCGTCAGTGGAAACGGCTGCAGATTTATACACGGGTACAGATGGAGCAGATTCTGGTGGCAAAATTGATCGCCACTTCTTCGCGCCAGATCGCCATGTTCCTGGTGATTCTGGCGATCGTGAGTGCTGCCATCGTCGCGTTCATCATCTACACCCTCACCATGGGCAAGATTCGGGAAATCGCCGTACTCAAGCTGATCGGCACCCGCAATCGCACCATCGCCAGCATGATTATGCAACAGGCGGTCGGCCTCGGCGTGATCGGTTTTTTTGTCGGCAAGGTCGCCGCCACCCTGTGGGCTCCGCTGTTTCCCAAGTATGTACTGCTGTTACCGGGCGACGCTGTGCGCGGCCTGATGATTACCGCCGTCATTTGTGTGCTGGCCAGCATGCTGGCGATCCGGGCAGCCCTCAGGGTCGACCCTGCCGAAGCGATAGGAGGTTGATATGCAAAGCAAAGGGATTCAAATCGAAAATATGCGTAAGCGTTATGGCGCTGGCGATACTGCTGTCGATGCGCTGAAAGGGGTCAATATGCAGGTCAATCCAGGTGAAGTGGTGGGGCTGATTGGCCCCTCCGGCTCAGGCAAGAGTACCCTGCTCAAGTGCCTCGGAGCGGTGATCGAACCGAGTGCCGGCAGCATGACCCTGGGTGGTGAAATCATTTACCAGGATGGCTGGATCATTAACGACCTGCGTGCCTTACGCCGCGATAAAATCGGTTTCGTGTTTCAGGCTCCTTATCTGATCCCGTTTCTGGATGTAACCGACAATGTCGCCTTACTGCCGATGCTGGCTGGCTATTCCAATCGCGAATCACGCCAGCGCGCCGTAGAGTTACTGGAAGCACTGGATGTAGGTCATCGAGCCAGCGCGATGCCGTCACAACTGTCAGGCGGCGAACAGCAGCGTGTCTCTATTGCGCGTGCACTGGTTAACCGGCCGCCGGTCATCCTGGCCGATGAACCCACCGCTCCGCTGGATAGCGAGCGCGCGCTGGCGGTGATACGCATCCTGAACCAGATGGCTGGCCAGTTTGATACCGCCATCATCGTGGTCACCCACGATGAAAAAATCATTCCAACCTTCAAACGTATCTATCATATTCGGGACGGAGTGACGCATGAAGAAGTCGGTGAAGCCAGACCGATCAACTAAATTCAACCAGGACACTATGAAAAAAACACTCATCGCTACAGGCACGGCCATTATCATGCTCACTAGCCTGCAATTTTCGGACGCCTTTGCGGAGACTGTGAAGCCACTTGCTTTGCGTAAAATCATGCAGGA
>JACNJF010000041.1 GCA_014382695.1 Gammaproteobacteria bacterium | reverse complement strand
TTTAACCTGTTCTTCATGATGTTTCCTCCTCGATAATTTTAGCTAAATCATAATACGCTTGAAAAGCCCGTTGATACTACTTTTTAAACAACGGCCCGGATAGCGCCAGGCTCCTAGAAGTAAGCATGGATAATTTCACGCAGATAGTGATCTGCAATCAGTAGTGCAAACAGCATACTCAGATAAAAAATCGAATAGCCGAAGGTCTTCATTGCGTACTCATCGGTCTCGGAGATGTACAGCTTGAGCGCGTAATAGACAAAACCCAGACCCAGCCCTACCGAACCCGCCAGATAAAGATAACTGCTCATCTGGGTAACAAATGGCAACATCGATACACCGAGCAGCATCAGGGTATATAACACGATATGCAGTTTGGTAAACTGCACGCCATGGGTGACCGGTAACATCGGCACGCCGGCTTTTTTGTATTCTTCGCGACGCTTGATTGCGAGTGCCCAGAAATGCGGCGGAGTCCAGATAAAAATAATCAGGAATAATAACAGCGCATCCACGGTTAGTTCATTGGTCACCGCGGTCCAGCCCAGAACAGGAGGTGCCGCTCCGGCTGCTCCGCCCAGCACAATATTATGCGGTGTGGAATGCTTCAGAAACATGGTATAGATAACGGCATAACCGACCAGCGAAATCAGGGTCAGAATGGCGGTCATCACGTTGACAAATGAAACCAGAACCAGCATCGAAAGCACCCCGAGACTGATGGCAAAAATTAACGCCGAGCGTGAACTGATACTACCCTGAGGTAATGGCCGGTTTTTCGTTCTGGCCATTATTACATCGATATGCTGATCAACCCAATGGTTAACCGCCGCTCCGGAAGCGGCTCCCAGGCCGATTCCGAGCAGACCAAAAAACAGGATATCGATACTCACCATCGAGGAACTGGATAACAACATGCCGGCCAGTGCGGTAAATAGTATCAGGTAAACTACCTTGGGCTTACACAGCTGGTAGTATTCTCCCATCTGCGGTAACAACTGAACTGCAGTTTTAACTTTACTCATAATCGTACTCTTGTCGTCTAATTTTTAGCCGATCCTGGATATCGACAGTAATTTCTTGATATCTTTCAACACCTTTTCCGGATCTGGCTGCGGATCATACTTCATCATATAATTACCCATCGGGTCGATCAGTAGAATTTTTCCGAAGTTATTCTGCGCTTTGTCACGCACCTTAGCATAAAAAGATGGTTTCGATGATGCGCCAAGCGTTGCGATATCAACGCCAGGATAATCACTCAACAGCTGCACCAGCTCAGCATCGATACCGCCTGGGCGCTCCACCAGTAACAGCCGATTAATTCTGAAGCGATCCTCTGCCATCGCTTTTCTGATCTGTCGCATATAATACAAATTCTTGCGGCAATCTTCCTCACAGCTTCCATCCAGTACGTACAGCATCAACCATTTCTTACGATAATCGCTGAATCTGGTCTGTGTTCCATCTGCCTGCATTAATTCGGCATCGGGCAATTCTCTGGCCGGTTGCACCAGTTCACCATAGTTACTGGTTTGCCCCTGCGGCAGATTATCTCTAAACTGAAAATACAGGGTTCCGGCAATATAGGGAAACGCACTGAGTGCCAGCAGGATCCATAACGGGGCATAGCTGCCCTTTTTCTTTACTTCATTCATGTCTGATTCTTTTAAAATTAAATTTAATAAACAATATCAGCGTCGCCAGTGCAAAGGCAGCCCAGTGGATCGCATACCCGATATGCATGCCAATCTTGGCTTCATACTGTGGCCACTCTCTTTCCAGTAACGGAGCTATCGGCGATGTTAACTGCAATTCGATCGGGTAAAAATCCAGCTTTGTTTGCGCTTTCAGGTATTCAAAATCGAAGTATACCCATAGCTTTTCCTGCTCGGTGTTGGGTTTATCGACACCTGCAGTCACCACCGGGCGTGAGCGTGGCAACTGTATTACACCGTCAATCGTCAGTCGCTCTGATGGAACCTTAATCGGTGGCAAATTGAGCCGGTCGACTGGTCTTTTTAACCAGCCCATATTGACCAGGAGTGATCGCTCATCTCCTTCCAGGGTAAAGGGACAGTAAAGATATAATCCTGGCTGACCCTTAAACACGACATTTTCCACATACAGACATGCGCCTGTATCAAATCGTCCAGTCGCGCTGGCTCGGTAATAACGATGCGCTAGAATCAGTTGATCCGTTAATTGATAAACCGCAAAAGGTGCCGTGTTATTTGCCAGTTCTATGTCCGCTAGCGCCTGCTGCTTTTCCGCCACTCGAAAACTCTGCCACAGCGACAACCCAGTGAACACGCTAAAGAAAAGCAGGAACAGGAGCAGCATCAACGGATTGAGTTTAAATCTAAAACCTGGAATCATTTCCTTCCTGCTCTTAATGGATAGCCTTTAATCATGTGTTAGAATCTAAACCTTACCAACAGCAGCGCATCCACTTTATGTTCAAGGTACTCATTATTATCAATCTGGCTCTTATCATCATCAGCCTGTTCAGTGGCGTATTCTTTCTCGTGAAAGACAATGGCAACAGCAATAGAATCGTCACTTCGCTGACCATCCGGGTCGGTCTATCTATCTGTCTGATCTGCCTGTTACTGATCGGTTACTACACCGGTAACCTTCAACCCAATAACATCTGAGTCAATAAAAAAACGCCTGAGAAACTCAGGCGTCGAAAACACTTGTTACCAGGTTCTGGTGTAGTCTTATAACCAGTACACAAAGAAATACAGGCCAATCCAGACCACATCTACAAAGTGCCAGTACCAGGCCACCGCCTCAAAAGCAAAATGATTTTCTTCGGTAAAATGATCCTTCATCGAGCGTATCGTTATCACAATCAGCATAATGGTACCGATCGTTACGTGTAATCCATGAAACCCGGTCAGCATGTAGAAGGTTGAACCATAGATGCCGGAAGTCAGCTTCAGGCCCATCGCAGTATACGCATGGTAATATTCGTAAGCCTGTAACGCGAAGAAAATCAGACCCAGCACAACCGTCATGATCAGGCCCAGCACCAGTTGATTTTTACTTTCTTTCTTCAAACCCCAGTGCGCCCAGGTCAGGGTTGCACCGGAAGATAACAGAATGATGGTATTCCACAGAGGTATACCGCCGGCACCCATGGCTTCCTTGGGTGGGGAGTAATTGGTCGCATCCGGCAGATTGATCAATGGCCAGTGTGCGGTAAATCCATCCCACAGCAGGTTGGAAGAACCGAGCTGTCCCTCACCACCCAGATAAGGGATGGCAATGGTACGGAAGTAATACAGACAACCAAAAAAAGTCAGGAAGAAGAACACTTCCGAGGTAATAAACCAGAACATGCCCTGACGGAACGAAGTGCTCACCTGAGAACCATAATTGCCTTTCAGGTTTTCATCGATAACAGTGCCAAACCAGCCGAAGAAAATATAGGTAATCATCAGAAAACCGGCGGTCATGATCATTGAGCCAGCACCGACATCATTGATAAACAGGATAAAACCAAACAATAGTACGAAAACACCGCTAGCGGAAATAATCGGCCAGCGACTTGGCTCTGGAATAAAATAAGTTTCGTTAGTTGTCATATCTGTCCTCTAGTGTCTGCACATAATTTTTTGTTATTAAATTCTGGAACGATCCGTATTCATAAAGGTATAGGATAACGTGATCGTTTTATATTCTTCGGGTAAGTCGCGATTAATTACAAACTGCAGATCCATTTCGCGGCTTTCTCCGGCTTCCAGGGTCTGCGTTTCGAAGCAGAAACACACCGTTTTATTAAAGTATTCTGTTGCCTGCCAGGGTGTTATTCCCGGTATTGCCTGAACCTTGATCGCTTTATTCGACAGATTCGTGGCCCGATAACTGATCTGATGCATTTCACCCGGATGCACCTTAATCTTGGCTGGTGGTTTTTCTATTTTCCACGGCAAGCCATCGTTTAGAGTGGAATCAAATTCCACCGTAATCAGGCGGTCTGTATCGACCTGGGACATGACTACTTCAGATCTATTCGCCGCGGTAGCAATGCCATTAATACCGGAAATAGAACACACCAGGTTATACAGGGGGACCAGCGCAAAGCCAAAGGCAAACATGCCTATCCCCAGGCCACCCAGTATTAGTGAAGTTTTTTTCCCTTTAGCCTGTGGCTTATGGTCGCTCATTTAGGTACGACTAACCCGGTGTAATAAAATAGTGGAACCAGAATGCCGGTTAACGCGATGGCACTCAATATCCCAGCCACAATAAAATTTTTCATTTTCAGCTGCTTATTGTATTTATCCATATCTGGATTGCTCATCATTTCACCTTAATTTGTAGGAGCACGACCCAGCAGTCGTGCTCCGATGACATTACTTTACGCTGGGAGGCGTAGAAAAACTGTGGAATGGGGGAGGAGAAGATAAAGTCCACTCCAGACCCGTCGTTCCAATCATTGAACCTTCCCATGGATTTGCCGGCGCCTTTTCACCACCTTTAACAGTTTTGATAATGATGTATAAAAATAGCAGGTGAGAAAGTCCAAACAGCATTCCACCAACGCTCGACAGATAGTTAAAGTCGGCAAACTGCGGACTATAATCGACGATGCGGCGCGGCATACCGGCCAGCCCTGAAAAGTGCTGCGGGAAAAAGGTCAGATTGAATGACAGGGTTGTCCACCAGAAGAAAATCTTACCGTGGGTTTCATTGTACATATGGCCGGTCCACTTCGGCAGCCAGTAAAATACTGCCGCATATAGACCAAACACAGAGCCTGGGATCAAGGCATAGTGAAAGTGCGCCACCACAAAGTAAGAATCATGGTACTGCAGATCCGCCGGCACCACCGCCAGCATAACGCCCGTCACACCAGCAAACGAAAACATCAGGATAATCGCAATACCAAACAGCATCGGCGTCTCAAAGGTCATCGCCCCGCGCCACATGGTGAAGATAAAGCTCATCAGCATCATCCCGACCGGAATTGAAATCAGGATCGTTCCGATCATGAAATAGGTGGTCGCATTGAGTGACATACCAATGGTGTACTGGTGATGCGCCCATACCACCATTCCCAGAGCAGTCAGCGCTGCCATAAACCACACCAGTGGCTTGTACGCAAACAGAGGCTTACGCGAAAAAGTCGGGATAATCAGACCCAGCACACCGATTGAAGGCAGCAGCAGCACATACACTTCAGGGTGACCGAAGAACCAGAACAGGTGCTGGAATAAAACCGGATCACCGCCACCGGCAGCATCAAAGAATGAAGTTCCGAAATGGCGATCGAACAGCAGCATGGTGACGCCACCAGCCAGTACCGGCATAATCATGATTAACAGCAGACCGGTGAACAGCCAGGACCATACAAACAATGGCAGCTTGAACCAGGTCATGCCAGGGGCACGCATATTAACGATTGTGGTTACGATGTTAATCGCTGCCAGAATAGAAGAAATACCCAGGATATGGATGGTAAAAATCAGGAAATCCATGCCCATACCGGATTGTACCGATAACGGTGGATACAGCGTCCAGCCGGTATTTACCGGTGTACCAGTGCCTGGAAAATAGGAAACCACCATGGATAGAATCAGCATGGTACCGGCCATCGGCAGTAACCAGAAACTGAGGTTATTCAAGCGCGGCAATGCCATATCCGGTGCGCCGATCATCATCGGAATCATCCAGTTAGCCATACCGGCACCCGCTGGCATAACCATACCAAAAACCATTATCAGTGCATGATTGGTTAGCAGGTTATTGTAGGTATCAGGATCAACGATCTGAATCCCCGGCATAAACAGCTCCATACGCAGTACCATCGCGCTGGCCCCACCCAGGAATAACATCACCAGCGCAAAAATCAGGTACATGGTACCTATATCCTTGTGGTTGGTACTGAATAGCCAGCGGCCTATGCCAGTTGGCTTATGATCATGATGATCATGATGATCATCATGTATCGTGGCTTCACTCATCTTTAACTCTCCAGAATTTTTAGTTTATCGTGCTGCTTTTATATCAGCAGGCTGAACCGCATCACCCGTATCATTGCCCCAGGCATTCCGCTCGTAGGTAATGATTGCCGCCAGCTCTAGATCATTCAGCTGACTCGCCCACGCAGCCATGGCAGTACCGGCTACACCTTTTAATACGACTTCATTATGTTTTGCCAGGTCACCCAATGCCACGGCACTGCCTTTGAGAGCAGGGAATACACCCGGAAGGCCAGTACCCGTCGGCATATGACAGCCAGCACAGTTGGTATTATACAGCTTCTCACCGCGCTCCATCAGCTCAGCCAGCGGCCAGGTTTTATCCGCTGAAGACTCTGCTACCGCCGCTACCATCGCCAGCTTCTGTTCATTCATCCACTCGGCGTAGTTGGCTTCACTCATGGCCTCAACCACAATCGGCATATAGGCATGCCCGGTACCACAGTTTTCAGCACACTGCCCGCGATACACACCTTCTTTATCGATCATGGTCCAGGTCTCATTGATGTAACCGGGAATCGAATCCTTCTTATAGGCGATGGCCGGAACCCACCACGCATGCAGTACGTCCGTCGCGGTATGCAGAAAACGAATACGCTGGTTGATTGGTAAAACCAGACGGTTATCCACATCTCTCAGATACAGATCATCCGTACTCGGAATATCCTTGTTCAGATTACTGACGATTTTAACGCCATCTTCCATGTAGTCGTAAGTCCACTTCCATTGCGAGCCGGTTACCTTCACTGTCACAGCGGCAGGATCATGGCTTTCAATATTACCCAGCGTTTTTACGGCTGAGCCAGCAACACTGAAATCTATTCCGAGAACGATAGCCGGCACCAAAGCCCAGGACCAGCGTCCAAACCAGGTATGATTAAAGTTCTGATCCGCCTGATAACCCGTCGATTTACGGAACTTGATCAGTGCATATACGATGATACCCGTGACAATAATCATAATGATCGTTGCCACTGTGGCTGTCAGCATGTGCAAATCATAGATTTCGCGGGTAATGGTAGAAGCCGGTTCCGGCAGGTTGTATTCCCGGACCGCAAACGCTGGTATTGAAAATAATGTTGATGCTATCAACAACAATCCTCTTTTGAAGATTTGTTTAAGCTCGGACATCTAGATACTCCCCCGAAATTATCATTAAAATAGTTTTATAAAAATTATTATGAAGCCTTAGCCGTTATGCTCTAAAACCTTAGGCAACAACTGGTGTAATGCGGCTAAAAGCTCTTCCCGTTCTTGATCGGTCAGACAGGCGCCGATTTCGACCCTGTCGCCATGCGACTGAACAAACAGCTGGCTGGGATACCAGTCATCAGGATCGAGTGTGAGATTAATCTGCACCCAGAAAGGATTGAATTTCCAGATTTTTTTGCCCCTGACACTTTCCTGTGTAATCAAAAATCGATCTCTCGACACCTGCACCATTTCCCGATAGCGACTGGCGCGGTCAAACATCCAGAAGCCTGCCACCAGCAGCGCTATTTCAAGTATCGCAAAAGGCAGTACCAGCCAGGCTCCCAGCAACACAAATCGTATTGCGGTTAGAAAAACACCCACACCCACCAGCAACACAAAAACGATCATGCCTTTGGTCGTCATGGATCGATTGGGTCGGATTAGAAAGTCGTACCGGTCGTGACCGGAATCGCTTTTCTCAATCAGCATTACGGTTTTCCATTAGCTGGATTATGGATTACTGTGAAATACGCCTGTGATCAAAAGCGGCAGGACCCAAAAAATTTTGAACGAGTCTAATCGCGAGAATGATATAGATCAAGAAAAATACCTTAAATCTACTTAATTTGGCCATAACTGCAGGGATATAAAGACTAATAAGTCATGACCTTATAAGAAATCCATCTATTTCGATCACTTTTATCGATTTACGACACTATCTTCCGCTTAGCCACACAATTCCATTCAAATAAATTAATACCAAAATTAAAACCATGCATGACCATAAACAATTTCATAGGTCGCTGTATACACATTATCGCGGTACGCAATCTCTTCATAGGCCTGCCGCAAGCGGTTTAATTTCCTCGCCGTCATTAATCCACGTTGACGACTCTTATCGGCATTGGTTGCACCAATCGATTTCAGATCCGACAGCAGATCGCTAAAACTGGCATATTCCATACGAATCTCTTCCATATCCACAACCGGCTGAGAAAGACCCGCTGCAAGCATCATGTCACCGACATCGTGCATATCGAGAAAGTTATGTACCCGAGGGGAGGCATCTACTCTGGCCCAGCTATCGCGCAACTCTTTCAGGGTATTACTGCCAAAGGTACTAAACATCATCAACCCACCCTGCCGCCCGACACGCTTGAACTCCCTGAACCCCTGCTCCAGATCGTTACTCCACTGCAATGCCAGGCTGGAGAACAGCAGATCGACACAGTTATCCTTCAGCGGAAGTTGCTCCATATCGGCATTCAGCAGCCATTTGGACTTGAACATTCCATATTTTTTACGGGTGATCGCTAGCATTTCATCCGCCATATCCAGCGCCAGCACGGTCGATTTTTTATACCGTTTATGCAAAGGCCTGACCGCAGCACCCGTGCCACAGCCCAGATCGAGAATCAGCTCGGGCGTCACCCTGATATAATCCAGTCGCTCCAGCAGGCGCGACAGCACCTCTTCCTGCAGTACGGCGGTACTGTCGTATTGACCGGCGCAACGGTTGAATGATTTTTTGACGGCTGTTTTATCGAGTCGTGGCGGGTTTAATAAATTCACTGATCAGGTCTGCTACTTTGTCGGTATGGGATAAAAACGGCGCATGCGCCGCATGCGCGAGGCATTCTACACGAATTGACGGATTTACCCGATGTAATTGTGGAGCCAGCGTGACTGGAACCAGCGTATCGTGCTGCCCGAGAATAGCCAGCACTGGCACCTCCTGTGCCGCCAGTTCCTCTCTTGCATCATGCCTGAGCAACAGCTCCAGCCCAAACTTCATGGCTTCCGAGCTCGGGACACCTCCCTGCATCAACAACTCAGCGATCTTCCGGATTAGCTGCCTGGCCTGTGCACTACCGCGCACCTGCAGCCCCAGAAACCTTCGGATTGTTGCCCTGAAGTCCCCTTCCAGCTGTTTCGAAAACTCACTAAAAACCGCGGCTTCTACAGCCGTTAACCAGTTTTTTCTCTGCACAAAACACGGATTACAGGATAACAGCATTAATTTTTTAAAGCGCTCTGGATAGAGCGTTGACAGACGTAACGCATACAGCCCCCCCATCGACCAGCCCAGCACCGCAGAGTCCGGCAAAACTTGCGCTAACGCCTCTACCTGAGCATCAAAATCGGCGTCTTTCACCCACCCAGACTGGCCATAACCCGGCAGGTCGACACGAATCACTTCATATTGACTAGCCAATAATGGAACCAGCGGTTCAAACACCGCTGAATTCATGCCCCAGCCATGGATCAGCGTAACGGGCTCACCGAATCCCTGTTGATAACACTGTATTTGCTGCTGCATAACGACACCTGACTCACCAAAATGACCACCTAACTCAACTGTTATCGGACTGGTTAACCTGATAAAGTTGCGCCAATCACAACAACAGTATGAATAAAATTGGAAAATTCCACCCTTTTAGCCGCAGGCTTTATGCTCCTGGCCTACCTGGCAGGTTCGTTTTCATCCGCTATCAGCCTGAGTAAAATCATGGGCTTCCCCGATCCACGCAGTGAAGGATCTAAAAATCCAGGGGCCACCAACGTGATGCGTATCGCCGGCAAAAAAGCCGCCGCCCTGACCCTGCTGGGAGACTTGCTGAAAGGATTTGCAAGCGTGTTACTGGCAAATCTGTTTCTTCAAAACCCCATCTTCATCGCCCTCACCGGCATCAGCGCTTTTCTCGGCCACTGCTTCCCGCTGTATTACCAGTTCAAGGGTGGCAAAGGCGTAGCAACGGCGTTTGGCTTTATCCTGGCCTTTAACTGGATCGCAGGCCTGATCACCGTTGCCATCTGGCTGATTGTTGCTCGGGTGTTCAAAATGTCATCCCTGGCCGCACTCATTGCATTCAGCCTTCTGCCGTTCCTTTACTATGCAATCTATCAGGATTCCATCATCAGCATGCTGCTGCTGGGGATGGCACTGGTCCTGGCATACCGGCATAAGCAGAATATCCAGCGCATACTACGCGGCGAAGAGCGCTAATTCAGCCTCTGCAGGGTTTCCAGCGACCAGCGCGGCAACACATCCGTCACATTCTCATCTCGCTGTCCTGCTGCCATTCTTAATCCTCCGGCATAGGCAATCATCGCGCCATTATCGGTGCAATACTCCAGCGCAGGAAAATAGACTCTGGTTTGCAGCTTTGCTGACATCTGTTGCAGGCGCTTGCGCAAAGTCCGGTTTGCACCCACCCCGCCCGCCACTACCAGCCGTCTATAGCCAGTCTGCTTTAACGCCCGCTGACATTTTATCTGCAGGGTATCAACCACCGCCTGCTCGAATGCAAAGGCTATCTCAGCACGATTTTGATCCGACAGCGGTGTGAGCTTGTGCATGGTATTCAGGGCAAAGGTTTTTAACCCACTAAAGCTGAAATCGAGACCGGGCCGGTCCACCATCGGGCGCGGAAAAACCAGATCCGTTGCCGACACGGTAGACGCCAGCTGTGCCAGCTCAGGCCCGCCTGGATAAGGCAAACCGAGTAACTTGGCGGTTTTATCGAATGCTTCACCCACCGCATCATCCAGTGACTCGCCCAGTATTTTGTATTCACCCACCGCTTCCACATCAACCAGCATGGTATGCCCGCCCGACACCAGCAGGGCCACAAAAGGAAACTCAGGCTTATCCTCGGACAGCATTGGAGCCAGCAAGTGTCCTTCCATGTGATGCACACCGAGCACCGGTTTATCCAGCGCCCATGCCAGTGCACGTGCGATGCAGGCACCCACCATCAGCGCCCCCATCAAACCCGGTCCACGCGTATAAACAATGCCATCCAGCGAGTGAACTCCACCATTCTGTTGTAACAGATCGATGATCATCGGTGCAGCCTTGACCACATGATCCCTCGACGCCAGCTCCGGAACCACACCACCGTACTCCCGATGACATTCAATCTGGCTATACAGACGCTGCTGAATCACACCTGTTTCCACCTCATAAATTGCAATTCCTGTCTCATCACAGGAGCTTTCCAGCCCTAATACCTTCATAAATTAAATTCTTTGTCCTGATTTAGGTAGATTTCGCAGCATATTAATTGATATTTCGGAAAGCGTCCTTATAATTGCGCGGCTCGAAAGCCATTGCGGTTTTTTGACGTTTTTTTAGTTTAACAAACTCGGACATTTTTAATATGCCAACAGTAAAAGTAAAGGATAACGAGCCTTTTGATTATGCGCTACGCCGTTTCAAGCGTGCCTGTGAAAAAGCTGGTACTTTAACCGAAACCCGTCGTAGACAAAACTACGAAAAACCAACTTCGGTTCGTAAGCGTAAAGCTGCCGCTGCGGTAAAGCGTAACTACAAGCGCCTCTCCAAAGAGGTTGGTAACAGAAGACGCTTTTACTAAGGCCAGTCATGCCTGCATGTGCCCTTAAGGAAAAACTCGTATCGGACATGAAAGTCGCCATGAAAAGTGGCGATAAACCGCGTCTTTCCGTGATACGATTGATTCTCGCTGCGATCAAGCAAATAGAAGTTGATGAACGCATCGAGCTGGATGATGCCAGAGTCAATGTGGTACTGGATAAAATGGCAAAACAGCGCCGCGAGTCCATTACTCAGTTTGAAAAAGCTAATCGCACCGACCTGGTTGATATAGAACAGGCTGAACTGGTTATTATAAAGGAATACCTTCCTGAAGCACTGTCGGAACAGCAGGTCAATGATCTGATTGCGCAGGCCATTGCCAGTAGCGGAGCCACCGACATGAAGCAGATGGGACAGGTAATGGGCATCCTGAAGCCTCAATTACAGGGACGTACCAACATGAGCAAAGTGAGCCAACTCATAAAAACCCTGCTTGAGGTTAAGTAATTCTTAATGGCCAATGTATTTCAGTTTCTCGATGTCCAGCGCCACGAGCCGGTCAAAAAAGTCTCCACTGACCGGGTCAAGGAATTTGCCGAAATTTACCACGACTTTGATCTGCAACAGGCAGGACAACAGGCTGAACGCTGCCTGGAGTGTGGAAACCCTTACTGCGAATGGAAATGCCCGGTACATAATTTCATCCCTAACTGGCTGAAGTTGATTGCCGAAGGCAACCTGATAGAAGCGGTCGAAATGTCACATAAAACCAACACCTTGCCCGAGGTGTGTGGACGTGTTTGCCCACAGGACCGCCTGTGTGAGGGGGCCTGTACCTTGGCAACCGGATTTGGTGCCGTCACCATCGGCGCTATTGAAAAATACATCACCGATACGGCCATGGCGAATGGCTGGTCACCGGACATGAGCCAGGTGGTCAGTACTGGTAAAAAAGTTGCCATCATCGGCGCAGGTCCAGCCGGACTGGGCTGCGCAGATATACTGGTCAGAAATGGCGTTAAACCCGTTGTATTTGATCGACACCCTGAAATTGGTGGCCTGCTGACCTTCGGTATTCCGTCATTCAAGCTTGAAAAAGAAGTCATCAAACATCGTCGAAAAATGTTCGAAGACATGGGCATAGAGTTCAGGCTCAACACCGAAATCGGAAAACAAATTACCCTGCAGCAACTCAGCAAGGAATACGATGCAGTATTTCTGGGCATGGGAACCTATACCTATATGAAAGGTGGCTTCCCCGGAGAAGACAAGCCCGGCGTTTACGAAGCCCTGCCCTATCTGATTGCCAACATTCATAATGAAATTGCTTTTAGCGGCAGCGAAAAACCTGACTTTATAAATCTGGCCGGTAAAAACGTAGTCGTACTGGGCGGTGGTGATACCGCGATGGACTGCAATCGAACCGCAATCCGTCAGGGCGCTCATAAAGTCACCTGCGCTTATCGTCGCGACGAAGAAAATATGCCTGGCTCGGCACGCGAAGTTGCCAACTCTAAAGAAGAAGGGATAAACTTTCTATTTAACAGACAGCCTGTTGAGATTGTTGGAGAGCACCGCGTAGAAGGTATCAAGTTCGTCTCCACACGCATGGGCGACCCGGATGAGCGCGGCAGAAGTCGCCCTGAAGTCATTCCCGGTTCTGAAGAAATCATTCCTGCGGATGCGGTCCTGATCGCCTTTGGTTTTCGCCCTAACCCGCCTGCATGGCTAGCGGAAAGCGATATCAGCACAGACGATGGCGGACGTGTTATCACAGCAGAGAGTAACGCCTATAAATTCCAGACCAGCAACCCGAAGGTGTTTGCTGGCGGCGATATGGTGCGCGGCTCCGATCTGGTCGTAACGGCTATCTATGAAGGCAGACAGGCTGCAGAAGGCATACTGGATTATCTGGAGATCTAAGCAGCCACGGCACATATACAGGCCGACATCATAAAATTCAGGCTCTTAGCATCAAATTAAAAACTATAAAACTAAACTGAGAGTTACCTGGTTAATGAAATTTCCTACACTTAAAAATGATCGCTATCTGAAAGCTTTACTCAAGCAGGATACCGATACCACTCCAGTCTGGATTATGCGCCAGGCCGGTCGTTATCTGCCTGAATATCGCGCAACACGTAAGCAGGCGGGTAGCTTTCTTGACCTGTGCAAAAACCCTGAGCTGGCCTGCGAAGTGACACTGCAACCTTTACGTCGCTTTGATCTGGATGCAGCCATATTATTTTCCGACATCCTGACGATACCGGATGCGATGAATCTGGGACTGTATTTCAGTGAAGGCGAAGGTCCAAAATTTCAGCATCCGATCCGAACTCAGGCCGATATCAATAAACTGTTCGTTCCCGATCCATCGGATTCACTGCGTTATGTGACCGATGCCGTTACCCTGATTCGCCAGGAACTAGATGGACTGGTTCCGCTGATTGGATTCAGTGGCAGTCCATGGACTCTGGCCACCTACATGATCGAAGGCGGTAGCTCCAAGGACTATCATCATAGCAAAGGTATGCTGTATGAAAACCCGGCCGCACTGCATCAGATACTGGATATCACTGCCCAGTCCGTGGTGTCCTACCTGAATGCGCAAATTGAAGCGGGCGCTCAATCGCTGATGATTTTTGACACCTGGGGCGGGGTGCTTGCGCCCGAAGCCTATACCGAATTTTCCCTGCGCTATATGCAACAGATAGTCGAACAGCTCAATACCCAACACGCAGGTCAGACCATTCCGGTTACCCTGTTCACCAAAGGTGGTGGCCAGTGGATCGAGCTGATCGCAAACACAGGCTGTAATGGCGTCGGACTGGACTGGACAATCTCGATCGATGAAGCCAGAAAACGCGTGGGTGACAAAGTTGCGCTGCAGGGCAATCTTGACCCCAATGTTCTATACGCATCTGCGGATACGATTCGTCAGCACGTAAAACAGATTATCGATAAGTTTGGTAACCACAATGGCCATGTGTTTAATCTGGGACACGGCATACACCAGACTGTAAATCCAGATAACCTGAAGGTTCTGGTGGATGCGGTACACGAGTTCGGGCGCGAGATCCGCAAGTAGAAAGCACATTCTGACAGGAGTTGCGCGGCTGGACGGCCGCGCATCTTCTTCGATCTGACGTTAAAAAATCCCTTCGGTTACATCGACTTCTTTGGTCACCAGACCGTTCCTACCCGATTGACTAGCTGACGTACCATTCGTCAGCTTTTTTTCCTGCGGCTCCGTGCCCAGCTTAAAAAGCTCGAACTGGGTATTGCGCGATAATTTTGTAGCGCGCTCGCCGGTATCCGAGTCTATCCGTACCGTAACCAGACCATCCGGTTGTAACTCTGGATTCTCCGGTAAACCATCCAGCGCTTCACGCATATAATCCATCCACATGGGTAATGCGGCCCGACCACCGGTTTCACGACTGCCCAATGGTTTCTGGTTATCAAACCCAACCCAGGCCGTTGCAGTGACCTGATCATTAAAGCCACTAAACCAGGCATCTTTCTGATCATTCGTTGTCCCGGTTTTACCCGCAATGTCCTGTCTCCCTAGCGACCTGGCCCTGACCGCAGTGCCTCGCTGAACCACTTCACGGATGATAGAGCGCATGATATGTACGTTCTGCGCACTGATCACTCTGGGAGCATACTCCACCGGTTCATTCTCCACCGCTAATTCTGCTGTCTCCCCAGCTGACGCATCATCGGCTGCGACGTCTACAGCAGGATTCTGCGCAACCGGAGCAACACTCACAGCAGCTTTAGTATCGCACTCATGACAGACGATCTGGGGGTTACTCTTGAACAGCAGTTCACCGCTGTTCGACTCGATTCGATCGATAAAGTAAGGGGTAATCAGAAAGCCACCATTAGCAAACACCGTATAGGAACGAGCAATCTCTAGCGGTGAAAAGGATCCACTTCCGAGTGCCAGCGATAAATCATAGGGCATATCTTTTTTATCAAAACCGAAACGCTGCGCATAACGGGTCGCGTAATTCAGGCCTATCGACTGAAGGATGCGTATAGAAACCAGATTTCTGGACTTGACCAACGCCTCACGTAATCGGGTTGGCCCATAAAAACGTCCAGAATAGTTTTCTGGACGCCAGGTCGCCTCTAGCGAGTCATCATCGAACACGACCGGCGCATCATTGATGAGACTGGCAGCGGTAAACCCCTTATCCAGTGCTGCCGAGTAAATGAAGGGTTTAAAATTGGAGCCAGGCTGACGCTTGGCCTGCACCGCCCGGTTAAACTTGTTATGTGAAAAATCAAATCCACCCACCAGGGCCAGGATGGCACCATTTAGCGGATTAAGAGAAACAATGGCACCCTCAACCGCGGGTACAGATGCCAGCCACCACTCACCTTCCCGATACTCAATCCAGATAATGTCACCGACCTGCAACACTTCCGCAGGTAACGCAGGCGCCTCGCCCAGTTCATTCTCAGAAATATACGGACGAGCCCACTGTATCCCATTCACGAATGGCAACTCAACCTGCTGAAAATCAGGCAGCGTTACCACGACCTTATCCTCTTCAACAGACTTGACGATAGCCTTATTTAAATTACCGATCGTCTCAGCCTGCACCAGGCCCTCTCCAAAAGGATCGAGTGATTTACTCTGTAACTCAATATGCCCAGCCACACCGCGATATCCATGACGTCTATCATAATCAAGCAATGCCGTGCGCAGGGCCTGATTAGCCGCAATCTGCAAACGATCATCGATAGTGGTATAAACCTTCATGCCTGACCCATACACGCTCTCACCATACTGCTGGATAACTTCCGCACGTGCCATTTCGGTGACATAACGCGCATCGGCGCTTAACTTGGCCGCATGTAGTTCAGCACTGACGGGTTCAGCCCGAGCCTGCTGATACTCATCCTCAGTGATATACCCCAGTTGCCCCATGCGACGGATGATATGGTCGCGCCGGATCAACGCACGCTCCGGATTTATAATCGGATTATAGCGGGAAGGTGCTTTGGGCAGACCGGCGATCATGGCAGACTGCGCAATGGTCAATTCATCGAGAGATTTACCATAGTAAACCTGTGCTGCAGCAACAATGCCATAAGACCGGTTGCCCAGATAAATCTTATTCAGATACAGCTCGAGGATCTTTTCCTTGGTTAAATCTTTTTCAATTTTTAACGCGAGCAGGATTTCATTTAACTTTCGATTATAGGTTTTCTCTGAACTTAAAAAAAAATTTCGCGCCACCTGCATGGTGATCGTACTGCCACCTCGTGTTTTATTCCCTGTCGTCATCAGCTCATACACAGCAGCCATCAGGGCCAGAGGGTCCACTCCCGAATGATTCCAGAACTGATCATCTTCCGCCGCCAGGAAAGCGAGTTGAATTTTTTGCGGGATATTTTCAAACTTTACCGGAATTCGTCTATGCTCACCATACTCAGCCAGTAGCAAGGAATTTTTATCATATATCCTTAATGGGACCTGAAACTCCGTGTGCTCCAGCGTATCGACTGGCGGCAACTCTGGCACCAGAACATAGAAGGTATAGATCATTGCGGAAAGCAACAATAACACCCCGCTTGCGAGCATAGCGGACAATATTTTTACTATTATTTTCATGAAGTTAGGGTATATTCATAAAGAAACACATGAAAAGTATCGACAAGAAGATTTTCTTGAACTAGACTTTGCCATCAGATTAGAAAAATTTAACAAAATATATACTTACAACTGGATGTTAATGTAAATTATCATTAATATCTATGAACACAGTCACAACTGAGGGAATCCTGTGTTTTTAACACCCAAAAAGCCAGCACTCATAGGTCTAGATATCAGCTCAACATCGATCAAGATGCTGGAGCTCAGCAAATCAGGCACAGGTTACCGCATTGAAGGTATAGCGGTAGAACCGTTACCTGCCAACTCGATGGTAGACAAAAATATTGCCGAAATTGAAGCTGTTGGCGAAAGTGTAAAGCGTGCGCTACACAAGTCAAAAATAAAATCAAAATACTGCGCAATCGCGGTTGCTGGCTCCTCCGTTATTACCAAAAAGATAACCATGCCCTCCAATCTCAGTGATGAGGAAATGGAAGGTCAAATACAGCTGGAAGCAGATCAGTATATCCCCTATCCACTGGAAGAGGTCAATCTTGACTTTCAGGTGCTCGGAGAAACCCCGGGAAACCCGGAGACCGTCGATGTACTACTGGCAGCCTGTCGTAGTGAAAACGTTGATGATCGTATTGCTGCAATCGAACTGGCCGGACTAATCCCTAAAATTGTCGATATTGAAGCCTATACGATCGAGACCGTATTTGAAACCATGGCCCCGCACCTGCCGGACGAAGGAATGGACAAGACCGTAGCCATCGTCGATATCGGTGCCACTATGACCAGCTTAAGCATCATCCACAATCATCATCTAATTTATACGCGTGAGCAGAATTTCGGCGGAAAGCAGCTCACCGAAGAAATCATGCGCCGTTACGGTCTGTCCTATGAAGAAGCGGGCCTGGCCAAACGACAGGGTGGACTGCCCGATAACTACGAACCCGAAGTGCTGGCTCCGTTCAAGGAAACCACCGCCCAACAGGTTAGCCGATTTCTTCAGTTTTTCTACTCCGCTGGTGGCGACATCAGAAATATAGACTATCTTATTCTTGGAGGCGGGACTGCGGCCCTGCCCGATCTGGCGGAACTGACCGAATCACATATCGGCGTTCCAACTATTATTGCCAATCCGTTCCAGGATATGACCACTACCAGTAAAATCAATAAAGCCAATTTGCAATCTGACGGCCCTTCGTTTTTGATAGCTGCCGGACTTGCCATCCGGGGGACTGAACATTTATGACCCGCATAAATTTACTACCCTGGCGCGAAGAACTTCGCCAGGAGAAGCAAAAGCAGTTTATGACTCTGCTGGTTTTGTCTATTGTATTAGCGGGCGCTATTGTCGGCCTGATGCATTTTCAAATGAATGGAAAAATCGACTACCAGAATAGACGTAATACGTTTATGAGTAGTGAAATAGCCAAGCTGGATAATGAAATTGCAGAAATTAAAGAGCTGCAGAAAGTCCGTAAAAGTCTGGTAGAGCGGATGGAGATCATTCAGGATCTTCAGGGTAGCCGACCTTCTATTGTTCATCTGTTTACAGAACTGGTGACCACGGTACCGAACGGTGTCTATCTGCAAACCCTGGAACAGAATAATGACACACTCAAAATAACTGGTGAAGCCGAGTCAAATGCTCGAGTTTCCAGCTATATGAGAAATCTCAACGATTCAGCCTGGTTAAAAGAGCCGAACCTTGACCTGATTCAGATTGAAGATAAAAAAGTAACCAGGATCAGCTCATTCATTCTCACCATCAAGCAGGACTCACCTAATAATACCGAAGATACAAACCGGTTAGGAGATGGAAAATGAGTTTACGCGATGAACTGAATAATATTGATCTGAACAACATCGGCAATGCCTCCAACCCGATCAAGTATGGATTTTTAACCATTATTTTTATTGCCCTGATTGCAGCTGGGCTTTATTTTGATACCCAGAACCAGCTCAATGATTTAAAAACTATCGAACAGAAAGAAACCGAACTAAAGACAGAGTTCACTCTAAAAGCCGATCAGGCCGCCAAACTCGAATTATACAAAGATCAGCTGGCTGAAATGAAAGCATCGTTTCAGGCCATTCTCCGACAACTGCCGGAAGGCACCGATGTCGAATCTTTGCTGGTGGACGTCTCCCAGACTGGCCTCGCAAATGGTCTAGAGATCAAAAAATTCAAACCCAGCAAGGAAGAAAAGAAAGGCTTTTATGCGGAGTTACCGATTGCTCTAGAAGTAACCGGAAACTTCCATGATCTGGCCTCTTTTATTAGTGGCGTCGCCGCATTACCACGTATCGTGACTATGCATAACATCAAGCTACAGCTGCAACCCGTTGAAAAAGACAAGACAAAAAACACCGGCAAACTACAGATGACGGCTACTGCCAAGACCTATCGTTACCTGAAGGAGGATGAGCAATAATGTTTTCTCGGGAAACTCCTTTTAGAGCCAGTCTATTGGTACTGATGCTATCCGGTCTTACCGGCTGTGATCAGGAAATCACTGATTTACAGCAGTTTGTGGTTCAGACCAAAGCTAAGCCGCCTGGCCGGGTCGAACCTATTCCACCTTTTATTCCTTACCAGAATTTTGAGTACACCACTCAAAATTTACGCGACCCGTTCAAATCCGTCGATTTTAGAAGACCTGAAGCAAATCCTGAAAAAATCAGTGATACCGCGACCGGTCCACGTCCTGATATTGACAGAGTGCGTGAACCACTGGAAGATTTCCCTCTCGACACCTTACGCTTCAAAGGCACCGTTACCAAAGATGAAACTAAGTGGGGGCTCATTTTCGCCCCGGATAACACGATCCATCGTGTACTCGAAGGTAATTACATGGGGCAGAATCATGGGCGTATTATCGCTTTATCGGATGGATCTATTGGTCTGACAGAAATCGTTCCGGATGGATTAGGAAACTATATCGAACGTTCAGCTGCGATTGCGTTGATTGAATAGAGGGGACAAATCAAATGAACAACTGGCAAATGAAAAAACTGGAATCGAAATCAATGAAAGCTAGTACTCTAACGAAATTACTCTTAAGCCTGCTCGTCCTGATTCAACCCGGCCTGGCCCAGGCGCGAGATCTGATTGGTCTCGACTACTCGGTAATGTCGGGAAATGCTGTGCAGCTGGTTTTTACCTTCGATCAGGATGCCGTCGAACCGCGTTCCTTCACCATCGACCAACCCTCCCGTATATCACTGGATTTCGCTGGCACCGAGAACAAACTTAAGCAACGTGCTATGCGCGTGGGCATAGGCTCATTGCAAAGCATTATTTCAGCTTCAACCAAAGATCGTACCCGGGTAGTTCTTAATCTGTCCTCCTCCACCGAGTACACCACCAGCGTAAACGGCAATCAGGTTATCGTAACCCTGGCTGGCTCAGAATCGAGTCAGGGACTGGCCTTGCAAAAGAATACCGAAAGCGGAGAAGTAACTGCGGTTGCCCTGACAGAGCCCGCCAAAGCAGACAAAATTGCCAAAGGCGTGACTAACATTGATTTCAAGCGTGGTCCGAATGGCGAAGGCCGAGTGGTCATAGACCTGACCAGCACCACAATCTCAACCGACGTGTGGCGTGAAAACGATACGGTACAGGTTGAGTTTATCGGATCACAACTGCCAGAAGCCCTGCAAAGACGGCTGGATGTCAGCGATTTCGCGACGCCTATCAGCTTCATAGACACCATTCAGGATGGCTCATCGATCAAAATGAGCATTACCTCCAATGGAGAATTTGAGCATCTGGCTTATCAGACCGATAAGGTTTACACCATTGAAATTGCCAAAATCACCAAGGAAGAAGAAGAGAAACGTCGTAAAGAAAAATTTGGTTTTACCGGCGAAAGACTGTCCCTGAACTTTCAGGACATCGAAGTGCGCTCAGTGTTACAGCTTCTGGCTGATTTTACCGGCCTGAATCTGGTCGTAAGCGACTCTGTCGAAGGCAATCTAACATTACGCCTGAAAAATGTTCCATGGGATCAGGCTATGGATATTATCCTGAAGACCAAAGGTCTGGCTCAGCGTCGAGCTGGAAATGTTATACTGGTCGCCCCTACCGATGAAATTGCAGCCAGAGAAAAGCTCGAACTCGAAGCGCGCAAACAGGTTGAAGAACTGGAGCAACTGCGCACCGAATTCATCAAGGTGAATTATGCCAAGGCCGTTGACATGGCTGAACTGCTCAACATCAAGGACAATGCCATTCTGTCACCACGGGGTTCCGTCAGTGTTGACGGCAGAACCAATACTCTGCTGATCAAAGACACACTGGCCAGTCTGGCTAGCGTACGTCAATTATTACTTGAGCTCGACATTCCTGTACGTCAGGTACTCATCGAGTCACGTGTAGTGATTGCGAATGATGACTTTAGTAAGGAACTCGGGGTCAGATTTGGCGTCAGTAACGACAGCTTTGGCAGTAAACAGTCCGGTAATGGCGCTTCTACGGCTGGCACACTGGGTTCAACCTCTGGTACAACCGGCCTGATCAACAGCACCGGAAACACTCTGGCTGGTGGCACCGACGGTCTGAATGTCAACATGCCCTTACAGAATCCAGCCGGATCGATTGCTCTGGCCCTGACCAAGCTGCCGATCGGTACTTTACTCGAACTTGAATTATCCGCCGCACAAACCGAAGGTCGGGGCGAGGTGGTTTCCAGTCCGCGCGTCATCACCGCAGACTCTCATACCGCCAGCATTGAACAGGGCATAGAAGTTCCCTATCTGGAACTCAACAACGGTCGTGCCACATTGAAATTCAGAAAGGCCGTACTATCTCTCAAAACAACCCCTCAGATCACCCCGGATGACCGTATCATCATGGATCTTGAAGTCCATAAGGACTCTCGCGGTGAAGACGTTTCTTTCGGAGAAGGACTGTTCGCACCGACCATCAATACCCGTGAAGTTCAATCACAGGTACTGGTCGATAACGGACAAACTGTCGTACTTGGCGGTATCTATGAAACCACCCAGTCTACGCAGGTGACACGTGTACCATTCTTCAGTGAACTGCCGCTGATCGGCAACCTGTTCAAATCAACGATTTCTCGTGACGACCGTTCAGAACTGCTAATCTTTGTGACCCCTAAGATTCTGCAGGGCTCTAACCTCGACATACGATAGTTCCCTCAAGTTCCCCGGTAACGCACCGGGAAACTTGTAAATATCCATCTGCATCTCTAAAATCCTCCCTTGATTTGTAGATGTAACCCTAATGAGCGCTCAAAACATTATTCTTATCGGACCGATGGGCTCCGGTAAATCCACGATTGGACAACTGATCGCCAGCCGCTTAAACCGTGAATTTTACGACAGCGACTACTTTATTGAAGAAAAAACCGGGGTCGATATCCCCAGGATCTTTGATGTTGAAGGTGAGAATGGCTTCAGGGCGCGCGAAACCAAAGCACTGGAAGAGTTGACCCGTATGCATAATCTGGTGATTGCCACCGGTGGTGGTTCGGTACTCAAGCGGGAAAATCGCCAGCTATTAAAATCTTCCGGGTTTATCATTTTTCTCGACACTTCGGTCAATCAGCAGATGGAGCGCCTGAAACACGATAAAAAGCGCCCGCTATTACAGACCGAAAATCCGCGCCAAAAACTGGAGACCCTGTTTACCGAACGTAAACCTCTATATCTGGAGCTGGCCGATCTGCGTATCAGAACAGACCGTAAATTTGCCCGTAAAGTCGCCGCAGAAATTATTGCTCAACTTCCCAGAACCCTAACCCAGCAGGCTAAAACATGACGATCCAACCGTTACATCAACTGAATGTCGATCTGGGTGATCGAAGTTATCCTATCTTCATTGGACATCATATTCTGGATAATCATCAGCTGATCAGTGATTACATACAGGGCAGTAGCGCTGTCATCGTTTCCAACACAACCGTTGCCCCGCTTTATCTGGACAAGGTTAGTCAAGCACTGGAACTGGCTAATATCCGATACGATAGTGTCATCCTACCAGACGGAGAAACGTTCAAAACACTCGCCTCGGTTGAGCTGATCATCGATACCCTGCTTAAAAAGCGGCATGACCGGAAAACCACACTGATAGCACTGGGCGGTGGTGTGGTAGGCGACATTACCGGATTCGCAGCTGCAATCTATCAACGCGGCGTCAACTTTATTCAGATCCCAACCACCCTGCTATCACAGGTAGACTCATCGGTGGGCGGAAAAACCGGGGTCAACCACCCCTCCGGCAAAAATATGATCGGGGCTTTTTACCAGCCACAATGTGTGATCGCCGATACCCACACTCTGGAAACACTTCCCGATCGTGAACTCAGCGCCGGACTCGCAGAAGTGATCAAATACGGCCTGATTCATGATGAAAAATTTTTTGACTGGCTGGAGACAAACATTGAAAAACTGATGCAGAAAGATTATCAGTTACTCAGTCACGCCATCCTGGTTTCGTGTCAGACCAAAGCCGAGATTGTCGCTATCGACGAAAAAGAATCCGGCATTCGTGCCATCCTTAACCTCGGCCACACCTTTGGACATGCAATTGAATCTGCCATGGGCTATGGAAACTGGTTACACGGTGAAGCCGTTGCGACCGGCATGGTGATGGCACTGGATCTGTCTGAGCGTCACCACTGGATTGGGCCGGAAGTCAAACAACGCACGATTCAGCTGCTAAAGAATGCGCACTTACCGGTTAAATCACCGCCTCAGATCAGCCCAGAACAGTATATGGACTATATGTCGATCGATAAAAAGGTCGATCGCGGCGTGATTAAATTTGTGCTGTTAAAAAGTCTGGGCAAAGCCATCATCACTGCAGACTATGATTCCGCATTATTGACCCAGACACTATCTGAAAGCTAAAGCCGCCCCCCCTGCCGAGCACTACAACGGTGCCCGATTTTTTTCAATAGTCCTGAATTTATCAAGGATTGAATCCGAAGCCATTAGGCTAGTATAATGCTTGGCCTTTTGCCAGCTAACTGTACGCCAGCAAAAACACGTCCCCGGGGACAATCGTTTAAGCATCTTGATTCGGTAAGTAATATGAGCGCACAAAACACCCTGAAAGGTTTATACCAGCCCAGTTTTGAAAAAGACAGCTGCGGCTTTGGACTAATCGCCAACATCGATAATAAACCCAGTCACTGGCTTATCGAGACATCAATTTCAGCCCTTGCTCGATTAACTCATCGCGGTGCGATTGCAGCAGACGGCAAAACCGGTGACGGTTGTGGTCTATTACTGCAAAAGCCGGATTCATTTTTACGTAAAAAAGCCGCTGAACTGGGTATAAGCCTGAGTCAGCACTACGCCGTTGCAATGGTCTTCATGCAACCGGATGACGCGATTATCAGCAGTGAAAAGACCCTGTTTGAAGAAAAGGTCCGTGAGCAGGGCCTGCTTTTCGCCGGCTGGCGTGAAGTTCCAACCGATTCCTCTGCCTGCGGAGAAGAAGCCTTATGCACTCAACCGGCAATCTTTCAGGCCTTTATTAATGCGCCCCAAAAGAATACCGTCGAAGAGTTCGAACTTTCACTGTTTATTGCGCGCCGCATTATCGAAAAAGCACACGCAGAAAATGACAAGTACTTTTACATCCCCAGCATGTCGTCCAAGGTCATGTCCTATAAAGGACTGGTTATGCCAGCCAATCTGCCGGTTTTTTACTCCGACCTGAATGACCCTGAAATGGCTTCGGCCATCTGCGTTTTTCACCAGCGTTTTTCCACCAACACCTGGCCGCAATGGAAACTGGCGCAGCCATTCCGTTATCTGGCGCATAACGGTGAAATCAATACGATTCAGGGTAACCGCAACTGGGCCAATGCACGCGCGCATAAATTCCAGTCGCCGCTGATTCCCGACATGACCAAAATCCAGCCGATGGTGAATATGACCGGCTCCGATTCCAGCTCGATGGATAATATGCTGGATCTGATGCTGGCCGGCGGCATCGATGTATTCCGTGCCATGCGCCTGCTGGTTCCACCTGCCTGGCAGAATGTCGACAATATGGATTCGGCGCTCAAGGCGTTCTATGAATACAATTCCATGCATATGGAACCGTGGGATGGTCCAGCCGGTATCGTTCTCACCGAGGGTCGTTATGCCTGTTGCGTAACCGACCGCAATGGTCTGCGCCCGGCACGCTGGGTCAGAACCAAAGACCGTCATATCACACTCGCTTCAGAAATCGGCGTTTGGGACTATAAACCGGAAGACGTGATCGCCAAGGGACGTCTAAAGCCCGGACAGATGATCGCAATCGATACCCAAACCGGGCGCATGCTGCTGTCTGAAGATATCGATGAAATGCTGAGTGAACGTCACCCTTACGAAAAATGGCTAAAACAGGGGCTGGACCACCTGTCTTCCGACCCGGCACATACGCCTTTATCTGAAGAGTCTATGCCTGCCGCCAAACTAAAACTGTATGAAAAAATGTTTCAGGTCAGCTTTGAGGAACGTGATCAGGTATTGCGTCCACTGGCCGGTGATGGTCAGGAAGCAACCGGTTCGATGGGTGACGATACCCCGCTGCCAGTTCTGTCACATCATTTACGCTCGCTGTATGACAGCTTCCGTCAGTCATTCGCACAGGTGACCAATCCGCCGATAGATCCGATTCGTGAAAAAATCGTCATGTCGCTGGAAATCAGTATCGGGCGTGAACACAATATCTTCATCGAAACCGGCGAACATGCCCACCGACTGGTGGCCAGATCACCGATCCTGTCGGATCATAAATTTAATGCCATGCTCGCGCATCCGGATAAGGAGCGCTTTTCGCATCACCGAATCCGCCTGAGTTATGACCCGACAAAGATGAGTCTCAAGCAGGCCATCATCAACATAGCCGATCAAGCTGAAAAAGCGGTACGTGCCGGAAGCGTCATCATGGTGCTGTCGGATCATGAGTTCGAACAGCATGAATTACTGGTGCATGCCGCGCTGGCAACCGGCGCTGTCCATCACCGTCTGTGTAAAACCGGTCTGCGCTGTGACTCCAATATCGTGGTCGAAACCGGCACCGCACGTGACTCGCACCACATGGCCGTGTTACTCGGTTATGGTGCCACCGCGATCTATCCTTATCTGGCCCACGCCAGCCTGCTAGGCATGGTTAAAACCGGCGAAATCAAGGATATGGAGTTTGCCCGTATCGGTTCGAATTATCGTAAAGGCATCAATAAAGGCATCTATAAAATCATTTCCAAGATGGGTATTTCGACCATCGCCAGCTATCGTGGCTCGCAGCTGTTTGAAATCGTCGGCATCCATAAAGACGTGGTCGACCTGTGCTTTACCGGCAGTACCTGCCGCATCGACGGGATTCATTTCGATGATATCGAGGCCGACGCCAAAGCCATCAACAAACTGGCCTGGAATCCGCGCAAATCGATTACCCAGGGCGGATTACTGAAGTACATACACGGGGGTGAATACCACGCCTACAACCCGGATGTGGTACAGAACCTGCAAAAAGCCGTGGCCAGCGGTCAATACGAAGACTGGAAAGTCTACTCCGATCTCGTCAACAACCGGCCAACCGCAGCACTGCGTGACCTGTTGCAGCTAAAACCGAATAAGCCACCCATCGAGATAGATCAGGTCGAGTCACTGGAAGACATCCTGATTCGCTTCGACTCCGCCGGCATGTCATTAGGCGCATTATCGCCGGAAGCCCACGAAACTCTGGCACAGGCCATGAACCAGCTCGGCGGACGCTCGAATTCCGGAGAAGGCGGTGAAGACAAGGCGCGCTATGGCACCGATAAAATGTCCAAGATCAAACAGATCGCTTCCGGACGTTTTGGCGTCACCCCGCATTATCTGGTGAATGCTGAAGTGCTACAGATCAAGGTTGCTCAGGGTGCCAAGCCCGGCGAAGGCGGCCAGTTACCCGGTAAAAAGGTGAACAAGCTAATCGCAACACTACGCCATTCAACACCCGGCGTAACCCTGATTTCACCACCGCCGCATCATGATATCTATTCCATTGAAGATCTGGCACAGCTGATCTTCGACCTGAAACAGGTCAACCCGACCGCACTGATCTCGGTAAAACTGGTGGCAGAAGCTGGCGTCGGTACTATCGCTGCGGGCGTTGCCAAAGCCTATGCCGATCTAATCACCATTGCCGGCTACGATGGCGGCACCGGTGCCAGCCCGATCACCTCCGTCAAATATGCCGGATCCCCGTGGGAACTGGGCCTGGCTGAAACCCATCAGGTACTCAGAGCCAACAACCTGCGCGATAAAGTTCGGGTACAGACCGATGGTGGCCTGAAAACCGGCCTGGACGTGGTAAAAGCGGCTATTCTAGGTGCCGAAAGCTTTGGCTTTGGCACCGGCCCGATGATCGCCATGGGCTGTAAGTTCCTGCGTATCTGTCACCTGAATAACTGCGCCACCGGTGTAGCGACTCAGAACCCGGTATTACGCGAAATGCATTTCACCGGCAATGTCGACAAGGTTAAGAATTACTTCCGTTTTATCGCGCGTGATGTGCGCGAAATTCTAGCCTCCATCGGCGTTGACAAACTATCCGACATCATCGGCCAAACCCATTTACTGGAACAGGTCGAGTCGAACACCGCACGTAAGAGCAAGCTTAATCTACAACCGCTGTTAAACGATGGCGGACTGTCGAAAGACTTGCCTCAGTTCTGTATTACCCCCAGCAACGCCCCGTTCGACAAGGGTGAACTGGCAGAACAGATGATGCAGGACTGCCTGCCAGCCATCAGAAGCGGCAGCGGTGGTGAATTCAGTTACCAGCTGAAGAATATTCATCGTTCCATCGGCGCGCGTCTGTCCGGAGAAATTGCCCGGGTCCATGGCGATGCCGGCATGGGCGACAACCCGATCCACCTCAGTCTAAGCGGAACCGCCGGACAGAGTTTCGGGGTATGGAATGCAGCCGGCCTGCACATGACGCTGAAAGGCGACGCCAATGACTATGTCTGCAAGGGCATGGCCGGCGGTCAGGTCGTGATTTCCCCACCCGATGGCAGCAGCTTTAAAACCCAGGATACCACCATCATCGGTAATACCTGTCTATACGGTGCAACCGGTGGACAGCTGTTTGCAGCCGGTCTGGCTGGCGAACGCTTCGGGGTACGTAATTCCGGGGCCAGAGCGGTAGTTGAAGGTATCGGCGATCACGGTTGTGAATACATGACCGGTGGCATCATCACCATACTCGGACGTACCGGCCTTAACTTTGGTGCCGGTATGACCGGCGGTGTAGCGTATGTGCTCGACCTGGACAAAGACTTTGTCGATCGAATCAACAATGAACTGATCGACATTCATCGCATTTCGGCCGAAAACATGGAAGCCTATCGCATCCATCTGGAAAACGTGATTCAACAGCATGTCGCATTAACCGGCAGCGAATGGGGCCAGTACATACTGGACAATTTCACTCACTATATGCGTAAGTTCTGGCTGGTCATTCCTAAAGCTGCGGATGTTACATCACTACTGAAAACGCTTGAGCAAAAAGCAGCCTAGTTCTGATATCCCTGCCCTGTCAGGCAGGTCTGCGTAAATGGCTGGAACTATTCCCCGGCCATTTATCGACGACCTGCTTAACAGGATTGATATTGTCGAAATTATCGATGCGCGTGTGCCGTTAAAAAAGAAAGGCCGCGAGTACTGGGCCTGCTGCCCGTTTCACGGCGAAAAATCCCCTTCCTTTTCGGTCAGCCAGAACAAGCAGTTCTACCATTGCTTCGGCTGTCAGCAGCACGGCAATGCGATCAGCTTTCTGATGGATTACGACCATATGGATTTCGTCGAAGCGATCGAAGCGCTGGCACAGCACATCGGCATCGATATCCCCTACGAAAAAAACTCACGCCAGCCCACCCCTGCCCAGCAGGCGAAAAACAGCAGCGAGTCGGAAACGCTGATGGAAAGCCTGCAGCAATGCAGTGACTATTATCTGGCTCAGCTCAAGCAATCACCGCAGGCCATCGATTACCTCAAACAGCGTGGCGTCAGCGGCGCTACCGCGAAAACCTTTGGCATCGGCTTTGCGCCTTCCGGCTGGAATAACCTGAGCGGCGATGAGCAGCCCCTGATCGATGCCGGCATGCTGATCCGAAATGAAAACGGCAAAATCTATGACCGCTTTCGCCACCGCATCATGTTCCCGATTCGCGACCGGCGCGGGCGTACCATTGCGTTTGGCGGGCGCATCATTAATCCGCAAGACAATCCAAAATATTTAAACTCGCCAGAGTCACCCATCTTTCACAAGGGTGAAGAAATCTATGGCCTGTTCGAACTAAAGCAGGCGAATACCCAGATCAGCCAGATCTTCATCACCGAAGGCTATATGGATGTGGTCGCGCTGGCCGAACACGGGGTCACCACCGCCGTCGCCACTCTCGGCACCGCCATCAACAACAACCAGATCGAGAAACTGTTTCGCACCGCGAAGAAACTGGTGTTCTGCTTCGATGCCGATGCGGCCGGTCGAAAAGCCGCGTGGCGTGCGCTCGAAAGCTGCCTGACCTCACTTAAAGAAGGACGCATCGCGCGCTTCCTGTTTCTACCGGAAGGTCATGACCCTGATACCTTTATCAAGGAGTACGGTAAAGATCACTACCTGCAACAGGCCAAACAAGCCTCCACCCTGAGCGAGTTCCTGTTTGACCAACTGTTAGCCCAGGGTGAAGTGATCAGCCCGGAGGGACGCGCCCAGTTTCTCGACAGTCTACGCCCCTACTTCAACCAGATTCCGTTGCAAAGCCTGAAAGACCAGATTCTACGCGAAGTCGAAAAACGCCTGTCTATCGAACTCGACACCCGCCTGCTGCAGGTGATAGGGGCCACTGCGATAGAAAACACCAAACACACCGTCATTCCCGAGCAACACTGGACACCGGTAAGGCTGGCGATCAATCTACTGCTACAGAAACCGGCACTCGCCGCAACGGCTGGTAATCTGGAAGACCTTGCGCATGCCGATATACCGGGGATTGAACTTTTACTGCAGATTCTGGATCAGATCCACGAACAACCGGATATCAGTACGCAGAATTTACTGGCACGATTTTCCGGTCATAGCAGTGAAAGTCATCTGTACAAGATTGCCGCAATGACACCTGCCATGCAGAATGAAGTCGACGACATTCAACCCATGTTTGAAGATGCTTTGACCCGATTGCGTCCCAAATTTGCCAAAAACAGATTCAACAAATTGCAACAAAAACTCATCTCCGGCCAGAAGTTGACCGAAAATGAGATTCATGAATACCGTCAGTCACTTAGACGTGATAAAAAATAATGGTTTAGCTTGGAAAAAACAAATTAAACCTTATATACTGGCCAGTTCACTTTTTCGTATTATTTCGTGTATTGAGGCACTATGGACAAAAATCAGAAATCCAGTTTGAAAGAGCTTATCGCCAAAGGTAAAGAGCAGGGCTTTCTGACCTATGCCGAGGTAAACGACCATCTGCCCGATGGCATTGTTGAGCCGGAGCAGATAGAAGACATCATCCGCATGATCAATGACATGGGCATCAAAGTTCATGAAAGCCCTCCGACCGAGGACTCCGATGACCTGTTAAACGACAACGAAAGCGAGCCCGATGAAGATGCGGTAGAAGAAGCCGCTGCAGCACTGGCATCGCTCGACAGCGAGTTTGGCCGCACCACGGACCCTGTGCGCATGTACATGCGTGAAATGGGCACCGTTGAGCTATTGACCCGTGAAGGCGAAATAAAAATCGCACGCCGCATTGAAGCCGGCCTGAATCATGCAATGTCGGCGCTTGCCAGCTATCCCGACACCATGAAACTGATCTTAAGTCGCTATCAGGAAGTGCGTGAAGAAAAGGCCAAGCTGTCCGATTTAATCGTTGGTTACATCGACCCCAACGAAGATCCGAATGCAATCCCGATGCCGCCAGCTCCCGCCCCGACCAACGATGACGACAGCAACACCAGTGACGGCGATGACAACAGTGACGATGACGATGACGATGACGATACGGTCGAGCCCGATACCGGACTCGATCCGGAAGAAGCCGAGGCCCGCTTTAGCGAAATCGAAGCCGTGTTCAGCAAAGTACTAGCCGCTATCGACCAGGATCAAACCGACGATGCCGAGAAGCTGATGGCGCAAACCGTCAAACTGCTGATGGAAATCAAGCTGATGCCCTCCTTTGTGGATGAACTGGGCAACAACCTGAAAAACGTCATCAACCGGATTCGCTCCAACGAGCGCGCCATTCTGGACATCTGCGTCACCCAGGCCAAGATGCCACGCAAGGATTTCATCAACACATTCAAAAGCAATGAAACCAATCCCGAGTGGATCAACCAACATATCAATGCCAGCAAGGATTACTCCGAAATGCTGGGCATTCTGAAGGACGAAATCTATCGCCACCAGAAGCGCCTCACCGGCATTGAAAAACAGTCACGCCTGAACATCGACAACATCAAGGAAATCAACCGCAAGATGTCGATTGGCGAAGCCAAAGCCAGACGCGCAAAGAAAGACATGATCGAGGCCAACCTGCGCCTGGTCATCTCGATCGCCAAAAAATACACCAATCGTGGCCTGCAGTTTCTCGATCTGATTCAGGAAGGCAACATCGGCCTGATGAAAGCGGTGGATAAATTCGAAT
>JACNJF010000213.1 GCA_014382695.1 Gammaproteobacteria bacterium | reverse complement strand
GCCCGCTTACCGTCGACTAACCCGCACCTCTCATAAAAATCGTCATACCAGCGCATGCTGGTATCCAGTTTCACCGACGCCAATTCCAGTACCATTGTGCACCCCGCCCGATGGATGCCAGAGCCGAGGCTGGAATCCAGTTTTATCGAAGCCAATTCCTGGTCCACCGTGCTCCCCGCGCTGGATACCGGATCGAGTCCGGTATGACGAGTTATTTTTAATTTCCTGCTCTGGCAGCACAAAAGCCCGATGTGCTATCTTGCCTCCCTCACTCGCAGCCGCAGGATAAACCGTATGGGTCTCAAAATTGGGCAACTGGCCAAAGCCGCGGGCATCAGTGTCGAAACCATCCGCTATTATGAACGGCGCGGACTAATCCGCTGTCCCATTAAACCCGTGAGCGGTTTTCGTGAATACGGCCAACCAATACTGCAACGTCTGCACTTCATCAAACGGGCTAAAAGCCTGGGATTCACGCTGGATGAAGTCGAGCATCTATTCAGTCTGTCGGAGGCTGAATGCGCCGATGTACAGCGACTCGCGCAGCAAAAACTCGATCAGGTCAGCAATAAAATCAACCATCTGCAGCGCCTGCAACTGGCGCTGGAACAGTTGCTCGACCAGTGCCATCAGCGCCCGGACGCAGCACACTGCCCGATCATCGAAACCCTGCTGGACCCAAAATAAGCTTCCCGGAGCGGTTGACTCCGTACCTGAGTACGGCCTTTATACTGGCGCTTCTTCACCATCTCACACTCGAAGCCGGATCAAAAACCGGTTTCCAAATGATGGTTGAAGCTGTTTATGCTAACCAGGGAATCCACCATGTCTGACTGCTGCTCTTCATCCTGTACCACTCAAACACTACTCAAAAAGTTGCCCTGCCCGGTGAACGGAGATAGCTACAAAGCAGTTCCACTGAAGACTATCCTGCACCACATCCGCCAGCCCTGGGCATGGGCAGGCAAAGATCAGGCGTACTATTTCTGCGATGATGCGGATTGCGACGTGGTGTATTTTGGCGCGGATGGAACCACCATCAGCCGCAGCGCATTAAGAACCACGGTAGGGATTAAGGACAGATCCGCTGACGCGACCCTCTGTTACTGCTTTGGCGTGAGCAGGGCGGATGCGCGGGCCAACCCGCAGATCCAGGCCTATGTCACTGAGCAAACGAAACACAAAATGTGTGACTGTGAAATTCGCAACCCGTCCGGAAAATGCTGCCTGAAAGATTTCCCGACCGCGTAACAATTACGGCTATGCCTCCCGTTTGATGGGCGAACTGAAACAAACACAAAACGCTAACGAGAGGCTTCCCGAATCCAGTTTTAGCGGATGTGAAGTCCATCCTGTTAAGTTAGATCACCTTTCTTTTCGATCAACGGCTCAGGCTATTGGCACTCAGGATCGAAACAGCACACCTTACCCTGTTCATCGAAGATAATCTTGCAGGCGCTATTCAGCTCAATTTTTAATCGTTTACGCGCGCGTTGCAGACGTGATTTGGCGCCCGGCAGGGTGATGCTTTTACGCAGCGCATACTCAGCCTGAGTCAGGCCTTGCAGGTCACACAGTTCGATCACTTCCCGATCTTCATTGCTCAGCTTTGTTAGTGCCGTGGGCAGGCAGCGCGATAGATTCACCAGCGGTTCGGAGTTTTCAACGACGTCGGGTAGCTGCTCTGGCACCTCTTGATAGATTTTGTGACTGCGAAAATAGTCAATCAGGTGATTGCGCGTGACCCGATACAGCCAGGCACGGGTATTCTCGAGCTGACAGAATTTCTGCCCCTGTGCCAGTGCCTTGACGAATACATCCTGCAACAGGTCTTCGGCAACATCCTGATCGTTGATGCGCGACTGCAGAAAATGGCGTAGTTCGCTTTCATGTTGATCCCAGGCACTGGTAATACATTTCATTGGAGGCCTTCAGTCGACAACCTGCCGCTCAGCCGGACTGAGCGCCAGGCTTGAATCGGATTATAGATCGTAATCGCCGGCGTAGGGCTTATCGCCTTCTACCGTTGGCAGGGTCAGACGATTACCCCAGTGTGACCAGCCGCCGTTGTAGAGTCGGACATCGGCATACCCCAGACTCTTCAGCTGCGTATAGGCCAGACTCATGCGGAAGCCATCATGACAGTAGGCATAGATGGTTTTATCCTTCGGAATGCTTTTGTAGAGCGCTGCCAGCGCGTCTTCGCTGATCCATTTCTGTGCTGCCGTTCCTTCCAGACTGACGATATTGATCGCCCCCGGAATATGCCCGGCCATGATGGAATGCTGGATCACCTTGCCGCTGTACATATCGCGCGGACGTGCATCCAGTAACACCACATCGGGCGAACGGCGCGATACGATATCATCATACACATCGGTCCATTCCACCACCTTGCTCATGTCCATCGATTGCAGAGTCACCTGGCCCGGCTCAACCACCGGAAGCTCTTTGGTGATCCCTTCGAAGGCTTCCCATTCGATCGTGCCGCCATCCAGAATCTTTACCTGCTGCATGTTAAAGCCGTACAGGTCGAGCAGAAAATAGACACGCGAGGCGAGCGCGGTACTGGCGTCATCGTATACCACAACAGTCGAGTGATCATTCACCCCCCAGCTACGCAGGCGGGCCTGGAAATCCTGCTGCGAAGGAATACGCATCAACGGGCTGGCCTGATTATCGCCCAGATCCTTGAAGCGCTGCACCTGAACCGCGCCCGCGATATGTCCAATCGTGTAATAGCGGTGCGGATGGTAGCGCACTTCCAGTATCACCAGGTTGTCATCCTGAATATGCTCGGACAGCCAGTCGGCATCGACCAGAAAATCACGTTCAGCCTGTACCGGCCCAAACACAAACCCTAAAATCACCAGTAATAAAACTCTCACAAAACCTCCGCTATTTCTGTCCGGCGCGCTACAGTGCGCCGGACAGACGATTTTTTAATATAAGGATAAGAACATAAAGCTGAAACCGAAGAGCCTGAGGGCACTTCTCGTTGGCAGCCATTAATACCCTGATCAGTATTAAGTTTCAAGCCTGAAATTAGCCACGTTACTGCTACACTTGAAACATCGTTATTAAAAATAATTATGCAGTGAAGCACTCCAATAAAATTATCTTACTTGCCAGCGTATTCCTGCTGCTCATCTTTTTTTACCACTTCCCGATCGATGGCGAGCATCAGCATCAGAATCTAAAGCATCGATTTCAACTGGAAAACTATCTGAGTGATGGCTCCAGCCCCATCCTGCCGATACCACTCAGTCTGGATCTGGATCCACAAATAGTGGCGCTGGGTGAACGGCTGTTCGCCGATCCGCTACTTTCCAGCAGCGGGTTTTCCTGTCTGAGCTGCCATCCTGTGACCCGGGCCGGGGTCGATGGACTTCAGCTATCTATGATCAGTGGTGGTGGCTTCGACAGCAAAAATACTCCCACCGTTTTCAACAGTGCGTTCAATGCGCTGCAACTGTGGAATGGCCGCCTGCAGACACTCGAGCAGCAGATCGACGGGGTAATCCACAACCCGCAGCACATGAATAACAGCTGGCCCAACATCATTAAAGCGCTGCTGCAGGATCAGGACTACAGCCGCGCATTCGATAGCCTGTACCCGAATGGACTGACCAGCAGCAATATCATGGATGCAATTGCCACCTACGAAAGATCACTGATCACGCCCAATGCTGACTTTGACCGTTTCCTGTGGGGTGAGCGCGATGCCATTACTGCCGAGCAGAAACAGGGCTATAAACTGTTTACCGAGTACGGCTGCATCTCCTGCCATCAGGGCATCAATGTGGGTGGCAACCTGTTTGCACGTTTCGGCATCTTTGAAAATCATCTTCCCCGCAACAAGCCGCTCACCGAATATGACTATGGGCGTTACAGCTACACCGGTGATAACAGAGATAAATTCGTGTTCCGTGTACCCAGCCTGAGAAATGTCGCGGTGACCGCACCCTACTTTCATGATGGCAGCGCCAGTACCCTGTCGGATGCAATCCGCACCATGGCCCATATACAGCTCGATCTGTTGTTAAGCGATGAAGATATCGCCAGCATTGAATCATTTCTGACCAGTCTCACTGGCGAATTCCGCGGAGTAAAACTATGAAGCAGACGACTGCTTTGCAGACTATCTCAGGGCTGCTAATGGCCGGGCTGCTGGCATTTTTTTATACCAACAGCCAGCTTGACCACAGCAAACATGAACAGACCCTGATCGAAATCCTTTCACTACTGGAATATGACAGCCGTATCAAGCATCAGATTGTCGAACTGCAAAGCGGATACAAAAACAACTATGACGGACTGGTCGCCAGCAAGCTTCGTATCCAGTCAACCATTGATGGCTTCTCAAACAGCAACAGTACAACCAATCTGAGCCAGCAGCCCCATATCAATAAAAAACTGCAACGGCTGGAACAGGAATTTAGTTTAAAACTTGAAACCATCGAACTGTTTAAAAAACAGAATGCGGTACTTAGAAATACGCTGCATTATCTGCCCAAGCTGGTGCAGTTAATCGAACAAAAAATACAGCTCGATGAGGCCATAAACGCAGACTCAAAAAATCAGTTCAGGCTGCACACACAGTCGATACTATCCAGTATTTTCATCTTCAACTCGAAGATTGATACGGATCATGAGCAGCTGCAAAACCGGTTTGAGGCCTATCGAAAGGCGTTGATCCTGAGCGTCGGCATCGCTTATCTTGAGGATATTGAAAGACTGATAACGCATGCCAGTCTGTTCATCAAACTACACCAGTCAACCTCCTCACATCTGGCAGGTATCCTGTCGGACTCGTCAACGAATAGTGCCAAAGCCCTGTATCAGGCGTTCAATCAGAACTTCCATGCGTCCGAAAATAAAGCCAATAACTACCGACTCTGGCTGTTCGGCCTGTCGCTGTTACTGCTTTCCTACCTTGCTTTCACCTTCTTCCGCCTACAGCAGACATCCAGAACCCTAAAGCAGTCTAATATTGATCTCGAATTTCAAAAGTACGCGATTGATGAGCATTCCATCGTATCGATTACCGATGTACAGGGAAAAATTCTGTATGCGAATGACAAGTTCTGCCAGATCAGTCAGTACCCACAAAATGAACTGATCGGTAAAACCCACCGCCTGATTCGTTCCGGCGGCCATGATAAAAACTTTTTTCGCGACATGTGGAGAACTATTTCGCATGGAAAAAAATGGCAGGGGACTTTTTGTAATATGGCCAGGGATGGCAGTCTGTACTGGGTGGACTCGACCATTATCCCGCGCCTGAATGCACAGGGAAAACCCTATCAGTACATCAGTATCCGTACCGATATTACCGCAAAAAAGATGGCCGAAGAGAATGCCAAACTACTGGCACGCTTTCCGTCCGAAAACCCCGACCCGGTATTACGCCTGAATAGCCGGGGCGAGCTGCTGTACTCCAACCCGGCCAGCGAAAAAATAATTAAAATCTGGGCGCTGGACAAAAACCCGGTGATCCCTGATCAATGGCTGGAGGTAATCAGACGCTGCATGCACGACAATGCACATGAAGAACATGAGGTTCTGGTCGATAATATTTATTACTCCATCCTGTTTTCGCCCGTACTGCAGGAGGATTACATCAATCTGTATGCACGTAATATTTCCGATATCAAGTCTGCTGAAAAAAACCTGAATTATCTGGCAACCCATGACCCGCTTACCGACCTGAACAATCGTTACGCTTTTGAAATGCTACTGGAAGACAGCCTGGAACAGGCTCAACGCCAGCATGTCAGCAGCATTCTGCTGTATATCGATCTGGATCAGTTTAAAATCGTGAATGACACCTGCGGGCACGTCGCCGGTGATGAACTGCTAAGACAGATCGCCGTTACCTTTGCTTCAACGATTCGGGACAGTGATACGCTGGCACGACTGGGCGGTGATGAATTCGGCATCATCCTGAATAACTGTGACAGTGCACATGGCGAGTTTATAGCGGGTAAAATCCTCAGCGCCATCAACCAGTTCCGTTTTGCCTGGGCAGAGAATTCTTTTGAAATAGGGGCCAGTATCGGCCTGGTAGAGATCACCAGTAGCAGTGAAAGCACCAGCAAAATTCTGGGAGAGGCTGACATTGCCTGTTACGCTGCCAAGGATGCCGGTCGCAACCAGCTCAAAATCTACCAGCAGGATCAGGCCATCTCAAAACGTAAGGATGAGATGCAATGGGCCACGCTGATTCCACGCTCACTCGCGGAAAACAAATTCATCCTGTATGCCCAGCTGATCAAGCCACTCAACCCGGAATATGCTTCGCAGTCGCATTATGAAATTCTAATCCGGCTGCAAAATGACAAGGCTGAAATCATTCCTCCCGGAGCCTTCATTCCTGCCGCAGAGCGTTATGG
>JACNJF010000051.1:28152-32245 GCA_014382695.1 Gammaproteobacteria bacterium | reverse complement strand
GATGTTGGCGCAGATAGGCCTGATTCAAAGCCTGGATAGCATGCCGGGTTTCGGCACTCATGGTCGCTCTCCCTTATTGTTGCTGGAAATATTCAGCACGCTATCCATCAGATGGGCCATCACCTGCCAGAACAGGCTGGCAAACGAAAACAGATTTTGCGCGGGATCCTGCGTAGCGCTAAACTCGCTACTGCCCACCGCCTCTTTAAGATCGTTATAATCCAGCGCCCCGACCAGTACATTTTCCCGGTCGATCACCGCCAGACGGCGCCTTTTTTTCCAGCCGGGATGATTCAACACGGTGCCGGCACTCACCATCGCACTGATCGCATGGGTTTTTCGCGTCATGATTTCATGCAGTTTTGCATGCGGTTTAGACGCCATTAATTTACCCAGTTCGATCGTGCCTTCCAGGCGATGTGTTTCATCGATCACGTAGATTTCACAGTTCACCGGCCGCCCCGGATGTTCAAGACGGCGCAGCGCATCGTTCACGTACATGCCATGCGGCAGCATATCGATTCCGGTTATGCATAGTGCACCCACTGAATTCACCGGATACTTGACAAACTGTTTGATTTTTTTAAGCGTATCCTTTGCCAGAAAAGGGGTCAGCTGCTGTTTCCCTGCCGTGGATAATTGTCGGTAAACGCGCGCGCCTGAAGCGAGTGGTAATTCTGCCAGCAGCTTAGCCGCTAGTGGGCTGTCGATACTGAGCAGGCAGGCCGCCATTTTTTCTGGCAGCATGGCCGTCATCACCGCCGCCCGACTGTTGACCGGTAACTCATTGAAAAGCGCACCCGCATGTTCTGCGCCAACCTGTTCCAGAATGCGCGCGGCTTCTATCGGATAACGCGACAGAAACTCCAGCGTGAGCGGATTATCGGCTCTCACGTGCGGCTCCCCTTCTCGACGATCACACTGATCTGTTCATCAAACAGCTTGGCCGGTACATCCACGCTGCCATCCTCGGTTTCTATAATCACGCGCGATACACTGATTTCCAGCACCAGTCCCTCGACATCGCCGATACGAACCCGGTCACCGGTCTGATAAATGTGGCGCATCTGATTCGCGGCAATGATGTTACTGACATGGGTACGCGCTCCGAGTCCGAACGCCAGCGCGATGCCACCCAGCATACTGGCCAGAATAATGCCCGCAATCACCGACAGAAACAGGGTATTGATGCCGATCTGATCGATACCCAGGATCACCGCAATAAACAGGATTACCATCTGCACTGATCGTCCGAGCAGGTCTCCCTGCGTCATACCGGCTGAAACGACCGCCGATGAAACCAGATCACGTGCCAGCGAACTGACCACAAAACCCACCACCACGATCAGCAGTCCGGCTGCCGCCAGCGGAATATAACTGATCACTTCCTTGAGCCAGATCCCGAAGATATTAAGACCCAGAATATCGGAAGAAATGGTGATGAAGATCAGCATCAATATCCAGAATAGCAGTTGCCCCATCATGCGTGTGGGCGGATGTCGCGTCTGTAACGGGGCCAGCCCGCGTTTGGAGATCATACGATGCCACAGCTCATCGACCCGACCGATCGCACGCACCAGCAGAGAACTGAGCAGGCGAGCCAGCAGCCAGCCCACCAGCAACACCAGTAGCGCCAGCAGAACGCGTGGCAAAAACTCCAGCAGTTGCTGCGCCATGGTATGAAAGCCAGCCGTCAGACCCTGCAACGGGGAAATCGTCTCATTTATCAGCTTATCTTCCATCTCTAACCCTGCCTCTTATGCTAAACATCTATAACCATTTTTTCTTTCTGAACAGCATCAGTAAAAACCCCACCATTGAACCCATCACGGTGAGCAGGATAAAGTACCCGGAGGGGTGATGCAGTTCCGGAATATTTTCGAAGTTCATGCCGTAGATACCGGCCAGAAAGCTAAGCGGAACGAAGATCGCCATCACCACGGTGAGCACCTTCATAATCTGATTCAGGCGATGCGAAGCGACCGAAATATAGCCTTCGATGAGATCCGTGGCCGTTTCATAGAACAGGCGTGACAGACTTTTGGTGCGCTCCAGCTTTTCCCAGACATCGATAATTTCATGCTTTCCCTTATCCTGATCCAGCCCGGGAAAGTTTTTATCCTTCATCTGCTGAAACATCTGTTCATGATAGTCCGCATAACGGTGCAGCCGTTTCAGGTCGCTCTTATAACGAATCAGTTCCGACAGCACGGTATCGTTGGCGTCATCATCCAGCATCAGTGCTTCGAGTTCCTCCAGACGCGGTTCCAGTTCCAGCAGTATATTGATATAGCGCATACTCATCAGTCGGCATAATCGCATGGCCAGTTTGGAGCCACTCGCTAACGACGATACCGGCTCTTCCATCAATAAGGTTTTAAGGCGCTCGATACTGATCGATTCACTGCTATGAAAGGTCAGCAAAAAACGTTTGCCGACAAACAGGGACAGCTGAATGGTTTTGAAATCGATGTTAAATGAGTCGGAAGAAAGCCCCTTCAATAACAGGAAGGTAAAATCATCGAAGGCCTCAATCTTGGCCGGATGACGATCCCGTCTTGCATCCTGTACCGCCATCGGATGTAAACCCAGATTATTTTTCTGTAGCACCGGATCATCGAATTCACTGGCATCCGTCAGGTCAACCCAGATTGTCGCCTGTGGGTCATCACTCCACGCAGAGATCAATTCCTTTCCTCCTTTGCTCACTTGATCGGCTTTAAATAGAAAAGTAGTAATCATCGATACAGGTCTCCTCAGCAGCTGAAATTATAATTGGATAATTGCCTGGTAATTTAGCGCAGTGTACACGGAGGTAGATAATTGTTTCCACAGTATCTACACTCTAGCGCTTTATCGGAACAGGCTTGCTCTACTCGAGCGCTACCTGTCCGCTAAACGGGGAAAGCTTTGTTGAATCCCATTCGCTGGTAGTTTCTTATGAATGCAGACCATTCAATCCAGAAAAAAGTTACCTGTAACTTTTTTCGCTGCGGTTTGGTCTAGTATTCAATAATTTATAACGCACAATTCTTTATTCAGGTACATCAATGGAAAATATTTCGCTCAGTCTGGTAGCCGTCGTGGTGTTGCTGATTGCCAATGCCTTTTTTGTCGCGGCCGAATTTGCGCTGGTAAAAGCGCGCGGCTCCCGACTCGAAACACTGGCCAACGAAGGCAGTGCTGCCGCCAAACTAACGGTGCGTATGCAGCAGAATCTGGAGCCTTATCTGGCCGCCTGTCAGCTCGGCATCACCATGGCATCGCTGGGACTGGGCTGGGTCGGCGAGCCCGCAGTTGCCGCATTACTAGAGCCCCTGTTCACCGAAATGGGCATGCCCGATGCGATCCTGCATACCACTTCTTTTATCGTTGGTTTCCTGATTTTTTCTTCACTGCACATCGTGGTCGGTGAACAGGTTCCGAAGACGCTGGCAATCCGTCAGTCGGAACCGGTATCGTTGTGGGTGGCCTATCCACTGCACATCGCCTACCTGACGGTGTACCCGTTAAACTGGCTACTGAATGCGACCACCGCGCGCATTCTGGCGTTCTTTAATGTGGCCGAAGCGACCCATGGGGAAGTATTCACCAATGACGAACTGAAAGGCCTGGTGGCCACCTCCCAGCAACATGGTGAACTGGGTTCGGATAAAGCCGACATGCTGAGAAATATGCTGGAGTTTGACCAGCGTCTGGTCAGCCGCGTGATGATCCCGCTGACCTCACTGAAGCTGCTGGATATCAGTGCCGACACCGAACAGAACCTGGCGAATATCCGTGATAGCGGACATTCCCGTTTCCCGCTCATCGACAGTGAAAAAAATGATGACATTGTAGGTATTATTCTGGCCAAGGATCTGTATGCAGCGATGCTACAGGGGGAACAGGAACCGTGGAAAAATCTCAGCCAGTACTGTCGCGACCCTTTTATCGTGCCGGAATCGCAGAAAGTCTCGCTGCTGTTCGACCTGATGCGCAGCAAACGCGCGCACATGGCACTGGTGGTGGATGAATATGGCGATCTGGTCGGCATAATCACGCTGGAAGACCTGCTGGAAGAAATCGTCGGTGAAATCGAGGATGAAACCGA
>JACNJF010000051.1:0-27807 GCA_014382695.1 Gammaproteobacteria bacterium | reverse complement strand
CTGCACAAAACGCCAACGACTAAAATTCAATACCTGGAAAACCTTTACTATGTCCGACGAAAAAGAACAGATCGAAGAAGTCGTCGAATCGCATGAACTCGACTACATTATCGGCGAACTGAATGCCGATCATGATGCGGAACTAAGCGCGCATCTGGAACAGCAACATGCAGCTGAAATCGCCGGCACGCTGGAATCCCTGCCACCCGAGTTACGCCAGCATCTGTGGAAACAGGTCCCCGCTGAAAAACACGGTGAAACGCTTGCCTATCTGGGCGAAGAAGTGCGTCACAGTATCATCGAAGAGATGGAAGACGACGACGTGGTCGCCGCCACCGAAACGATGGATGTGGAAGATCTGGCCGGGGTTATGGATGAACTGCCGCCACAGGTTATAGAGGCAATTCTTAAATCGCTCGATGGCGATCGACTGCAGCGCCTGGAAACCACTCTCGCCTTTGCCGAAGGCTCAGCCGGACGTCTGATGACCACCGATGTTATCAGCGTGCGTAAGGACGTGACTCTGGCGGTTGTAATGCGCTTTCTGCGACGCCATAAACCGTTGCCGCTGCACACCGATGCTTTGATGGTCACCGATGAACAAGGTCTCTACCTGGGCAAACTGATGATCGCGGATGTGGTTTCAGAACTACCTGCTACTCGGGTTGAAGATGTGATGCAAACGGCCGCTGAATCGGTGTTGATAACGGCCAAGGAACATGAGCTTGCGGTGCTGTTCGAGCGCCGTGACCTGATCTCGGTCGCGGTGGTGGATGAACAGCAAAAGCTGGTCGGCCGGATTACCATCGATGACGTGGTCGATATCATTCTGGCAGAGGCCGATAAGGCCCTGCTCGCCAGCGCCGGCCTGGATGAAGATGAAGATCTATTCGCCCCTGTTATACCGAGTGCCAGGCGACGTGCTTTCTGGCTCGGCATCAACCTGATTACCGTCTTCATGGCAGCCTGGGTTATCGGTCAGTTTGAAGCGGTGCTGGATAAATTCGTTGCCCTTGCCGTATTGATGCCTGTGGTCGCCAGTATGGGCGGTATTGCCGGTAGCCAGACCCTGACCCTGACCATCCGTGGTCTGGCACTCGGTCAGGTCAGTGCATCCAACCTGCGCTGGCTCGCAAACAAGGAGCTGATGGTCGGTTTTCTGAATGGAGTCGCGTGGGCGGTTGTGGTTGCCGTGGTGACCTTTGCCTGGTTTCAGGATGCGGGGATATCGATAATCATTGCCTCTGCCATGCTGCTCAATCTGGTTGCAGCTGCTTTTTCCGGAGTTCTGATTCCGGTGCTACTCACGCGCATGGGGATAGACCCGGCACTGTCCGGAGCGGTGGTACTGACAACCGTTACCGACGTGATTGGCTTCCTCAGCTTTCTCGGCCTGGCCACATTATTTCTGTTGTAAACAGCCGATCATGGTGACTTCAGTGCTCCTTAAGCTCATCAAGATCTACTTTATATTCAAACAGTTGCAGCACTTTCTTAATCAATTTTGTACGCGCACTGCGCACTGCAAATACCGCATAAACTTCGAGTTCAATGGTGCGTGCGGATTCAACCATCTGCAACTGGCCGGTGGCAATATCATCCGCCACCATACGTGCCGGCAGATAGGCACTGCCACCGATACTCAGCAGATGCGCGAGAGCGATGCTGGCCTGCCCGGTGCGCACATGGGGTTCCGCTGCGTCCGGATACATGCGCCGATGTTCGACCGCATGGGCGAGCCCCCAGTCCACCATCAGATAACCCTCGCCAAGTGCCTGTTCGACACTCTGCTCGGGTTCGCTCGACACCAGTACCAGCTGCATCAACGCCACTTTCTGTACCTGGAAAATATCCAGTTGCGCCGGCTCCAGCATAAAAGCCACATCCAGCAGGCCATCCAGCAAACGTCGCGTGAGCAGATCCGGGGTGTGCGATTCAGCAATGATCGCAACCTCCGGCATGTTTCTGCGCAGTTGAATAAACCAGTCCTTAAGCACCACGTCCCACAGACGTACACTGCCGCCAATCGTAAGCTGCTGGGCAGCACCTCCAGCCGACACATCCTGACGTGCCTTACGCCAGCCGGAGATCAGCATGTCGGCATAGCGCAACAGCCTGTGTCCTTCCGGCGTCAGGCGAAGGTCTCGCTTCAGGCGCTCAAACAGCTTCACCCCCAGCACCGTTTCCAGATTTTTGATGCGAGCACTAACTGCAGCCTGGGTTAAATGCAATGCCTCAGCCGCTTCGCCGAAATGACGGGTTCGGTTGAGCTCTAAAAAAGTTCTTAACAATTCAATATCCATCGGCTTATGATAAATATTATTTTAATAATCGACAAATAATTTTAGTTTTATTTGTTACTCACCATCCCCTAAAGTGCCTCTATTGAAAAATTTTATACCGAAATTTATACCAATAAGAATAAGAGGTTTTTATGAACTCCAACTGTTTAGTCAAGCTAGACCCTCGTTTAACTGTTAATCAAGGTATGTCGTGCTGGCAGGATGAAGCACTGATTAGCTGGATCTCCCACAATCCTGCCAGAGCCTGTGAAGGGTTTACCATTCTGGCGCAAAGACACCATCCTAAAATTTTACGCCGTTGTGCGTTTCGACTGGGTAATCAGCATGATGCAGAAGATGCCACTCAGGATATTCTGTTGCGCGTACAGGCCCGCCTGGAGCAGTTTGAAGGACGCTCAAAATTCACCACCTGGTTGAACACAGTTTGTGATAATTATTGCAATACGTTTTTACAGCGACGTTCTAAATATGTGTACAATGAGCGCATGGATGAACTACTGGAAACTCTCGAACTGGATGTATCATCGGATGATCCCTATATAGTGCTATCGGATACCGAAATCGTTGACAAGGTGATGTCGAAACTGAGCTCAAACGATCGTGAAATCATCAATTTGCGTTTTTACCATGATTCTTCACTGGAAGATATTTCTCGCACCCTGAGTATAAAACTGAGTGCTACCAAGGCGCGTCTGTATCGCTCTATAGATCGATTTAAGCAGCTATATGCCCAACTGGATGGCTCACAGGCTTGCGTAGAAATCGTCTGATCAACTTGACCGCTAGCTCATCTATAAACCTGTTACGATTTCAGGAGTTTTCCTGCCTGTAACTTTTTTAACCTTTGCCGCGTCTATAGTGCATACCTGTTCAACATGGAACTAAACTGCGCTTAAATGACACCGCATCGATATTTTTAATTTCTTATTGAGAACCCAAATGAAACAAAATACAGGACTGTTAGCTCTCAGCTTGTGCATAGCCACACTGTTTATCGCCGGTTGTGCATCCCAACCCAAAGCACCTTCGGATCAAATTCTCAAACAACACCCGTCGATCGCCAGATTGAGCAGTGAAATCGACAGTGCAAAAGCCAAATCGGCTGCTCTGCTGGCACCACAGAGCTATGAACTGGCCAGTGAATCCTTACAGTCTGCGCTTAAGTCAGCCGAGAAAAACGATACCGAGTCGTTGCAGGAAGAAACTGCAACGGGTATGAGTGCCATCAAAAAACTGAACAGCGATGTTGAAAACAGTCACCAACTACTGGCTGAAGTGCTACAGGCACGCGACCGTGCGCATGCAGCCGGTGTTAAAACTCTGGAAAAGGACAAGATTGAAGATCTCGATCAGGAACTTAAAAAGACCGCAGCGCTGATTGAGGATAGCAAGTTTGAGCAGGCTAAAAAACGTCGCCCCAAATTGCTTGAAGGTTACACGCAGCTGGAGCTGATGGCGCTGAAACAGGGAACGGCAAACCTCGCCCGCTCATCCATCGAAAGTGCCAGACAACAGGGTGCAGAAAAATACACACCGAAAACACTGACTAAAGCGGAAGAAAGTCTGGCTCTGGCGACCACCATTCTGGATAACGATCGTACCCAGACCGAAAAGGCTGACCTGCAGGCCAGAAAGGCAAAGTGGCTGGCCGATCAGAGCGCCGCTATCACCGAGACCATCAAAGACTTTAATCGACGTGATTACAGCCTGGAAGACATCGTGTTATGGCATCAGCTACAACTGTCACAGGTGAATCAACCACTCGGTGGCGAACTGGCCTTTAATCAGTCCAATAGTAAAGCGGTACAGGATCTCAGAGATGCCGTGTTTAATCTGGTGAATGAAAAGGATCTGGCACTGGAAAATAGTCGTCTCACCGAACAGAAGCTGGCACGTCAGCTTGCATTAAGCGAAAAAGAACGCCAGTCAGAGCAGCTTAAGGAGCGTGAATACAAGCGTAAGTTCGAGCAGGTTCAGGCCATGTTCAACGGCAACGAAGCGAATGTTTACCGCCAGCGTGAAGATATCCTGATCTCTGCGCATGGATTCCAGTTTGCTTCCGGACAAAGCGAAATCCTGACCGTCAACTTTCAGCTGATGAGCAAGATAACACAGGCTATCAAACTGTTTCCGGAAGCTCAGATCCAGGTGAGTGGGCATACCGATGCTACCGGTGATGATGCAATCAACCAGATTATTTCTGAAGCGCGCGCCCTTAAGGTTGCCAAATTCCTGGTCGATCTAGGTGGTATCCAGATAAAAAATATCACTGCCCGCGGGTATGGCGAAACCCGTCCAGTCGCTTCTAATGATACCTTTCTCGGCCGAGCTGAAAATCGCCGGGTAGAAATCAAAATCATGAATAAATAATACGCCTTCCTGAAACCGGTTCGGACTCAACCCTGAACTGGATTCGGCCCGTTAAACGGCCTGACTGGGCAATCCCTCGACTGATCAAAGCACTGGATGGCACTCAGACTAAGGGTGTAGTATTGAACCAGACTCAAGCATCTGCAGAGGCCCCATGTGCAGACTTCCCGAGTTTTAATCCAGTATTCTGAGACAGGAAAATTTCGCTAGCGCATGACAACTGACAGCCTGACCATCAACGGTACTCTGATTCCAGCGGGCACCAATATAACCATCGACCTGCCCGCCGGAAAACTGTATACCCATGCACCCATGTCGATCCCGGTGCATGTAATCCGCGGCAAAAAAACCGGGCCACGCCTGTTTGTCAGTGCCGCCATTCATGGCGATGAAATTAACGGCGTAGAAATTATCCGCCGCCTGCTAAAACTACCGGCCCTTAATCGTTTGCGCGGAACCATCATTGCAGTCCCCATCGTGAATGTTCATGGGCTGATACACCATACCCGTTACCTGCCCGACCGACGCGACTTGAATCGCTCATTTCCGGGTTCAGAAAAAGGCTCCATCGCATCCCGTCTGGCCCATCTGTTTATGAATGAAATTGTCTGCCAGAGCACCCATGGCATTGATCTGCATACCGGTGCGATTCATCGCAGTAACCTGCCCCAGATTCGAGCCGATCTGGAACACGAAGAAACCGACCGCCTGGCGCGTGCTTTCAATGTACCGGTGATTATTTCCTCTAATCTGCGCGACGGATCACTCCGTGAAGCGGCCGCTGAACATGGCATACCAATGCTGCTGTATGAAGCCGGTGAAGCGCTACGCTTCGATGAAGTGTCGATTCGGGCCGGGGTCAAGGGTATCGTTAATGTGATGCGCGAACTCGGTATGTTACCGCGGCCTCATAGAGCATCATCAAGAATTCGTAGCGAACCCGTTGTTGCCCGCTCCAGTACATGGGTACGTGCACCGGATAGCGGTATCCTGCGTTCGATGGTGCCGTTGGGCGGCAAGGTCAAAAAAGGCAGTATTCTGGGCGTAGTGTCGGATCCATTTGGAGAAAGTGAAACGCTGGTAATAGCCAGTTTCAGTGGCATTGTTATTGGTCGGACAAATCTGCCACTGGTGAACGAAGGGGACGCGCTGTTTCATATTGCGCGTTTTGAAAGCGTGACCGATGCGGCCAATATGGTCGATGAATTTAATGAAGAGTTTTCACCGCAATCCGGTTCATCTCCGCATAGCGAAAGTCCGATTATTTAAACCATTATTTTTGATAGTATGGGTAGACCCGCGGGGTAAAATAATCTCAGATGGCTGTTTAATTTACACTGACATCTCTCTCACTCAGGAGAATCTGTAATGATCGATAGAAAATCCATCACCTCTATAGCCTGGCATAGTCAGAGTTCTGAAGCCGCTTTTGAGCAATTATCCTGTAGCGCAGAGGGTCTGACGACCCCTGAAGCACAGCAAAGGCTGCAACAGTTCGGTCCCAACCGCTTACGTCCCGCCGATAAACAGGGACCTTTGATGCGCTTTTTACTGCAATTTCATAACGTTTTAATCTATGTATTGCTGGGTGCCGGCATCGTAACAGCATTACTCGGTCACTGGGTCGATAGTGCCGTTATCGTGGGTGTTGTGCTGATCAATGCGATCATCGGCTTCATTCAGGAAGGCAAGGCGGAAAAAGCACTCGACGCCATCCGTAACATGCTTTCACAACATGCGATGGTCAAGCGCGATGGTAAATTCATCAGCCTGTTAGCCGATCAACTGGTGCCCGGCGATGTGGTATTTCTGCAATCCGGTGATAAAGTACCCGCCGATCTGCGTCTGTTTAAGGCACGCGAACTGCATATCGATGAAGCGATGCTAACCGGCGAATCGGAGCCGGTGGAAAAAGATATCGAGCCTGTTCCGCAGAAAGCCACCATCGGCGACCGCATCAACCTCACCTATTCCGGCACGCTGGTTACCTTTGGCCAGGGCTATGGTGTAGTTATTGCGAGTGGTGATGACACTGAAATCGGGCGTATCAGCGGCATGCTGAGTCAGGTTGAAACGCTGACCACGCCATTGCTGGTGCAGATGGCGGTGTTTGCCAAATGGCTCACCATCGGCATCGGTATTTTAGCGGCGGCTACCTTTGGGTATGGGGTGTTACTGCAGGACTATTCGGCTGGAGATATGTTTCTGGCCGCAGTCGGGCTGGCTGTTGCCGGTATTCCGGAAGGTCTGCCTGCCATTATGACGATTACACTCGCGATCGGGGTCCAGCGCATGGCGAAAAGGCAGGCCATCGTACGACGCCTGCCGGCGGTCGAAACGCTGGGCTCAGTCACGGTAATCTGCTCCGATAAAACCGGCACCCTGACGCGCAACGAAATGACCGTGCTCACACTGGCGACTGCGGAAGGTTTATACGATGTCTCCGGTGTCGGCTATGACCCGCATGGTCGCTTTACGCAGGATGATGGTGAAGTGAGTGCAGAAAAATTTGCGTTGCTGCGCGAAGTCGCGAAAGCCGCTCTGTTGTGCAATGACTCATCGCTTAGCGAAGTCGGCAATCAGTGGCAGATGCAGGGAGACCCTACCGAGGGTGCACTAGTCACCATGGCACTCAAAGCCGGACTGATCCAGCAGGAATGCCAGTCTCAGTTCCCGCGCACCGACACCATTCCATTTGAATCTCAGCACCGCTTCATGGCGACCCTGCATCATGATCACTTAAAGCAGGGTTATATCTACCTGAAAGGCGCACCGGAACGCCTGCTCGAAATGTGTCAGCAGCAACGTACGCTAGCGGGTGATGTCCCGCTCGATAAAAGCTACTGGGAAGACATCATCAATAGCGTTGCCGGGCGTGGTCAGCGCCTGCTCGCGATCGCGACTAAACCCTCTGTCGCGACCCATCAAAATCTGAGTTTTGAGGATGTTGAAGACGGCCTCACGCTGCTCGCCATCGTCGGCATTATCGATCCACCGCGTGCAGAGGCTACGATTGCCGTGCGCGACTGTCAGTCAGCCGGTATACGGGTCAAGATGATCACCGGCGACCATGCCATCACCGCACGTGCCATCGGCCTGCAGATGGGCATAGGCGATGGGGTCACCGTGATACAGGGTTCAGAACTTGCGAACCTTAACGATCAACAGATTCAGCAGGCCGTACAACGCTCGGATATCTTCGCGCGTGTCTCTCCGGAACAAAAGCTGCAACTGGTCACCGCCCTGCAGGCCTGTGGAGAAGTGGTGTCGATGACTGGTGATGGTGTCAACGATGCCCCTGCATTAAAACGCGCCGACGTCGGTGTCGCGATGGGCATGAAAGGTACCGAGGTCGCCAAGGAGTCGGCGGAGATGGTACTGGCAGACGATAACTTCGCCTCCATCGCGAATGCGGTCGAAGAAGGTCGCACCGTGTATGACAATCTGAAAAAGGCGATTCTTTTTATCCTGCCGACCAATGGCGGTGAAGCACTGATTATCATCGCTGCCATCGTGATGGGAAAACTGCTGCCGATAACACCGGCGCAGATCTTATGGATCAACATGATTACCGCCGTAACTCTGGCCTTAACGCTGGCGTTTGAACCCTCGGAAAGCAATGTGATGCAACGTCCACCTCGCAACCCAAAGGAACCCATCCTGACCGGCTTTCTGATCTGGCGAATCATCTTTGTCTCGCTAATCCTGGTCACCGGCACCTTCGGCCTGTTTCTATGGGAACGTGATCATGGCGCATCGATCGAACTGGCACGTACGGTTGCAGTCAATACACTGGTGATGTTTGAAATCTTTTACCTGTTTAATTCGCGTTTTCTGCTTGCACCATCGCTCAATTTTAACGGCCTGTTCGGCAGCCGTTATGTGCTGTATGCCATCGTACTGTTGATCGGTTTTCAGCTCGCACTAACCTATCTGGGCCCGATGCAGGTTATGTTCGCCACCACCGGGATGAGTGCTGAAGCATGGTTGAGAGTGGTGGTGGTCGCCTCATCGGTTCTGTTTCTGGTAGAGATCGAAAAATACCTGCTAAGAACCTTTGTATTCCGTAAAAAAGAGGACGCATGAGACACACCACAGACACTAGGCGACCCGTACCCTGGCGCAGTATTCTTTTCAGGGGTCTGTTATTCAGTTTGATCTGGTGGAGTCTGAGTAATGGTGTCGCTGCATCCTGGTGGGTTGGAGTCCCTGCCGTGTTACTCGCCCTGATCAGCAGTCTTTATCTACTGCCCCCGATGACGATGGTGTGGTCTGCATGGCTCAAATTCATTCCTTTTTTTATCAGTCGCTCTCTGCATGGCGGGATCGATGTGGCGCGCAGAGCGTTTCATCCGGCACTGCCGCTGGCACCAGATATTATCAACATCCCATTACGTTTACGCGCTGGTCTGGCGCGGGTTTTTATGATCAACACCATCAACCTGTTACCCGGAACATTAAGCGTTTCGATCGATCAAAACCAGCTCAGGATTCACGTACTGGATAGACATCAGGATTTCATGTCTGAAATCCTGCAGGTAGAAGAGTACGTATCCCGTCTGTTTGGAATACCTCTACAGACCGCTGATCAGGGCGAATAGTATGCAAAGATTTAAAAATATTCTGTGTATCATCGATACCGAAACCGGTTCAAGTGCGGCGCTACAACGAGCTGTCACTCTGGCCCGAAATAATCGGGCGACACTGACCGTTGTTAAGGTAATAAATCGTGTTAGCGCAGGCATCGGCATGCCGGATGGTGGGCCTATATCGATTGAACTGCAGAATGCGCTGCAACAGGAACAACAGGTCAGGCTGGAGAAACTGATCGAGCCATTCGTTAATCAGCTTTCTATCTCAATTAAGATCCTTAAGGGCATCTTTTTTGTTGAAGTCATACGCGAGGTTTTACGCAACCATCATGATCTGATAATCAAGACTGCACACAGTGAAAACTGGCTGCAGCGATTATTCAGCAGCGATGACATGCACCTGTTACGTAAATGTCCCTGCCCGGTCTGGTTGCTCAAACCACAGCGCAGTAAAGCCTTTAAACGCATTCTGGTCGCGGTGGATGTGGATGATTCCTTCCCTTTACAGGAAATCCAGTCCAGACAGCAGTTGAACCTGCAGATTCTACAGATGGCAAGCTCCCTCGCGCTGGCAGAATCTGCTGAGTTGCATATCGCTCATGTGTGGCAGGCCGCTGCTGAAATCACCATGCGCAGCACCTTCATGGAGGTTCCGGAGGAAGCGATTAGCGCCTATGTGGAGCAGGTCAGACAACACCGCTCGAAGCTGCTCAACAAGCTGGTCAACGAACTGGAGCTGAACAGTTCGAATGACTCGCAGGATTATCTAAAACCGCAATTACATCTGCAGCAGGGCTCTGCACAACGGGAGATTCCAGTCATTGCCAATCAGATCGATGCCGACCTGGTGGTCATGGGCACGGTTGCGCGCACCGGTATTCCCGGCTTCATCATGGGCAATACCGCAGAAACCATCCTAAATCAGCTCGACTGTTCGGTACTGGCCGCTAAACCGGCAGCCTTCGTTTCGCCGGTTACACTGGAACAATAAGCTGGATATGCACACACTCTATTTTGCCGTGGCCCTGTTTCTGCTATTAAACCTTTCGATCGGGATGTGGCGAGTTTTTCGCGGCCCCACCGATATCGACCGCATGCTGGCTTCCCAGCTATTTGGTACCACTGCCGTGGCAATTCTACTGCTGCTGGCAGCTTCCACACAGACCCCTGCGCTACGCGATATCGCACTGGTATTTGCATTACTCGCAGCCGTCACCGCAGTTGCCTTTGTACGAAGGGATACACAAGCCAGGCATGATCATGCTGATTGAACTTGTTTCCGGCCTGCTGATACTGTGCGGAGCGGTATTCTTTGCCGCCGGCACTGTGGGACTGCTGCGTTTTCCGGATGTGTATACCCGCCTGCATGCACTGACCAAGGCCGATAATCTGGGTCTCGGCATGATTGTGCTCGGCCTGATGTTGCAGGCAGAATCTTTAGCCGCCGCCAGCAAACTATTGCTGATCTGGATACTGGTTTTACTGGCGGGAGCCAGTGTTGCACAGTTAATTGCCCGCAGTGCATTTCAAAAGGGGATACCACCCTGGAAACGCTAACCCTGTTACAGTGGATTTTTGATAGCCTGCTGTGTTTCTCAATCTTACTCATCGGCTGGCGCGCCGTTGCCTGCCCTGAACTGTTCAAGGCTATCGTGTTCTTTATTGCCTTCGGCCTGCTGATGGCACTCGCCTGGGTGCGCCTGCAAGCCCCGGATGTGGCACTCGCAGAAGCTGCCATCGGAGCCGGCCTGACCGGAGCCCTGTTACTCGCAGCCCTTTCAAGGTTAAACAGCATTGAGCACACCACTGCAGCGCCAGCTTACCCGCAAAAATCAGCGCGGGCTCTACAGCTGCAATCATGGCTGGCAATGGCTCTACTGCTGATACTCAATGCGGGACTGGCCTACAGCATATTATCCCTGCCCGATACAGGTGCGGGCCTGACCCCGCTGGTGACCATGCAGCTGGAACATAGCGGTGTGAAAAACCCGGTGACGGCGGTTCTACTCAACTATCGAGGTTACGACACCCTGCTTGAAGTTTTTGTATTATTACTCGCATTACTCTCGGTGTGGTCGATGGGAACCAGTCAGCAACAGCCTGAGGCCTCGCCCGGCCCGGTACTGGATAATCTGATGCGCCTGTTAGCGCCGGTACTAATCCTGGTTGCGGCCTATCTGTTATGGGTTGGGGCCGACGCACCGGGAGGGGCATTTCAGGCTGGCTCGGTACTGGCTGCAGCAGGTGTATTGTTACTCTTATCCGGCTGGCGTCTGCCGACCAGGCTGTTAGACAGGCCTCTTCGAATTGTCCTGATTGCAGGTCCCGCCGTCTTTATCGCAACCGCACTGGCTACCCTGCTGTCAAGCGGTCGGCTATTGCAATTTGCGCCCGACTGGGCTGGCGTACTGATCCTGCTGATCGAAACCTTTGCCACACTTTCCATTGGTGTCACCCTCGCGGCGCTGTTTGCCGGTGGTCGCCCGCACCACCCTCCAGACAGATCATGATCAGTAGCGCGAACCTGTACGCCCTGACCGGTAGCGGCCTGTTTTCACTGGGTCTGTACGGACTGATTATGTACGCTCATCTATTACGTAAAATTCTCGCGATTAATGTGATGGGTAGCGGCATTTTCCTGCTGCTGGTGGCACTCGCCTATCGCAGCCCGGGGCAACCCGATGTAGTGCCGCATGCCATGGTCATCACCGGTATTGTAGTCGCGGTATCGGCGACTGCACTGGCACTTGGCCTGATGCTGAAACTGGCCACACATTCCAGCTCTACTCAGCTTCCGGATGAGGATTGAGTCGAGTTCGATGGCATCACTTATTAATACATTTATTAATACATTAAACTGGCCTGTGCTGCTGATTCTGCTTCCGCTGATCGGCGCGATGATCTGTTTCATCTGGCCACGCAGCGCTATTCTAACTGGACTAATCACGCTTTCTGCAGTGCTCTGCTGTGTGGCCGGTCTGACATGGCAACTGCTGGAACATGGCGTTTATCGTCATCCGGTCGGCGGCTGGGGCGCACCGCTTGGTATCGATCTGTATGCGGATGGCCTGAGCCTGATCATGCTGCTAACCACCGCACTGGTAGGCAGTGCCATCAGCGTTTACTCGACCGCTTATCTGAAGCCGCAGGAATCCACCCGCTTCTGGCCGGTCTGGTTACTGCTGCTGGCAGCACTGAATGCCCTGTTTCTATCGGCCGATCTGTTCAATCTGTATGTCACGCTGGAACTGATGGGACTGGCAGCGGTAACTCTGACCGCACTCAGTGCAACCCGTCAGGCCTACAACGGAGCCATGCGTTACCTGCTGGCAACCCTGCTCGGCTCTCTGTGTTACCTGCTGGCCATTGCCCTGCTGTATCACGCCTATGCCACGGTCGACATCTCCCTCCTCGCGCAGCGCGTTGACAGCTCGCCGGTAAGCTGGGCAGCGTTTGGACTCATCAGTGCCGGTCTGGCGCTTAAAACAGCGCTATTCCCGCTCCACTTCTGGCTGCCACCGGCGCATTCGAGTGCGCCCGCCCCGGTCAGCGCCCTGTTATCGGCACTGGTTGTGAAGGCGTCCTTCTATATTCTGTTGCGCGTATGGCTGGAGATCTTCGCCCCGCTTGGCGCTGGTGCGGTCGAACTGTTTGGCCTGCTCGGTATGCTGGCCGTGGTCTGGGGTTCAATTCAGGCTTTACGTCAAACCCGGCTTAAACTGCTGATTGCCTACTCAACCGTGGCCCAGATCGGTTATCTGTTTATGGCCTTCCCACTGGCCAGCAACCGTCCGCAACTGTGGGCTGCAGTACTCTATCTGGCGCTCTCACATGCACTGGCCAAATCGGCGATGTTTCTATCTGCAGGCAATCTGCTGAAGTATGGTGGGCATGACCGTATCAGCGATCTGGATCGTGTCGTACAGCGCCTGCCTTTGACCGCAGCGGCGTTTGCACTGGCCGGTGTGAGTATCATGGGGCTACCACCCAGTGGAGGTTTTATCAGCAAATGGCTATTGCTGGAAGCGGCCATTACCCAGGGTCGATGGGATCTGGCTCTGGTGATGATATTCGGTGGACTGCTGGCAGCCGCTTATATCTTTAAGGTTCTGGGACGCACCTTCACCCAGGCCGCCACAACCCATGAAGCCAGAGCGGTGCCGGCGAGTATGGAATGGCCTGCCCTGCTGCTGGCGCTGGGTGCCATCGTACTCGGTTTTATCGCGATACCGATGTTCGGCCTGATCCATATCGGTGATGCCTTTGGCTTAGGCGGGGTTCAACCATGACATTGAATGAATCGATACCCTTGCTGGTCGTGCTCAGCTCACTGGTGCCCGGTTTGATCATCTTCGGTCTGGCTGAAGAACGTAGCACCCTGCGTATCGTGCTCAACCTGCTCGGTGCCGTAATCAAGTTTGCACTGGTGATCTGGATGCTATGGGGCGTCTATAACGGGCAGCATTATGAGCTACGCATTGCGCTGTTAACGGATCTGGAGCTGGTGTTACGTGCGGGGCCACTCGCGCTGCTATTCGTTATCCTGTCTTCGGTGCTCTGGCTGGTGACGACCGTATACGCGATCGGTTACCTGGAAAATTCGCCTTTCCGGAGTCGTTTCTTCAGTTTTTTCAGTCTGTGTGTGACCGCCACCGTGGGTGTTGCGCTGTCCGGTAATATGATCACCTTTCTGCTGTTTTACGAACTGCTGACACTGGCTACCTATCCGCTGATTGTACATCGTGGAACCGAACAGGCGCGTAAGGCAGGACAGACCTATCTGATCTACACGATTTTTGGCGGTGCTTTGCTATTACTCGGTACCGTGTGGCTGTATACCCTGACCGGCACCCTAGAGTTTACGCCGCGTGGATTTGTCAGCCAGCTCGATCCGTCTCACTATCCGGCGCTGATTATGATATTCATCCTGTTGATCGGCGGACTCGGGGTCAAAGCGGCGCTGTTTCCTCTGCATGGCTGGTTGCCACAGGCGATGGTTGCTCCAGCCCCGGTGAGCGCGCTGCTGCATGCGGTCGCCGTAGTCAAGGCCGGTGCCTTCGGCATTGTGCGCGTCGTGTATGAAGTGTTCGGAGTTGAGTTTGCGTCCAGTCTGGGTGTGACCACACCGCTCGCGATTCTGGCCGCTTTTACCATCATCTTCGGTTCCCTGCGTGCGCTGTTTCAGGACGACCTGAAACGCAGACTGGCTTTTTCAACCATCAGTCAGGTGTCCTATATTACTCTCGGCGTGGCCATTGCCGGGCCGATCGCCACCATCGGCGGTGTGGTGCATCTGGTCCATCAGGGCCTGATGAAAATCACCCTGTTCTTCTGTGCCGGTAATCTGGCAGAAACGCTGGGCATCCATAAGGTCAGCGAGATGAACGGTGTCGGACGACGCATGCCGTGGACCATGGCCGCTTTTACCATCGGTGCGTTTGGTATGATCGGTGCCCCACCGGTGGCCGGCTTCATCAGCAAATGGTATCTCGGACTGGGCGCGCTGGATGCGGATCAGGGCTGGGTGATCTTCGTGCTGGCTGGCAGCAGCCTGCTGAACGCCGCCTATTTTCTGCCCATTTTGCATACTGCCTGGTTTAAACAGCCGCCTGAACACTGGCATGCAGAGCATGATTTTGGCCGACATGAAACCGCTCTTGCGCTGCTGATACCACCCATTATTACCGCCCTTCTCGCGCTTGGAGCTGGGCTACTCGCCTCGGTTGCAGTAAGTCCACTGGAATGGGCCAAGATCATTGCAGCCCGTGAGTTCTATCAGCCATGAGCGAAACTTTGTTCAATTCTTTGCTCGGCGTAAGCGTAGTGTGGCCACTGCTACTGGCATTACCCGCATTGCAGAAACGGCTACGCTGGTCGTTGATTCTGGCTTTACTACCGCCAGCCTGTGCGCTTGTTTTACCGTTTGAATTATCGCTTTCACTACCGGCAGTTCTGATGAGTAGCGGTCTTGAACTGGATCACAGCAACCGCTGGTTGTTGCTGGTGAGCCTGATCGGCTGGTTTTTCGTAATGCGTTTCGAGAGCCGCTCTGGAGATCAACCGGATAGCACCAGGAATACCCTGCTGCTGCTGACACTGAGTGGAAATCTGGGCGTGATACTGAGTACCGAACTGACTGGTTTTTTCAGTTTCAGCACACTGATGGGCTATGCCTACTTCGGTCTGCTGCTGGAAAATGGAAAGGAACAGGTCAAAAGTTCTGCCCAGCGCTATCTGATTCTACTCATCATCGCCGATTTGCTGCTGTTTGAAGCCCTGCTACTGGCCTCCTTCAGTACTGAAAACCTGCAATTCGGTCTGGTCCAGCATGTGATGTCTAAAGCGGCGTCTGCAAACCTCTATCTGGGACTCGTCCTGTGTGGGTTTGCATTAAAATCAGGGATATGGCCAGCACAATTCTGGCTGCTGGCACAATATCAATCCTCGCTAGCGGCTAACAGACTGCTAGTGACTCTGGTACCGCTCAGCATCGCCATGCTGGGCGCGATACGCTGGCTACCGCTCGCAGATCAGGCTTTTACTCAGGTCGGTCTGCTGTTACAGATTGCTGGTGCTGTGACTCTGCTGTATGCGCTATTCAGGCTGCGTTCTGCGTTTAATCTGCCGCGACTGAGCGGCTGGATCAGCGTCGCGAGTGCAGGACTGCTCGCTATAGTACTCGGTAGCGCTTTGTCAGACCCACTGATCTGGCGTGAATACACCAATGTCAGCACCATCCTGATTGCAGTTACAGTGTTGCTCCTGATACTGCTCAGCCTGGCGGGTGCCAGACAGTCGGCAACTAATTCTACCACCACCGCCATCGCGCAGATAACGAGTACATGGTTAAGCCAGCTACAGATTTACAGCGCCAGCCTACTCCTGTTGTCGAGCAAGCGCCTAAGCCTATGGCTTACCCGCTCTTATCAACAGCTCTCCAGCGCCGGACTATGGTTCCAATCCATCATCCATCGTCTGCATATTTTTAACGGCTGGTCCGGTAGAATGCTGCTGCTTTTGCTGATCGGACTTGGTTTCGCCTGGCTGTCGATGGCGTCTAAGTAATCCGCATCATTTCACTTTAAACTAATCAAACTAAAGTCAAAAAAAATAATCCTATGAGTAGCTTTGATTTTACAGTTCAAACATTAGTACTTTCTGATGTATGTTCTGACACACTCTCACGAGGGAAATTATGACGGCCAATGTTGCTCCCGCAGAAACCTGGTGGGGTAGTTATCAGCTGGGTTTTGAAACCAGCCGAATCTGGACTATCGGGCCACTAACCCTGATTGTGCGCTGCCTGAATAATGAATGGCAGATCGGACAGGAGCGTAAGACGGATAATCTGGTTAACTCTGATCTCTGTGAAACCCGTATCACAGATCAATTACCGGATATACTGGCAAAAAACTCGCGCTATGTGTTTCACCAGACTTCGGGGCTATTAACCCTGCTACCGTTAATGGCGGATCGGCCAATAATTACCCGCCCCCAGATACCGTTCTATCTGACCGCTGGAGAAGAAGTGACCGTGTATGTGAGTTCATCCTTATGGCTGGAACTGTGGGTCGGTGCAAGCCCTAGAAAATCTCTCGAACGCATCGCGATTCAACGACCATCGGATACCTGGTTTGGCCCGTCGACCCGAAGCGGAGAGCTTTGCTATGCCTCGACTACGCACTGCCGCCTGAGTCTGAAAGATCAGCCGCATCGTCCGCATCGTGCAATAACACCGGTATTGATACGCAATCAGGCGGATACCACACTGGCGGTGGAAAGACTGAATATGCCCGCGCCCTCATTACCGATCTATGCGTCGGCCAGTGGGCAGTTATGGACACCTAAAATCACCCTGACCCGAGACAAAGACGGCGATATGGCAGCATTGAAAATCGATAAGAAAGCACCGAAAGAGGCCGAGTCAGCGCTACGCATCAGTGAACCGCTGAATAAAATCGAAAATGGACTACTGTTCCGGGCCTTTAATGCCGTATTCAGCTAACACGCATTGCGGAGACTGGTATGCCTGAAATCTGGAATGACATGGTTAATTTTTTTATCAGCGACAAAATGTGGAGCCTGCTGCGAGCTTTCGTGCTGCTGACGATTGGCATTATGCTGGCCAAACTGGTGAGTGCAACAGCCGTCAAAATTGTCGGCCAGAGCATGGATAGCCATAAGTCGATGCTACTCAAACGCGGTAGCTATTATCTGATCCTGCTGTTATTTCTGATCTCCGCACTGCACGAACTTGGCTTTAATCTAAGCGTGCTACTCGGCGCAGCGGGCCTGCTCTCGGTCGCCATCGGCTTTGCTTCGCAGACTTCCGCATCAAACCTGATCAGTGGCCTGTTTCTGGTTGCAGAACGTCCGTTCAGTGTGGGCGATGTGATTCGCGTCGGCTCTACCACCGGTGAAGTGCTGTCGATCGACCTGCTATCGGTCAAGCTGCGCACCTATGATAATCTGTTTGTGCGGTTGCCGAATGAATCGCTGATCAAATCCGAAGTCACTACCCTGACCCGGTTTCCGATACGCCGACTGGATATCAAGGTAGGTGTCGCTTACAGGGAAGACCTGAAAAAAGTGCGCTCGATACTGGCAGAAGTCGCCGATAAAAATCCGATCTGTCTGGAAGAGCCCAAACCGCAGTATATGTTCCAGGGGTTTGGCGAGTCTTCGATGGATATCCAGTACTCGGTGTGGGCAAAGCGTGAAAACTTCCTGGATTTAAAAAATTCCATGCATGAAGAAATCAAGCTGGCTTTCGACGCAAATGGTATCGAAATTCCATTCCCGCACCGTACTCTGTATAGCGGCAGTGTGACCGATCCTTTTCCGGTTAAATCCGTCAAGTCGCGCTAATCCGATGCTCATCCCTGAATCGCTTCCATCCGTCTGGTTTCTTCATGTTTAAAGCCCGCGCTCTATGGCTGTTATGCCTGCTGCTATTCAGTCATTCCGTGTGGGCGCAGGTTCTGGTTAAGGTTGATATTCCCGGCCTGGAAAAAAAACTGGAAGACAATGTACGCCTGTTTCTGAGCATTGAACAGCAGAAGGATCATGCCCTGATGAGCGAAGGCCGCTTGCGCCGGCTGCATAAAAAAGCCCCTCAGGAGATTGAAAAAGCATTACAGCCATTCGGCTACTACCACCCTAATATTGAGTCCTCGCTCACACAGTCTGCTACAGATCAGTGGCAGGCCCAGTATAATATCGACCCCGGACTGGCCCTGCCCGTGGCCGAGTTCAACTTCACCCTGAGTGAAGAAATGAGCAATGATCCAGAGTTTCAGCAATTGATTGAAACCCTGCCATTCAGTAAAGGCAAAGCGTTTAATCATCTCAGGTATGAAGATTTCAAATCCAGTCTGGCCAAACTGGCTTCCGAACGCGGCTACTTTAATGCACGCTTTATCGAGCACCGGGTGGAGATCGATCTGAAAGCCTATAGTGCCAGGATACATCTCAATTATGACGGCGGTTCACGCTTTCGTTACGGCGAGGTTTTATTGCAACAGGATGTGCTCAATCCAGAGCTGCTCAAACGCTATGTCACTTTTAAAAGCGGCGAGCCCTATCTGGTGAATCAGCTGATCGACCTGCAACAGGCGCTCAACGACAGCGATTATTTTCAGTCGGTCGAGGTTTCCCCCGGTGAACTGAAGCGTGATAGCCACGAAGTACCGATCAATGTATTGCTAACACCACGCAAACGTCACCGCTATAGCTTTGGCCTTGGCTATGGCACCGATACCGGAGCACGCACCAAATTCGGCTGGGAAATCCCGCGTTACAATGAAGATGGTCATCGTATCAATACCGACATCAAAATCTCTGAGATCGGTTATAGCCTGGGCGCTCATTACCGGGTGCCGATACTCAATCCACGCACCGATCAGATGGTCTATAGTGCCGGGCGCAAGAATGAAATAACCGACACCAGCGACAGTACGGTCAGCACCATCGGTGCCAGCCTGAAACACAGCCGTGGTGAATGGCGTGAATCGATTTCACTCAATTATCAGCAGGAAGACTTTGTCGTCGGTGATGACTTTGGCCAGTCTTACCTGTTGATTCCCGGTATCAACTGGAGCCGGACCTGGGGTCGTAACTTCATCTACACGCTGGATGGATTGCGCTTCAACCTGGGCTGGAGAGGCGCCAGTAAGGAGCTCCTCTCCGATACCGATTTCTCCCAGTTACAGGGCAGCGTTAAAACCATCACCAGTCTTTCAACACGCAATCGGATTATCACCCGTGGCAGCCTGGGAACCACCTGGACCAATGACTTTGAGCAATTACCCTCTTCGGTACGTTTCTTTGCCGGTGGTGCGCAAAGTGTGCGCGGTTATACCTATCAGTCACTCGGCCCGGTGAATGCCAGCGATCAGGTTATCGGCGGCAAGCATCTGATGGTCGGCAGTATCGAGTTTGAGCACAGCTTCAATGGAAAATGGGGCCTAGCACTGTTCTACGATGCCGGTAATGCAATCGACAGCCTGGGCGATAAACTCGAACGTGGCGCAGGTTTCGGAATGCGCTGGAAGTCCCCGATCGGGCCGGTGCGTATCGATCTGGCAAGTGCCATCTCAGAAGATGGACAACCCTGGCGCCTGCACATCAATATCGGCCCCGACCTATGACCGCCACCTTCATCAAATTTCTGCTCTGGCTGCTGCTGATTCCAGTGCTGATGTTTGGCTGGTTGATTACCACCAGCGATGGCCTGCGCTGGGCCTATTCCCAGGCTGAGTTCTATCTGCCGGGAGTGATCACTATCAACCAGCTGGATGGCAGCCTGCTCGGACCGATCAGCGTCAGCGATCTGGAATATGCACAGGACGGCAATCGCTATAAAGCCGCTCAAATCACCCTCGACTGGACACCGGTCTCGCTATTGTCGACACGTATCAATATCACCCAGCTGACGATACAGTCACTCCACATCCTTCTGGCCAGCTCTGCCGAAGCGGCAGCGCAAACAGCACAGCAGCCTCTCCAGCTACCGGACATCCACCTGCCGTGGAATACCCATTTGAAGAGTGTCCAGATCGACGGGCTACAGTTGCAACAGAATAACCAGACCTTTGAGCTTGAACAGATCAACCTGAGCGCATCGACACTGTTCAGTCAGCTGTCAATCAATGAACTCAGCGTGCATGCTGAAAACTTTAGCCTGCAACTGAGTGGAGAAATACAGCTGGCAAAAAATTATCGCCATGGACTTAAACTGAACTGGCAGACTGAGCTGCCATCCGCTGCGATTGTGAGTGGCAAGGGAAAACTCATCGGTGATCTGAAAACCACCCAGTTGCAACAGAGCATCAGCGGTGCAATGCAGTTAAAGCTGCAGGTAGAGCTAAGCGAGTTGCTGCAAAAACCCGCCTGGAAAGCCAAAGCCGACGTGACCGGGTTCGACCTCAGCCAACTGGACGCAAGCCTGCCCCCACTGTCCGGAAGCGCCCGACTGGAGTCACAGGGAAATCTGCAAACCCAGTCCGTATCCGGCAATCTGAATGGACTTTTCCCGCAGACCGGCAAGTTCGACTCCAGCTTCCGGCTCAAACGTCTGGCGGATAACAGCATCCAGATCGAGCAGCTACAACTGCATTCGCCGCTCACCAACACCCAGCTTGAAACCAGCGGAACGTGGAAACCCGGTGCCGATGGTGGAGCTATCAATCTGGCCCTGCACTGGAAAAATCTACGCTGGCCGTTACAGGATCAGCCCTGGTTCAGCAGTGCCAGTGGCAACGGCAACGTCGAAGGCAATCTGCAGCATTACCAGTTTAACATTTTCACCGACAGTCCCATCCCGGAGATTATTGCCTCCAGCTGGCAGGCCAGTGCAGATGGCAACCTGGATGGCCTCAATGTGCATGCCTTAAGCGTTTCGGCCCAGCAGAGTCAGATCAATGTCAAAGGTAGACTGAACTGGACGCCGGTTCTGAGCTGGCAGGCAGAGGTCGATGCGAGTGAAATCGACCCCGCATTGCTACTGGCTGAATGGCCCGGAAAACTGAATAGCAAATTCACCACCGCGGGCCGTCTCGATGATGGACGCTGGACGGTATCCGCCGACATTGCAGAGTTATCCGGAAAACTACGTGACTACCCGCTATCGGCCAGCAGTCAGCTCAGCTGGCTGGGAGACCGGCTCGATATCCAGCAGCTGGCATTACAGTCCGGTAACACCAAAATCAGGCTGAAGGGTCAGGCAGGAGCAACGCTTAACCTCGACTGGTCGATAGATTCCAGCGATCTGGTACAACTGCATCCACAGGCGAGCGGGGAGCTACAGGCTTCAGGCCAGCTTAAGGGAAGCCGCGAAACACCGCATATCCTGGCCACATTCAACGCTAAAAAATTGCAACTACCGGATTATCAGGTCGGCAGTCTCAGCGGTAATATCGATGTCGACCTGAATGCCTGGCATAAAGCCGACTTTAATCTGCTGGCTCGTGAACTGATGCTACAAAACAATGCGCTGGAGTCGGTCGATATCACCGCGTTGAAACAGCGCATCGTGGCTAAAGTCGTGTCGCCACAGTTCAGCACAGAAATAGAATTAAAAGGTGAAGCGCATAGCAAGGGCTGGCAGGGCGATATTCGCCGGGCCAGCATTGAAACCAGCCACTACTCCAGCTGGCAGCTGAAAAAGCCAGCGCGACTGAGTATCGATCAGCGCAGCATCGAACTGGAAACCGTATGCTGGCTGAATCCACAACAGGCTGAACTGTGTGCCACGCTAAAACGTCTGGATGATGACTGGCAATCGACCTTGCTGCTGAGCAAATTACCGCTGATGCAATTCAGCGCCTGGCTGCCCGCCGATATCAAACTGGATAGTGTGGCCAACGCCAGCGTCGAACTGCATTTGCAGGATCAGACCCGGTTACAGGGCAAGGCGCATATCGAACTGCCCGCTGGCAGCATCATGTACCCGCTGCTGGATGGTGAACTGGAACAATGGGCCTATCGTAACGGGCGTATCGATATTCTGCTAAATCAAAAAGGACTCGAAGCCAGCTCTGAAATCGCGATGGAGAATGGCGATCTGTTTAACGCCGAAGCGAAGTTAGTCGGCTTCAATCCATTACAGTTCGAGATCACCAATACACCGATTCAGGCTCATGCCCGTCTACGCGTGCTGGATCTGAGCTTCATCGAAGCCCTGGTCCCCGAGATCAGTAAACTGAAGGGTGATCTGGCGATGAACCTGTCCGCCGATGGCAAGCTGTCGCAACCGCGTATGATGCTGGAAGCCAGTCTGCAAAACTCCAGTCTGCAAATCCCCCGTCTCGGTCTCAATATCGAGCACATCCGACTCAGTAGCCAGAGTGAAAACTTTGAAAAACTGAATTTCCAGCTGGATGCGCAATCGGGTAAAGGCAGCCTGCAGTTACTGGGGCAGACTCAGCTGAACCCCAAAGCCGGCTGGCCAACCGAACTCAGTATCAAGGGACAGGAGTTTGAAGTTTCACGCATACCCGAGGCTCGCGTACAGGTCTCACCCGATCTAAAGATCCTGCTGGTAAAGCGCAACATCAACATCAGCGGCAATATCCATATACCGTATGCCGATCTGCAGCCACGTGACACGACCAGCGCCGCACGCGTGTCGAACGATGTCGTGTTCATCGGAGAAGAACAGCTACCGGAAGAAAAATTCGCGATGACCACTCGGGTCCGTTTAACCCTGGGTGAGCGGATTAATTTTTTTGGTTTCGGTTTTGAAGGACGTCTGGGCGGAAATCTACTACTAGAAGATGAGCCCGGTCAGTTTACCAAGGCCACCGGTGAAATAAACATCCCGGAAGGACGCTACCGTGCCTACGGACAGCGGCTGGATATAGAGCGCGGACGCCTGCTGTATACCGCCAGCCCGATTACCAACCCGGGGCTGGACATACGCGCGGTGCGCAAGATCAATGAAGTGACGGCCGGCATCGCGGTCAAAGGCAGCCTCAACGCACCCGAGCTCGACCTGTTTTCCACCCCGGCCATGGGCCAGACCGATGCCCTGTCCTATCTGCTGATGGGACGCCCGCTGGAAAGCAGCTCGGGAGAAGATGGAGCGATCATGGCCAAGGCCGCGCTCGCTCTCGGACTCAGCGGCGGTGATCGTATCGCCAGAACCATCGGCGACCGCTTCGGGCTGGATGAAATGCGCGTCGAAAGCAATGATACCGGCGATCAGGCATCGCTGGTCATCGGACGCTACCTGTCACCACGCCTCTACGTCAGCTATGGTGTCGGCCTGATCGAATCCGTCAACACCCTGTCGGTACGCTATAAAATATCGGATAAATGGCAACTCAAAGCAGAAAGCGGTGAATACCAGGGCGCCGATATTCTGTATACCTTTGAACGCTAGCGAAACCAGCAGCGCCTTCAAATGAAATCAGGCCGTTCACTGGTATGACGGTTTTTTTATGAAGCCGGATTCACAGCACATAAAAGCGTGTCACGAAGGATTTGAAGGACACGAAGAGCACGAAGGTTTTATTGGTATTCTTTTCTTCGTGTCCATCGTGGGCTTCGTGGTGGAAAAAATTTTATCCCAACACTCAGCAGTTAAACAATTGATGGAAGTTGCCAGACTGTGAAATGGATACCCGCTAACAGCATGCTGGTATGACGATTTCTTTATGAAGCCGGATTCACAGCACATAAAAGCGTGTCACGAAGGATTTGAAGGACACGAAGTGCACGAAGGTTTTATTGGTATTCTTTGCTTCGTGTCCATCGTGGGCTTCGTGGTGAGAAGGTTTTTATCCGAACACTCAGCAGTCAAACAGTGGTGTAAGTTACCCGCTAATTTTACCGCTAACCCCTTTCAATCTGCGGCCCTGCTTCCAGTAGGCGGATGAATTCATCGTCGGGTAGTGGTTTACTGAAATAGTAACCCTGTGCTATCTCGCAGCCCTGGCCTTTCAGGTGGTTTAGCTGCTCCAGTGTTTCGACCCCTTCAGCGACCACTTTTATGCCCAGAGAGTGAGCCATCGCGATTGCGGCATTCACCAGCTCTCTATCGGCCGGATCAATCGTGATGTCATTGATAAAACTACGATCAATCTTGAGGATACTGAACGGATAACTACGCAGATAGCTGAGTGATGAAAAACCGGTGCCGAAATCATCCATCGAGATATCGACGCCCGATTTGCTTAGCGATTTCAGGGTTTCGTCGATATACGAATAACCGCTCATCAGGACACCTTCGGTGATTTCCAGCTCCAGTGAATCGTTCGACACGCCCGCCTGCTTCAGCGCATCCTGAATCTGCTGTAACAGATCAGGATCACGAAACTGTAACGGTGAAAAATTGATCGCAATCTTGAATTTCGACTGCAATTGCTGGCAACGTGCTGCCATCGCGAGAGCCTGTTTCAGTACAAACTGCCCAATCGAGACAATTTGCCCAGTTTTTTCGGTAATCGGAATAAACTCATCCGGCGAAATAAAGCCGAGTGCATCATTATTCCAGCGCAGCAGGGCTTCAGCGGCCACAATGGTATTGCTTTTGATATCGATCATGGGTTGATAACACAGATGAAATTCCTGGCGCTCGAGTGCCCCGTGTAACTGTTCTTCCAGTTGCAGTCGACGCGAAACCCCCTGATTCATCGCGCTGGTGAAATAATGATAGGCATTGCGTCCCTGCTCCTTGGAATGGTACATCGCGGCATCTGCATTACGCAGTAGTTCGGCCGGATTACTGCCATCTTCCGGATAAATCGCGATACCGATACTGACGGTAACACTCAACTCACGTCCATCCAGCTGGAAGGTATTGCGAAAGCAATGCAGTAATTTTTCTGCGACCGGATAGGCATCATCGGCAGATTTCAGATTCCCCATCAGCACGATGAATTCATCCCCGCCCAGACGGCTAACGGTATCGCCGTCTCGTACCGAGTCACGTAAACGTCTGGCCGCCTGCACCAGTAACTGATCACCGATTTCATGGCTCATGGAGTCATTGATCTTTTTAAAATCATCCAGATCGAGGAACAGGACCGCTGCCTGCTGTTTGCTACGCTGTGATTCCTTGATCAGCTGCGACAGGCGATCAAGGGTTAGAAAACGATTTGGCAGATTTGTCAGGCTATCGTAATTAGCCTGATGCAGGATTTTTTCTTCCTGTTTTTTCTGCACGGTGATGTCTTCCTTAACTGCCAGAAAATGGGTTGTGACGCCAGTTTCATCGATAACCGGGGCGATGTATGCATGTTCCAGAAACAGCTCACCATTTTTTTTACGGTTTTGAAACTCACCCTGCCAGGATTTGCCGTTGCTGATCGCATCCCATAAGTCGCGATAATGCGAGGTTGCCGTGTTGCCTGATTTGAGGAATTTAGGGTTCTGACCTATGGCTTCGGCCGCACTGTAACCGGTGGCACGCACAAAGGCGCTGTTAACATACTCTATCTCCCCTTCGATACTGGTAATGACCACCGATACCGGGCTTTGCTCGATCGCCTGTGAAAGTGTATGAATCTGCTTTTCAGCCAGCTTGCGCTGGCTGATATCACGAAAATTGACCACCGCTCCAACAATCTCATTATCTTCCCAGATCGCGGTGCCAGTATACTCTACCGGAAACGAATCACCGTTTTTACACCAGAATATTTCATTATCTACGGTTTGCACTATGCCATCGCGTATAACATTCAGCACACGACACTCGGCGGCCGGATAATGCCTGCCGTCGCTATGGGTATGATGAAACAGGGTATGGTTTTCCTTTCCCAGAAGTTCCTCCGGGGAATATCCCAGCATACGTGATGCCGCCGGATTGATAAAAGTCGTTAGCCCGTTTTTATCAATACCAAAAATACCTTCTGCGGTGGTGGATAGCAGTAGATGCAGTTGCTGTTCGGCCTGGTTTCGCTCATTGATCGCCTTTCTTATGCGCAGCAGGGTAAAGTAAAGTGAGAATGCCGCCAGCAATAGCGACAGGACAATTACCGGTATACGAAACTGGTTGTGTTTATGTTCAGCCTGCTCAAGCCGATCGGTTAAAGACTCGATTTTTATCTGACTATCAAACAGAACCCTGGCAGAATTTTCCTGTAAACGCTGCAATCCTGTATCGATTATTTTGAGTAAATTAGTGATCCGTGACTGTGTTTTATCTCGCTGTAAACCCTGCTCTACGATGCGTAAATCGATCAGGTTGATCAATAACCGTACCTGTTCATCGATTTCATAGATCGCCGGCCCCAGTTCCAGAACTTCAAGCACATAGCCTTCAACAGTCGATTTCTGGTAGTGAGCCACCAGTTCCATCGTATTACGTTCAGGAATATTGGTGGCGATATTATCCCTGAAAGTGCCTCCATTTTGCAGCACATCGATCCCGTTCTGAATAACGTCCAGGTTAGCATCAAAGCGTTTGCGTACGACGTCCAGTTCACGCGGATTATCCAGTGAACTGAGTTTAAATAGAACGGTTTCTGCAACGAACAGGCGTTGGTGAATGGAGATGCCTATATCCTGACGGGCGGCCTGATTCTTCAACTGCTGCTGGAGTCGGATATTTTGTTCATTGAAGCGGTTATGCAGCACAGCGAGTGTGATCAGAATGGTGAGAAAGCTTAGTACCAGACCTATAATCTGGCGTTGTATGGATCGATCGAATTTAGTAAGCATACAGGCAATTAACTAGTTAATGGTATACAGTCCATACTTGTTAAAAATACTGCGCCCTTGTTCCGAGGCCGCATAGTCCATAAATTTTCTGGCTATATCAGGGTATCTGGAACTGCTGAGCAAAGCCAGAATCAGATTTTTCTTTTTTGCATACTGTTCATCGATCATCAACGTATCGACATAGGCGATATTTTCTGGCCACCTGGCCGTCGCATACCAGTTAATCACCAGATCTGCCTCACCTTTTCTTAATACCTCGATCAAACGCTTTGAATCTGTGGTCATTTCGCGTGCATTGCTCATAACATCGTCGAAAAGAAGGGCAGAAGTGAGGATTTTTTTGGTTTCTTTGCCGATACTACCGCTCTCTGGATTGCCGATGACGACGTAATTGTTTGTCTCTGTGAGTGCGTTCAGATCCGCTTTTATCGCACGCGGGTTTCCCTTTTGCACCATCATCGCGGCCTGATTGAAACCCACATGCACCGTCTCTACGATCAGGCTTTCGGCTTTAGCCTGCTGGATATAGGACTCGGAACCGGGCAGATAAAGGTCGCCGACCTGGTTGAACTTGATGGATTTCAATAGATTCCCAGAACCACCTTTGATTATGGATATCTTGACCTGCTCCTGTTGCTCAATGATGGAGGCAATTTCAGACATGGGCTGAATCATCGTGATCCCACAATAGATCAATAGCTCTTTGCGGTTTGCTTCAGCCTGTGTTGGTGGAAAAACCGATGATTTAAGTCCATAGCCAGTGAGTGCCACTGCGACGAGGATGAACAGAATGATCGATACTTTAAACTTCATGAAGGCTACGCTAGGGGTTAAGAACTCATACAAGTGTAGCTGATAAAAAAAAATAATCAATCCTT
>JACNJF010000146.1 GCA_014382695.1 Gammaproteobacteria bacterium | reverse complement strand
AGTAAAGGTTAACAAATTGATTTATGAGGGTAAATTAATTAAAAGCGAATCCCTCTCTCTCCGCCATATTTAAAAACGAAACCCTCATTGAGGGTTTTTTTTTGGCTGAAATTCAACAGATATACTAGAGTTGATAGTGAGAAGTAGAATCTGAAAAAATGCTGTATTCATAATCTATACTGCTGTATACAACAGATATAACTGTTGCTGGTCTTGTGGGTCGGTCTGTGATGGCTAAATAATAATAAATTTAATAATAAAAATTTATTTTCATTCGTTGATATGAAACTTTCAAAAATTTTCCTGACCAGGCAATTGCTCTGGCTGATTACCGTGTCGTCCTCAATTTCTATTGTTGCGATCACTTCGACCATCATTGCGCTTTATTTTCTAGCTCTACAACAGCATGGGAAACTATTGACAGATAGTGTGCATAATCAGGTCACGCTGATGAAAACCATGCAGTTGCTGGAAGAAAAGGAAATACAAAAAGATGAGAATGCTGAAGGCAGACTGATTCTGAATGCCATCAAACATATGCGTCAGATGAATCGTGAAGCAAACTTAATCGGTAACAGTAGTGAATTCGTGGTAGCAAAGTTGCAGGGTGACAGAATTGTATTTCTGTTAATGGGCGAGAATTATGATCATGAACACGCCATGGATCCGGCACATGAAGACTTCAGCCTGAGGCTCGATTCAAACCTGGCAGAAGCTATGCGACTGGCACTTTCGGGTAAATCTGGCGTTGTAACGGGGCTGGATCATCATGCTGAAAAGGTTCTGGCTGCCTATCAATACATGCCGGAATATAAACTGGGTATTGTGGCAAAAGTGAATACTGCGGAGTTATTGTCACCTTATCTAATGGTGATTTTAATCACCTCATCGGTAGCCGTTATTCTGGTATTTGCCGGAGCTTATAGCTTTCAATATTCGATCAAACGATTTTACGCGTCACAAGATGTGAAAGCGGAGAATTTACGCCAGCAGCATGAGATTATGTCTGCACTGGTAGAGCGTGAAGAGCCCGATCCCTGTGACTTTCAGTCGACATTTGAGGGCATAACTCAGGCTGCCTGCGCGGGCCTGAATGTCGATCGCGCGGGTATCTGGTTATTCAATGATTCGCTGTCCCAGCTCTACTGTGCCGATCTATTCGATCGTGCTTCGGGTCTGCATCCAGATGCCCCAATGATGGAGCTGACTGGTTTTCCAGTTTATTTTGCCGCATTGCAGCACAGTCGCATAATAGATGCCGTTGATGTGAGACAGGACCCGAGAACAAGGGAAATGCTTGTGGCTTATCTGCAACCGAATGCGATTCAGTCCAGGCTAGATGTGTCGATTCAGCTGGATGGTGAATTGCTGGGGGTCGTTTGTAACGAGCACCGGGGGGTTAATCGAGAATGGAGCTATGAAGATCAGAACTTCGCCCGTTCTATAGCCGATTATATAGCGCTATCCGTGAGTCAATGCCGGCGCAATAAGGTTGAGCAACGCCTTAAAGAGTCTGAACAACGTTATAATCTCGCCGTAGCCGGCTCAAATGACGGCTTGTGGGACTGGGATATCGAAAGTAATAAAGTTTATCTTTCGGCACAGTTTAAAAATCTGTTGGGCTATGAAAACAAAGAATCAACGGAAGATTTTCAAATGCTATTCAAGGATCTTCACCCTGATGATCAGCAACGGGTTCAGGAAGCTTTCAGAAATCACCTTGATAATCCGGAAGCCCGCTATGATAGTGAATTCAGGATGTTTACGCGTGCTGGTCATTACCGCTGGTTTCGCAGTCGAGGTGTAGCGCTACGTGATGAAAGTGGCCATGCTTATCGGGTTTCCGGATCGATCACGGATATTACTTATCTTAAAGAAATACAGACCGACCTCCACCGTTTCAAACTGACCCTGAATGAATTAACCGATAAGCTGTTCATGTTTGAACCTGAAACACTCAGGTTTTTCTATGTGAATAAAAGTGCAATGGAATGCACTGGGTACACGGAAAAGGAAATATTAGGTTTGACCCTGCTGGATATAGACCTCGGCCTGAGCGAGGATGAAATTCGCAGAATTCTGTCACAGGTGATTGCCAGCCCTGACGAGGCTTTCAGTTTTGAGGCGCTTTTACAGAATAAGGGTGGCGAACAGATACCGGTCGAAATTCGCCTGCAATTTATCACTCCAGAGAGCGCACCAGCGCGTTTTGTTGCCATTCTGCGCGATATTTCAGAGCGCAATCGGGCTGCGGAAGAAAACCTTCTGCAGCAAACGATACTCGAGCATATCTACAGCTTACAGGAAGACTTTATTTCTGGAGTCAATCGGCAACAGGTGTTTAAGCGTTTACTCAAGGCGGTACTCGAAATATCTGAAAGTGAATACGGCTTTATTGGCGAAGTTCTCTATCCGGAGGATCAATCGCCCTTTATTCGTACCCGCCATATTTCAGCCGAGGGTTTTAGTGAAGATATGCTCAGGTATTATCAGCAGAGTGGGGAAACGCTTGAGTTTAAAGCACCCAATACCCTGCTAAGTGCGGTTATTAGTTCAGGCGAAGCCCTGGTTTCTAACGACCCCGCGCATGACCCAAGGGCTGCAGGTGTGCCGGAAGGCCATCCAGCCCTGAACTCTTTCCTGGGTATACCGTTAAAGCTCGGTCAGCAACTGACTGGTATCATCGGACTCGCCAACCGTAAGCAGGGTTACAGTAAGAGTGTGCTGAAGCGCCTGCAACCCTTGATCTCCACCTGTGCAAACCTGATCGAAGCAGAACGAACCGAGTTGCTGAGCGATGAAATGCAGCAGGCTTTTCGCAGTAGTGAAGATAAAGCCAGTACGATTCTGGCAACAGTGGCGGAAGGCATCATTACTGTTGATAGTCAGGGTATTATTGAGTCATTCAATCTGGCTGCTGAGAAAATCTTCTCTTATCAGGCACAGGAAGTGATCGGGGAAAACATCAAAATACTGATGCCAGAGTCCTATCATGCTGCGTTTGATAGCTTTATTGAGTACCACCAGGACTCAACGAAGATCGGCGTGATTGGAAATGTGCAGGAAGTTGAAGGCCGGCGACAGGATGGCTTTGTCTTTCCAATGGAGCTTTCCATTAGTGTGATGCATGCAGACGAAAATCGTCGTTTCACCGGAATCGTCAGGGATATCAGTGAGCGCAAACAGAACGAACAGGCTTTGATTGCCGCCAGAGATGAAGCCGAACAGGCCAGTCGGGCCAAATCTGAATTTCTTTCCAGCATGAGTCACGAATTACGAACCCCATTGAACGCGATTATGGGATTTGCTCAGTTGCTGGAGCTGGATCAAACTTTATCCGGTGCTCAGTATAAGCAGGCTGTTGAGATTTATAACGCAGGTAAGCTGTTGCTCGAATTAATCAATGACGTACTGGATTTCAGCAAGATTGAAGCCGGCCATATCGATATAGCGATCGACCCCGTCCGGCTGGAGCAGGTACTGAAGGAAACCTGCCGGCTGATCGAGCCACAGGCGCGCAAAAAGAGTATTGCTCTGAGTTATCGTAATCACTCCTCCGAAGACAGAGCGTGTAACGATGTCTGGGTATTAGCCGACTATACCCGACTGAAGCAGGTGCTGCTGAATATCATCAACAATGCCATTAAATACAATAAGCCTGAAGGCCATGTCGAAATCAGCTGTTCAGCGGCACCGCAGGGTTATCATCGTATTTGCATCACTGATTCGGGTTCGGGTATCCAGCAGCACGACCTGCCCAATCTGTTCCAGCCGTTCAATCGGCTGGGCGCAGAAAATAGTGAGATAGAGGGTACCGGTATAGGGCTGGTGATCACACAGAAACTGGTGCAACTGATGCACGGCTCTATCAGTGTAAAAAGTGAGCCGGGTAAGGGCAGCTCTTTCTACATCGACTTACCGATTGCCGAGCAGTCGGTTTTACCGGTTAAAGACAGTACCACTGCTAAGAATGCGAAGCTGGAAACCACAGCGATAAAGAAACACTATCGCATTCTGGTGGCCGAAGATAATCCGGTCAATCAGGATCTGTTAGAGATTCAATTGCGTACCCTGGGCTATAGCGCTGATATTGTCGCGAATGGAAAGCAGGCATTAGAGATTCTGCAGAAACACGATTATGACCTCCTGTTAACGGATATCAATATGCCTGAAATGGATGGTTACCAGCTTACCCAGGCGATCAGAGATTCCAGCGATAGCCGTTTAGACGAACTGCTTATCATTGCGATAACCGCGAATGCCGCAGCAACCGAGGCCACGCGTTGCCTCAAAATGGGTATGAATGATTACCTGTCAAAACCAGTCGATTTAAATTCGCTGCAGTTGACGCTGAAAAAATGGCTGGTGAATGATGCCATTGATCCGAAAGGTTTAGCCTGTGTAGATGATGCCCTCGCGCGCGAAAAAGAGCCGACAGTCGAGGCAGACCGGGATGGCTACGCAACAGGCTGGGTTATCGATACCACCGCGCTGGAAAATTACGTGGGTAGCGATCCCGCAAAACAGCGCCACTTTTTCCAGCTTTTTGTGGATACGACCCCGGGCATCATTTTATCTGTGCAGCAGGCGCAACAGATGCATTCCTGCGATCAGGTCAGGGATGCCTGTCATAAACTAAAGTCATCATCACGTGCCATCGGTGCAATCCGTATGGCTACACTTTGTCAGCAACTGGAAACGGCTTCGACGAGTCAGGACTGGAAGTTGATGGATCAGATCATCCCTAAAGTTAGCCAGGCGTTTGCGGACGTAGAACGCTATGTCAGCCTGCAACAGCTTAGCCAGCATAAAAATGATATTTTGTTTGGCTTCGATGACGCGATGATTGTGGATGATGATCCGTTTGTGCTCGATCTCATCAGCTCGCGGCTGAATAATGTGGGTATCACGCGCCTGATCAGAGCCGTTTCCGGCGAACAGGCTTTATCCATGATTAAAAATCTGCCACAGCCACCTTCGGTCTTATTGCTGGATCTTAATATGCCTGAGATGGATGGTGTCGAGTTGCTACGACATCTGGCTGCACTGGATTATCAGGGCGATATCATTCTGATTAGCGGTGAAGACACGCGCCTGCTCCGTTCGGTAGAAAATATCGCACGTGACCGTAACTTAAATATTCTTGGAGCACTGGAAAAACCGGTCACGATCCAGCCACTGACGGATTTATTGCTCCGGGTGGGCGAGAAAAAGACGCCTCGTCCACAGTGTAGCCAGCTTTCCATCTCGCTGGAGGAGTTTCGGGAGGCGCTGGAAAAAGATCAGCTGGTGGTGTTTTATCAGCCTCAGATTAATCTACAGAGCGGTCAGTTATATGGCGTTGAAGCGCTGGTGCGCTGGCAGCATCCGCTACGCGGCATGATACCGCCAGATGCTTTTATTGGCGCCGCTGAAGAGATGAATCTGATCAATGAAATGACGGATATTATTATCAGGAAATCCATGCAGCAGTGTCAGCACTGGCTCACAGCCGGGCTGGATGTCAATCTGAGCATTAATCTTTCGGTCGATTCGCTGGATCGCCTGGATCTGCCAGAATATATCGTAAAATGTGCCAAAAACACGGGCATGGATGTCGCCAGAATAATGCTGGAAATTACGGAAAGTCGATTGATGCAGGATATTACTGCTGCGCTCGATATACTCACCCGGCTCAGTCTCAAAGGGATTGGCCTGTCGATCGATGATTTTGGGACAGGCTACTCTTCAATGGAACAGTTACAACGAATCCCATTTACCGAACTGAAAATAGATCGTGCTTTCGTAAACGGTGCTTGCGCTAATAGTTCTGCGCGCGCGATTGTAGAGTCCAGCGTACAACTGGCCAAAAAACTCAATATGTCGATCGTTGCTGAAGGTGTTGAAACCCAGCAGGATCTTAGTCTGGTCACCAGTCTGGGATGTACCTTCGCGCAGGGTTATTTCATCGCCAGACCTATGCCGGGAGCAGAGCTCATCGAGTGGCATCAGGAATGGAAACGTAAACAGATCGAAAAAGGACCTGCGCTATCGACTACCTGAAATGCTGCCCCGGAAGCGCATACCTGTTGTGCTAAAAGCGGGGTATAGGCTTGGGTTAGCGCAGAGTTGAATGCCGATCAGGGGCCGCTAAAAACCGCAGTGGCGGTCTGCTTGAGTACTGTTTCCAGTTGCTCAAAACTGACCGGTTTGCTAATCACCGATACAAAATCGGGTAACCCGCCGTTCATTTTGATCTGCTGCTGGTTGAGACCCGTGATAACCAGCATCTTCATGGCGCTGGTCGATTCGTTCTGGCTCAGGGCGCGGATCATGTCAAAGCCGTTAATATTCGGCATCGACAGGTCAATAATGGCCAGATCCGGTTTGTTCTTCCCAATCAGTACCAGTCCTTCATAACCATCAGATGCCGTGATCAGGCTTACCTCGACGGCAGATCTTGATGTCAGCACCTTGACCAGTTCCAGTTGTACGGGATCATCATCCACCGCAATGACCTTGAGTAGGGAGTGACTCGAAGGCCTGGGTTTTTGTGGTGGAGAATAACCGGTTTTTCGTTGTTTCAACTGTTCGTTGATAGAGTCCAGAAAGATTCGGCGATGCCCACCGGGGGTTTTCCACGCTCGAAGTGCTCCATTTTCCACCCACAACTGAATCGTCCGCAGGCTGACATCAAGCATTACAGAGGCCTGTTTACTGGTTACATACTGTGAAACGGGGTCTGACATTTTTGTCCATTAGGGCGCTGAAAGTTTACGTACTGGAATTTCACGTATAGTAGCATTTCTTTCAAATCTATCATATGTATCAAATTTATCATTTTTATCAAAATTATCATAATATGCGCTATAATCAGTCCTTGAAATAAATAACTGGGATAAGCCGTTGCCGGCTTCAACAGGCTCGGAAAAAAACAATTATGCGAAATCTGAACCAACTATGCGAAATCTGAACATTGAACAAAAACTAAAAAATATTCTGGATACCGTTATCGATGGCATCATAACCATTGATACGGCAGGCAGTATCTGCAGCGTCAATCGGGCCGCCGAAAGAATGTTTGGCTATAGTGCGCAAGAAATGATCGGTAATAATGTCAACATGCTGATGCCGGAGCCCTACCGATCCGGGCACGACCAGTATTTGAAAAACTACCTCAATACCGGGCATGCCCAGATTATAGGTTCCGGGCGCGAGGTGGTTGGCAGGCGCAAGGATCATTCGACCTTTCCGATGGATCTGGCGGTAAGCAAGATGGAGGTCGACGGGGTAGTGATGTTCAACGGTGTGGTGCGGGATATCACCGAACGCCATCTGGCGATGGAAGAGGTTAAACGCTTCAAGTACACGCTGGATAATACGCTGGACATGATCTTTATGTTCGATGCCGAAACCCTGAAATTTATCTATCTGAATCGTGGCGCGGAACAGACCATGGGCTATAGCAGGGAAGAAATGCTCAAGCTGACACCCTACGATATCAAACCGTATATTTCTGAAAAAGAGTTTCGCGAGCTGATAAAACCCCTGTTAAACGCAAGCCAGGACACGCTGCATTTCGAAACCGTGCATCGCAAAAAGAATGGCACAGAGTTTCCAGTGGAGATTTTTTTACAGCTGATTCGTGATGACTCTGGTTCCGGGCGATTTGTCGCTTTCGTACGCGATGACACCGAGCATCGGGCCGCGATGACTCAGCTCAATCTGCAGTCAGCGGCACTGGAAGCCGCGGCTAATGCGATAGTGATTACCGATAAATCAGGCATCATTAGCTGGGTCAATAGCTCGTTTTTAAGCATGACGGGTTACGGTGCTGAAGAGGTCATTGGCAAAAATCCCAAGCTGTTAAAGTCAGGTAGACAGTCCCCTGAATACTACGATGATCTGTGGAAGACTATTCGATCCGGTCGTGTCTGGCAGGGCGAACTGATTAACTGCCGTAAAGATGGTTCGCTGTACACCGAAGAACAGACCATCACTCCAGTAAAAGATAGCGCGGGAATGGTCACTCATTTTATTGCGATCAAACAGGACATCAGTGAGCGCCGGATGGCGGAGCAGGCGCTGGCAGATAAAAACAGCGAGATAAAAGCATCTGCCTTATATGAGCGTAGTCTGGGCCAGATCATGGCGTTGTTGAGTAGTAGCTTTAAAGTGGATGAGGTGATCAAGCAAATTCTGCCGATACTGGCTGAACATCATGACTTCACGGTGTCGGCAGTGTATTTACTGGATGAGACTGGCACCGCATTCAAGGCGGTTACCAGCTACGGGGTACCAGAGAGCTTTACGGCTAAAATTGGACTGGGTGAAGGTTTGATTGGACAGGTGGCCGAACAGCGCAAAACGATCGAAATTACAGCCAGCATCGATATGCCGTTCAAGATCGATAGCGGATTATTTTCGATCACCCCGGCGGCCGTACTGGCAGCACCGATTATTTTTGCCAACATGCTGCTGGGCGTCATCGTGATCGCTTCCGCCCATTCCTTCAAGCGTAGAGATATCTCTTTTGTCGAGCGCTTAACGGATCATATAGGGGTGTCGTTGAATAATGGTATGCATTATCACAATCTGAAAATGCTATCCGAACAACTGCGTCAGCGGGGGCAGGAAATAACCGAAAAAAATAAACAGTTGCAACGAGCGAGTCGGCTAAAAACAGAGTTTCTGGCTAATATGTCGCATGAGTTACGGACCCCCTTGAATGCCATTATTGGCTTTTCAGAAGTTCTCAAGGATGGCCTGTTAGGCGATCTGAATGCGCAGCAGCAGGATTATACGCTGGAAGTTTTCAATAGTGCCCACCACTTATTGTCGTTGATTAACGACATCCTGGATCTTTCCAAGATCGAAGCCGGAAAAATGGATCTCTATCTGGAGCCGGTGAATATCCATGAACTGATCAGCAATGCCCTGTCTATTGTGAAAGAAAAGGCGTATGCCAATAGCATTGAAATCAAACTCAATATTGCAGCCGAAGTGACTCAAACGATACAGGCCGATGGACGAAAATTGAAACAGGTGATCTATAACCTGCTCTCGAATGCGGTCAAGTTCAGCGAAACGGGTGGGCAGGTTTTGATTGATGTCACGCAGCATAATCAACAGCTAAAAGTGTGTGTGAGCGATACTGGAATTGGTATCAGCAAACAGCAGCAGGCGGAATTGTTTACACCCTTTCAGCAGGTAGATGGCTCCATCTCGCGTAAGTATGAAGGAACCGGTCTAGGGCTGGTGATGGTCAAGCGTCTGGTCGAGCTGCATCAAGGTAAGGTCAGCGTTGAAAGTTGTGCTGGCGTTGGTAGTCAATTTTGTTTCACGCTGCCGGTGACGGAGACGTTGCTAGACGAACAGGCTGAATCGAGTGTATCCATTACTCAGGAAATGGCCATCGTCAATCAGCGCTTCGATGAACTGCGGGCAAGCACTAGCGATAGCCTGGCCGAGAAAAAAATAGTGTTAATGGTGGAAGATAATCAGTCTGCCGCCGATTTGATGACACAGCAATTATCCTCTGTCAAGTGTCAGGTGCTGCATGCTTTAACTGGCAGTGAGGGCTTAAGGCTGGCGGCTCAGCATAAGCCTGATCTGATGATACTGGATATTTTATTACCCGACATCGATGGCTGGGAAGTGATGCGCCAGATGAAACAGGATCAACAGTTAGCACACATCCCCGTGATGGTGGTATCGATCGTGGCGGACAGAAACAGGGGTATGGAACTGGGAGCGGTCGATGTGCTGGAAAAGCCGGTTAATAAAATGCAGTTACTGCAAACGGTTCAGCGCGTCATTCATCAGTACAGCCCTGATGCCGGTAAAACGATACTGGTGGTAGACGATGATCTGAACGCTGTTAATAGTTTAACCATTGAGCTACAGGAAAATGGTTATCAGGTGCTGAATGCGGGATGCGGTGAAGACGCACTGCTTAGTGCCCTACGCCATAAGCCTGAGCTTATTCTGCTGGATTTAATGATGCCAGGAGTAACCGGCATTGAGGTCATCAACAGCCTGCATAGTGAAGAGCAAACACGTGATATTCCGGTCGTGATTCTGACCGACAGGATACTCACAAAAGAAGATCGGGCACTGCTTAATAACCGGGTATTAAAGATTGTAGAAAAGAGTCAGTTTGATGCGCAGTCCTTCTTGCGTGACATTCAACATCTGCTGAACTCAACCGCAATAGCATCTGATCCACTGTGGAAACCGGAGGCCGAGAAGGCTCGTAAACGGGTGTTGGTGGTGGGCGAGGATCAGCAACAGGCAAATCTGCTGCAACTCTATCTGGGTGATGCAGGCTATTCCGTCAAGCAGGCCATGAACAGTCACGAAGCGCTGAGTTTTTTAACAATAGAGCGGCCTGTGTTGATCACGCTGGACAGTGCTTCGATGGTCGAAAACGGGAACCTGTTTCTGCAGGAAAAGGCAAAGCATATTGAGTATGACGCTATTCCAGTGGTCGCACTTGTGACCAGGGAGGAAATGGATAGTGCTGCATTATGGGGTGACGCGGTGATCATAAAACCGGTAAAGCAATCCAGGCTGTTAAAAGTGGTGGATGATTTTGTGAATATTTCCAGGGGTGTTAGCTGATGGCAGTGATTGCAGTGGTTGAAGATAATCTCTCCAACATGAAACTCATCTGTGGAGTGCTGGCGCATGCCGGCTATACCGTGATTAAAGCCGGAAATGCCGAGGAAGGTTTACCACTGATCCGGCAGATGTTACCGGATCTGGTGCTGATGGATATACATATGCCGGGTATCGACGGGATGGCGGCTACGCGTCTTCTGAAGGCGGATAAGCTGACTAGCCATATCCCGGTGATCGCCTTGACCGCGCGGGCGATGGATGGTGACCGGGAGACTATTCTGCGTGCTGGTTGTGATGGCTATGCGGCTAAACCGATTCGTTATAAAGAAGTGCTGGAACTGATCCGGCAACAGCTGGAGCGCTAACGAAATGCGAACTTCAGGAATTAAAAAGTGCACAGCAAGGATTATCGGGTGCCGCACCTTGTCTGGCTTACAGATCACGGATGATGATAAACCATGATGACCATTGAAGGCGTTTACAACCCCGCGCTGGTATTGGTTTCAGTCATTATTGCCATTCTGTCGTCAGCCACCGCATTAAGCCTGGCGCGCAAAATATTCGACTGTGAAAAGCAATATCGGGTTTACTGGCTGTTGAGCGGTTCCTTCACCCTGGGTTACGGTATCTGGTCGATGCATTTTGTCGGCATGCTGGCTTTCGAGCTACCCGTGACGGTGGCCTATGATGGCTGGAAATCTCTGTTATCACTGCTCATTGCATCGGTCTCCTCGTACTTTGCACTGACCATAGCCACACGCGCCAGACAGTTAAAGTACAGCCTGCTGCTGGCGAGTGTTTTCATGGGACTGGGGATTTCCAGTATGCATTACACCGGCATGATGTCGATGGTTTCGGTCGCCAGCATGAGCTATCAAGCCGCTCTAGTGACGCTGTCTATCGTCGTGGCTTTGGTGGTCTCTTATCTGGCGATCAAGCTGGCTTTTTATTTTCGCGAGCGCTTTGCCCGGGTTGTCAGTCTGGCCAGAATTTCAAGTATGGTGATCATGGGATTGGGTATAGCGGGTATGCATTATACCGGCATGTCCGCAGTCCGTTATTCGATTCCTAAGCAGCCGCTTGATCAGCTTCAACCCGCCATGAGTGGGATACAGGTCATAGATCCACTCTGGTTGTCACTGGTGATTACTTTTTTTACCCTGTTGCTGCTGGTGACCATGTTTTTTGCACTGGTGTTCAATCACGGGGTTACGTTGCGGCTACTCAAAAGTAATCATATCCTGATCAGAAACTTCTTTGTGATTGGTGGGCTGGTTTATGGTCTGGGCTACTGGTTGCTGGATGTCGCCATGGATGCCTATATTTTAGGTGATGAGGAATTTTTTGAAGCCCTTACCGAGTTTGATCCGAATGAAATCTGGATGCGCTCGGTCATCCTGGTGACGGCACTGGGTTTTGCCATCTTTGCCCAGCGCCTGTTCTGGCTGGCACGTAAGATGACAGCCGAGTTGGTGTTAGCACAATCCACTCTGGAGGCGACGGTACAGGAACGGACCATCGAATTACGCGAAAGCGAGCAACGGGTACGCTCGGTGCTGGATACCGCGTACGATGCCTTTGTCGCGATCAATAGCAAGGGGCGTATCATCGACTGGAATCTGGCTGCTCAATCCATGTTTGGCTGGGAACGCTCTGAAGTGATCGGACGTCAGATCGAAGAACAGCTATTTCCACAAGCCTCTGCTAACGTTTCACGTTCGGTGAAAGAGTTAATGCACTCAGATCCGGCCGTTAACAGCCATTTGACGGTTGAATGTAGCGCAACGCATCAAAATAAGAGCATGTTCCTGGTCGAGGCTGGAATATCACCGTTAAAATTAGGCGATGGGGTGGTGTTTAATATTTTTATTCGAGATATAACCCTGCGCAAGGAAACGGAGTCTGCCTTAACGCAGGCCAGGGATCTGGCTGAAAAGGCGAATAATATGAAGTCTGAATTCCTCGCCAATATGTCGCATGAGCTCCGCACACCGTTGAATGCGATTATGGGATTCTCTGAGGTATTAAAAGATCAACTGGTCGGAGATTTAAATCCCAAACAACTGGATTATATGCGCGAGATCTACGACAGTTCCGCGCATTTACTGTCGCTGATCAACGATATTCTGGACCTGTCAAAAATAGAAGCGGGTAAAATGAAGCTCAATCTACAACCGATTGATATTCAGAGCCTGTTAAATAGAAGTCTGTCGGTGATTAAACAGCGGGCTTCAGAGCATCTAATAACTATTGATACTGAAATTGATCCAGGTATTGGGACCTTGCTGGCCGATGAGCGTAGTATCAAACAGATGGTTTTTAACCTGTTATCGAATGCGGTTAAGTTCACCCCGGACGGTGGCAGGGTAGTGCTATCCGCGCGTCAACAGGATGCAGAGCTGATTATCGCTGTCGAGGATACGGGAATCGGCATTAGCCCGCAGAATCAGGCCCGGTTATTTCAGCCTTTCGTGCAGGTGGATGCTTCCATCACACGTGAACATGCGGGCACCGGGCTGGGTCTGGCACTGGTCAAGCGCCTGGTGGAACTCCATGGAGGCTCACTGAGTATGCATAGTGAGTTGGGTAAGGGTAGCCGGTTTGAGTTTAAGCTACCAGATTGCCAGCACGCGGTTGTTGCTGATTGATACATGCAACTAAATTAAACTTTAACCGGTCGAGATGACAGCTTATTAGAGAGGTTGTAAATGAATACAGGTCGTATCCTTATTGTTGATGATAATCCGAGCAACTGTAAGTTGTTAACCACATTTTTAACGGCTGAACAGTATCGTTGCGATACCGCGCAAAGTGGTGATATGGCACTTTCCATGATGCCGCACTTTAAACCTGATCTGGTGTTACTGGATATCATGATGCCGGGCATGGATGGTTTTGAGGTGGCGCGAGAAATTAGAAAGAATCAATCGACCCAGCATGTGCCGATTATCATGCTGACAGCCCTGTGTGACCGGGAATCCCGCATCAATGGGCTGGATGCCGGTGCCGACGATTTTTTAAATAAGCCTTTCGATCAGCTCGAGTTACGGGTACGGATTCGTAATCTGCTGAAGGTTAAGGAGTATCAGGATTTTTTACTGCATCATAATGAACTGCTCGACCAGCAGGTTAGAGTTCGTACCCAGGAACTGTGGGAAACCCGACTAGATATAGTGCGCAGCCTGGGGCGGGCTGCCGAATACCGGGATAACGAAACCGGTATGCACATTATCCGTATGAGTAAATTTAGTCAGGCGCTGGCACTTGCCAGTGGCGAAAGTGAACAGTGGGCGGAATTACTTCTGAATGCCAGTCCGATGCATGATATAGGGAAGGTTGGCATACCGGATCATATCCTGCTGAAGCCCGGCAAGCTGACCGCTGAAGAATGGCAGGTCATGCAAACCCATGCGGCCATCGGTGCTGAGATATTACAGGCCCAACGGCCCAGTGAACTGTCTAAAATGGCCTCTAGAATCGCTATTGGACATCATGAGAAGTGGGATGGCAGCGGCTACCCAAACGGGCTTGCCGGTGAAGCGATACCGCTGGAGGCACGTATCGTAGCGCTGGCCGATGTGTTCGATGCTTTAACCAGTGAACGGCCCTATAAAAAAGCCTGGCCTATCGATGAAGCCGTGAGTGAAATTAAAAAGCTCAGCGGCAGCCACTTCCAGCCAGAGCTGGTCGTCGCCTTTTTAGCGGTGCTGGCCGATGTGTTAAAAATTCGTGAAGAGCATATCGACGTACTCCCAATCGTGGTAAATGGCTGAATCATTCAGTAACTAAACCTTTAAAGATTACAAGAGGCCGGTAATGGAAATCCCCTGCATTCCAGAAAATGAAACAGAACGACTGGCTGCATTGCAGCATCTGGAACTGCTGGATACTTTGCCGGAAAATCGTTTTGACCGTCTAACCCGCATCGTAAAACAGCATTTTCAGGTGAGTATCGCGCTGGTGAGCCTGGTGGACAGGGATCGTCAGTGGTTTAAATCGCGTCAGGGTCTGGACGCTACTGAAACACCGCGCGATATATCCTTCTGTGGTCACGCCATTTTGAGCGATGATATTTTCTATATCAGAAATACCCTGGAGGATGTGCGGTTCGCGGATAATCCGTTGGTGACAGGCGCTCCGAATATTCGTTTCTATGCGGGTGCGCCGTTACATACACCGGATGGCTCTCGCATTGGCACCTTATGTATCATCGATGATAAACCGCGCGAGTTTTCAGCACAGGCTTTAAGCGTACTACGTGATCTGGCGGATACGGTGGAGGCCGAGCTGGAACGCAGCCGATTACTTGAGTTGAGTCAGTCTCTGCAACGCAGTGAAGATCGCCTGACCCATCTGGTGCAGGCGACGCTGGGTATCATCGTAAGTTGTCAGGTCAGCGCAGATTGCCCGCTGCAGTTCATCAGTTCCAGCTCGGGCCAGGTTTTCGGATACCCGCCCCAGCCATTCATGACCGATTTAAGTTTCTGGATCGATCATGTGCATGCGGATGATCGACAGCAGGTGCGTCAGCATTTACAGCAGTTGCTGCAACTCGAAGACCTGGCTTTTGAGTATCGATTTCTGCATGCCGATGGCGACTATCACTGGGTACATGACCAGCGCCATCTGATCAGAGATAGTCACGGCCAGGCGGATGAAATCGTCGGTTTATGGTCTGACATCACCGAACGCAAGCAGCATGAAAAACGTATCCAGGAACAGAATCGATTACTGGATACGATCAGTCGCGCGCAATCACGATTCATTCAAAGTAGCAATATTCGGCTCGCGTTTGATGAAATCTTGTCTGATCTGTTATCCATTACCGACAGTGAGTATGGCTTTATCGGGGAAATATTAAGGCGTGAAGATGATACCCCGTATTTAAAAACCTATGCCCTGACCGATATTGCCTGGGATGACGATACACGCCTTTTATATCAGCAACAGGCTGCTGAGGGTATGGAGTTTAGCAATCTGGATACCCTGTTCGGTGCCGCCATTACTTCGGGTGAAGTAGTGATTTCGAATGATCCGGCGCATGATCCGCGTAGCGGTGGAATACCCGCCGGGCATCCACCTCTAAACGCCTTTTTAGGCATTCCATTCTATCGTAACTCACAGATGATCGGGATGGTGGGACTGGCCAATCGTGTGCATGGCTACGATCAGGCCCTGGTGAATTTTCTGGCACCTTTCATCAGTACGATGGGAACCCTGGTAGAGGCGATCAGAAACGAACAACAACGGGCTAAAGTCAGTGATGAGCTGGCAGGCTTTAAACATATCCTGGATAGTACACTGGATATGATCTTTATGTTTGATGCCGACAGTCTGCAATTTGTCTACCTGAATAAAGGTGCGGTGGAGAGTATGGGTTACTCGGAGCAGGAGTTGCTGGGGCTCCACCCCTACGACATCAAGCCACACCTGACCGAGCATGAGTTCCGCCAGCTGATAGCGCCTTTAAGCGCCGGCCGGCAGAAGACACTGAATTTTGAAACGGTCCACCGTACCCGGGATGGGCGTGATTTTCCGGTAGAGATTTTCCTGCAGCTGGTGCATGAAAACGAAAATACTGCACGATTTATTGCTATCGTGCGGGATATTACCGAACGTAAACAGACGGAAGAAGCATTACAGGATGTGGTGGCCATTCGCCAGGCGATACTCGATAGTGCTAATTTCTCCATCATTTCCACCGATACAGTCGGGGTGATTCAAAGTTTTAACCGGCATGCTGAAACGCTGCTGGGCTATAGCGCGGAAGAGCTGGTCAATAAACAATCCCCCGCTCTGCTACATGAGCTGGATGAAGTGGTCGCGCGTGCGGCACAACTATCGGCAGAGTTAGAGACCACGATTGAGCCGGGGTTTGAGGTTTTTGTGGCAAAAGCTCGTCTGGGCTCTGCCGATGAAAATGAATGGACCTATAGATGTAAGGATGGCCGTCGCTTTCCGGTGCTGTTATCGGTAACCGCACTGAAGGATGCACAGGGTAACATTACCGGCTTTCTAGGCGTGGCTAGCGATATCACCGAGCGTAAGCAGGCAGAAATTGCATTGAAAGATAGCGAATCTCGCATCCATGCCATCGTTGATACCGTGGTTGACGGGATCATTACGATTAATTCGGCGGGCATCGTACAGACCATGAATCCCGCAGCAGAGCGTATTTTTGACTATTCAGCAGATCTGGTGGTCGGGAAAAACGTCAACATGCTGATGCCAGCGCCGTACAGTACTGAACACGATGGCTATCTAAGTCACTATATTCAAACCAGTCAGGCCCGTGTCATCGGTATTGGACGCGAAGTCGAAGGACGGCGCAGCGATGGGTCGACCTTCCCGATGGATCTGGCGGTGAGTGAAATGCATATCCACGGTCAACGCATGTTTACCGGTATCGTGCGCGATATCACCGAGCGTAAACGCATGGATCAAATGAAAAAAGAGTTCATCTCAACGGTGAGCCACGAACTGAGAACGCCGCTGACCTCGATACGGGGTGCGCTGGGTCTGGTATTAGGTGGGGCGGTTGGCGAGATCCCTGAAAAGGCAAAAAATATGTTACAGATGGCGAATCGTAATAGCGAACGCCTGACGCTGTTGATCAATGATATTCTGGATCTGGAAAAAATTGAGTCGGGTCGAATGGATTTCAACCTGAAATTACTGGATCTGGCCGCACTCACCAGAGTCGCACTGGAAGCCAATAACGGTTATGCACTGGAGCACGGGGTCAAACTCAGCTTTACCGGTGAAACTTCATCCGTGATGGTCAATGCCGATGAAAACCGCCTGTTACAGGTGTTTGCCAACTTTATATCGAATGCAGTCAAGTTCTCTGCAAAGCAGCAGACGGTAGAGATCGAACTCTCCAAAAATGAGGGTTGGGTTCGAGTTTCGGTGTGCGATCATGGGCTGGGTATTCCAGATGAATTCAGGTCACGCATCTTTCAACGCTTCGCCCAGGCCGATAGTTCGGATACTCGCCAGAAAGGCGGTAGTGGTTTAGGGCTCAGTATCAGTAAGGCGATCATCGAGCATCTGGATGGTCAGATTGGTTTTGAGTCCACCGCTGGAAAAGGTTCTACCTTCTATTTTGAGCTGGCGCAAGTGGATAGAGTGGCGGCGTCCGACAGCACGTCCAGCGGCAAGCTGCGGATACTGATCTGTGAAGATAATCCGGATGTATCCCAGGTGTTAAGTGCGATGTTAAAGAACGAAGGTATGAACTGCGATATCGCCTCCAGTGCTGCGGGTGCGAAAGCGCTGTTAAAGACCCGGCACTATCAGGTCATGCTGCTGGATCTCGGGTTACCGGATCAGAATGGACTTGAGCTGATCACCGAGTTGAAACAGGACGAACAAACCCGGGATTTACCGATCATTGTCGTTTCTGCGCTGGCGGAAGAATCCAGAGCCGTTTTCAGAGGTGACGTGATCACCGTGGTTGACTGGATTCAAAAACCGGTGGATAAGACACGCCTGATCAATGCTTTGAATGATACCTTTTCAGGCACTGAGAAACCGCAAATTTTACATGTAGAGGATTCGCTGGATATAGTGCAGGTCACCGCTGAAATTATAGGGGACATGGCTGAATATCATTATGCAACCTCTCTCGCAACGGCGCGCGCATTTTTACAGGATCATAGAATCGATCTATTGATACTGGACATCGCTCTGCCGGATGGATCAGGACTCGAGCTTCTTGACAGTATCCGCTACGACTGTCCAGTCATGGTATTCTCCGGACAGGAAGTGGATAAACAGTTTAAGAGTGATCTGGCGGCCGTATTAACCAAATCGACCACCAGTAACGAGCAGTTACTGACGACGATAAGAAAGCTAATATTTAGTAGCAGGGACAAGGCATGAAACCGTTAAAGAAAATTATGTATGTTGAAGATGAGGCCGATATTCGTCAGATTGCGCAACTGGCACTCGAAGCCATCGGAGGGTTTGAGGTGCTGCTCTGTGAGTCGGGACAACAGGCGCTGGAGCAGGCCGTGGCTTTCGAGCCTGATATGATCCTGCTGGATGTGATGATGCCGGGTATGGATGGCCCGACGACCTTAGCGAAACTACGCGAACTCCCGCAAATCAGCCAGGTTCCTGTCGCCTTTATGACGGCAAAAGTTCAGCCCGATGAAGTGAAACAGTTATTATCACTGAGGGTACTGGATGTAATTGCAAAACCGTTCGATCCGATGCAACTGTCAACCCTTATCGAGAAGATCTGGAATCAGCAATGAATGGACGCCAGGACAGCGGTCTTGTTGAAAAGCTACAGCAGTTGAAACAGGAATTTCGGGCCCAGCTGCCGGAGCGGATGGATAAACTGCAAACACTTTATCAGCATTTAGTGACTCAACCGGATAACCCCGGAGTACTGGTTGAGTTGCACAAGGCCGCACACAGTCTGGCCGGTGCCGGCGGTTCGTTTGGCTACCATCAGTTAAGTGATCAGGCGCGCATCCTCGAACACTGTCTCAGTAAGTTGATATCGGCGCCAGACTCTGCGGATAAAAAGGATCTGGAAGTGATTAAACAGAAGCTGCATAAACTTGTTACATTGTCGCTGGCAGAACCGGAACTGGAATCGGAAACGACCAAAATCCCGCTTGTTTTTGATCCTGAATATGCCAGGGCAGAAGCGGAAAATCTGCTGTATATCGTCGATGATGATCAGTTTTTCGCCCATGATCTGGCCACCCGTTTAACCCAATACGGGTATGCGGTGGAGTGCTATTATTCGGCCACCGAAGCTGCTCGTGCCGTTAACCGGCGGATACCGTTTGCGATGCTGATCGATGTGATTTTACCGGAAGGTGATACCGCTGGCCCTGATCTGGTGGCAAAATTAGCCGCCTTAAAGACGTACTCTGTTCCCTTATATTTTATGTCGGTGCGCAATGACTGGGAAGCGCGCCTGGCCTGTGTCAGAGCGGGCAGCAAAGAATACTTCACCAAGCCTGTCGATATTAACAAGTTGATCGATAAACTGGATCAGCTCAGAACTCAGAGTAACGAAGATTGTTACCGAATTCTGATTGTTGAAGACGTAGAGGTGCTGGCACAACACTATGCGCTGGTGTTAAGAAGTGCTGGGCATAAAGTCTCCATCGTGACCAGGGTACGGTTTTTATTTAATACACTGACCAATGAAAAAGCCGAATTAATCCTGATGGACCTGCACATGCCGGACTGTTCCGGTATTGAAGCAGCAAAAATGATCAGACAGATTGATGAATATGTGGATGTCCCGATCGTGTTCCTGTCAACCGAAAGTGAAGTGGGCGAACAGTTAAAGGCGATGAAAATCGGTGGAGATGAGTTTTTACATAAACCGATACGCGATGATCATCTGGTTGCGGCCGTGGAGATTCGGGCAAAACGATTTCGTAACCTGAGAACCCTGATGGTGCGGGACAGCCTGACCGGCCTGATTAACCATATCGCTTTAAATCATGAACTGGAGCGGGAGTTAGCACGGGCGCTGCGGGAGAAAACCGAAATGGCTTTTGTGATGCTGGATCTGGATCATTTCAAGAACGTGAATGATCAATACGGTCATCAGATCGGGGATAAAGTACTCAAGACGCTGGCTCGTGTGTTAAAGCAACGCTTACGAAAATCGGATATTATTGCCCGATATGGAGGCGAAGAGTTCGGGATTATCCTGCCATCTTCACCCGCATTTGAAGCGATTAAATTGATTGAAAAAATTCGCCAGGAATTTTCTGCGCTGGAGCATTTTCATGAAACTGGCTCTTTTAACGTCAGTTTCAGTGCGGGCATCGCCTATAGCACCACTTATCACACCCTGGAAGACATCGTACATGCCGCCGATAACGGCCTGTATCAGGCCAAAGCACAGGGTAGAAACTGCGTAGTCAGTGATAGCCAGCCTGCTCATTAGCAGTGCGTACAACGACTGGCTATCCTGCTTTACCCAGGCCGATTTCAGGCTTTAGGCAGGGTCAGTTCAAACCAGAAACGCGCGCCCTGTGGTTGAACCGCATCGATGCCAATCTTTCCATTCATATATTCTATCAGGCGCTTGCTCAGGGTCAGCCCGATTCCCATGCCCTGATGTTTTCGCGTACTGCTTTCATCCAGCTGATTAAAAGATTCAAAGATCGACTTTTCCAGATCCGGGCTGATGCCGGGGCCGCTATCTTCCACTGAAAAACATAGGCAGATCTGTTCATCGCTAGCGGAGGATTGGCTCACGCGGATATTGACCCCTCCTGAACTGGTAAATTTAATCGCATTATCGGTCAATAAATTCAGTGTGGTATTAATCAGTTTCGCATCGCCAATGACCATCGGCAGATCGGCATCTATGTGAGATTCTAGCGCAAGCTTTTTTTCTGCTGCTTTATGTTTGAAAGCCTGTAGGGTGCTGTGGACGACTTCTGCCGGGTTGAACGCTTCCAGATTAAGTTTGACACTGTTGGTTTCGATTCTTGATAACTCGATCAGGCCTTTCATCATGCTCAGTAAATGCCCACAGGCCGTATGTATTTCCTGAGCATACTGGCGCTGGACCTGATTGATCGATTTATCCATCATCAGAATTTGCGCATAACCCATTGCCGGGTTTAACGGGGTGATTAGTTCATGGGATATTCTGGACAGAAACTGGCTTTTGGCCACATTCGCGGCTTCTGCTCTGTGCTTTGCCTGCAATAGCTCTGCAGTGCGCTGATTAACCTCATTCTCAAGCTCTTTACTATAGTTTTCGAGTCTGCTTTTGGCCTGTTGTTGCAGGGTAATATCTCTGAAGGTTAAAACGATGCCGACGATATTATCTTCGCCGAAAAAAATCCGGGTCAAATTCAGTTCTATGTGTATATCATCCTGTTTATGACGCTCGATAACACCAGAATAGCGGTGTTCTCCGCGATTCTTTAATTGCAGCATGAAATGGATAGTATTAGCGAAGTTGCTTTGAATCTCAGGCTCAGCAAAGTGGAAAATATCCATGATCTGTTTATCCCGGCTATCTGAGAAGCTGCAGTTTAACAGGGCCTCTGATTGCGGATTCATGTCACGCACGCGAGCCAGATGATCGATGGTGATGACACCGTCTTCAATCGAGTTAAGCACCGCGGTGACCCAGCGCTTACCGTCACGTATGGCTCGATCATTCACGGATTTGGAAAGAGCCATCGCCACCGTTGTTTTTAGTTCACGCTCATCGAAGGGCTTGACCAGATAGCCGTAGGGGTCGGTGGCGCTCGCACGTTCAATCTTTTCGCGGTCGGTGTAAGAGGTTAAATAAATCACCGGTATCTGAAACTCGGTTTTTATTTTTTCGGCAGTGCTGATGCCGTCGACTTTACCGGCCAGCACGATGTCCATGATGACCAGATCGACCTCGGTTCCCTGCAGGATCTGCAGTGCGTCTTCACCGGTAGCGGTAATACCGACCACGTGATAGCCGAAATCTTCCAGATGAGCCTTGATGTCTTCGGCTACCAGGCCTTCATCTTCTACAATTAAAATATGTTTTTTTCCCATAACTGCCGCCTTAATTAAGTCGTTTATTGCCTACGGTAGTGGCCTTTATTCGTAATGTGACCGTGGTGCCCTGCTGACTACTATCGTAGTCGATTTTACCGGCAATCTGCTGGGTTAATGCATTGATAATGGTTAATCCGAGAGAGTCGGTCTGATTCATGACTTTATAATTAAAGCCTTTGCCAAAGTCACGCACGACCAGCGCTATACTATGTTGATCCTGCATTAAGCTAATCTCGATATGGTGTGGCATATGTTTGTAGTAAGCATGTTTAATGCTATTAACGATGAGTTCATTGCTGATTAATGCGATGGGTAAGGCCTGATCGATGGGTAATTGCACGGCTTCACCGCTCAGATCAATAATGACTTTGCGCTCTCCATGTTCATACAGGCTGGTAATCCGTTTGCATAGCTGTTTCAGGTAATCCTGAAAGTTAATACTAGCAAGATTTCCCGAGGAGTACAGGTGATCATGTACCAGCGCCATGGTGCGGATACGCTGACGGGTGTCATTCAGGTTGTCACGTACGCTGTGATCACTGATCTGACGTAGCTGCAGGCTGATCATACTGGAGATGATTTGCATATTATTCTTAACCCGGTGATGTAGTTCGCGCAGTAATGCCTCTTTTTCATGCAGGGTTTCAATGACTTTCAGTTGCGCAGACTTACGCTCGGTGATGTCTTCCATCACACTGATAAAAAAATCGGGCTGATGATTATTTTTATGCGCCACCGAGACCGTCAGGTTAACCCACAGTATCGAGTTGTCTTTGGTCAGATAACGTTTTTCCTTGCTGTAGGATTTTATCCGTTGTTCGACTAAATGGCGGGCATGTTCGAGGTTATCCCTGATATCATCCGGATGGGTAATATCCTTAAAGTTTAGCTGCAGAAGCTCCTGTCGGCTAAATCCGAGAATGTCACACAGACGTTGATTGACGCGCAAAAAATTGCCCTGTAACGAGACATGGGCAAGTCCCACCGCAGCCTGTTCAAAGGTCGCACGGAACAGGGTTTCATTTTTTCTGAGCGCCTTTTCGGCGAGAATTCGCTCGGTTATGTCCTGAATAGTACCGCTCATGCGCAGTGGATTGGCTTCATCGTCAAAGCGCACTTCAGCCTGTTCGTGTACAAAACGTATGGAGCCATCCGGTAATACGATACGGTGATCGATAGAATAAGGTTTCATCAGATAGAGCGCGTCATTCACCGCTTCCTGTACTTTCTGCCGATCATCCGGATGTACAAATGTTATAAAACTTGCATACGTTGGGGTATAAAAGGACTGCGACAGATCGAATAAACGGAACACTTGATTAGACCAGTCGAGTTGATTTCCCTGGATGTCCCAAACCCAGTTTCCGGTATTTGAAATACGCTGTGCTTCTGCCAGATTGGCTTCGCTAATACAGATTTTTTGGTCCAGCTCGCGGATCCGGGATAGATCCCGGATAGTCATCAAAATACTACTCGGGCGATTGGTCTCGTCATGAATTATTTTACAGATGACCTGGATGGGTCTGGAGTAGGGGTTTGCGGGATTACTGGCCTCCATGGTGATGTTCATATCACGTAATTCTTTCTGTGCCTTACAGATCGGGCAGGGTGACTTTTCGCCGTCAGGATGAATGATATCGGTAATCAGACGGCCGATATAATTCTTGCCAGGAGCATTGATCAGGCGGTAAAAACCGTTATTGGCCTGAATGATTCTGCGCTCAAGATCAAGCAGGTAGATCGCATCCTCAGAAAAATTCATCGCGTAGTTCCATAAGCGATGGGAGTCCACCAGTTTTTCTTCGATCTGTTTTTGCTGGGTTAAATCGAGCATGATAATGATATGAAAGCGCTGATGCTGCATGCGGATTTCATGCACAAAAATTCTGACAGGAATGCTTGAACCATCCTGGCGTAAGCCGGTTGCTTCGGCGTCATTAAAAGATTCGGGGGAGGGTTTGGTATATTTATCGATAAATTGTTTGAATCTCAGTTGGCCAGGGTTACTGAAAATCTGGATTAGTTTGCGGCCGCTCAGTGTGGCAGCCTTTTCCTGGTAGAGCGCCTCAATGACCGGATTCAGGTAACGGATATTGCCGCGTTGATCGGTTATCAGAATGCCATCCGTGACAGTATTCAACAGGCTATTGAGTAGAATATCGATGTCGACCGGATAAGTATCAATACTCGCAGCCAGGGCCCCAGTTTCTGTTGGCGAGTGTGGTAATCCGGATAACAGTGTTTTAAACCGATCCAGGTTGTGGATGTCCAGATAATTGGCTGCCCCCGCCCGGATCGCATCGGCTACCTGTTCTTCTCCCGGCTTTTCACCAATCAGTACAATTTTCGGGCAGTCCTGCTGCTGGGTATGCTGGTTTAGAAAATCGATGATAGCGGTGCTATTAGCGCGGGTTATAAAGAAAAAAATCAGCGATGCTGAACACTGCTCTGACTGAAAGTCGATCTGCTCAAGCTTATAGTACTGGTGATACTGCAGTTTGTAGCCCGCTTCACGCACCTCAAAATTGAAGCTTTTTGCAATCTCTGATGGTAGCTCATGATTATGGCAAAACAGTATTCTGGCGGAACAGGGTGCTAACTGAATAGCTTTCTGTAGCGATTTTTTATCCACGTTTATGTTGTGACGGGTGCGAACCTAAATGGCATCGGGTTTGGGAAAGGCTTCTGACTGTCATGGATTGCTGTTCAGCTTAAATAAATATTAATTATTGCATAGCGCAACATTCGATAGCGAAGTTTTAGCTCGAGTTTTTTGCATTGACTCGATCATTCATAGCTAATAAAACGGTCGATTTTAAACGCACAACTGCAGTTATTTTTAATAATAAACTTGCGCTTCGCGGATACCCGACTAAACTTGACAAAAAAATAAGGTTTTTGCACCGCGGTATTCAAATTTTCCAGTGCGGGGTAAAGAACCATACCTGGCTGTCACTCAATAATAATATCAAGCCATTCCCTGCAAGGATTTGAGCTAAAAACGCTCAGCTATTTTTAAACAATATTTTGTCTAAGATGAGTCGTTTAATCCGTGATGAAAAGTTTACAAAGCAAAATTATTATTGCCATCCTGTTGATTGTGTTATTACCATTTTTGATGATGGTGTATGTTCACTATTCGCTTGCACAGCAACTTAAAAACGAAATTGCGGTCGATTTTCTGGATGTCGCCCATCTCATCAATGACAAGGTGCAGGATTATCAGAGCGAGGTGTTAATGACGCTAAATAATCTCTCGCTCCAGCTGCGCAAGGACTTGTCTAGATTGGACCCAACAGGGCTGTCCGCTATGAGCCCGCAAAACAATGACCCAGCGCTATTAATCAGACAAACGCTCCAACAGTTTTTACACCAGTCATCCGGCTTCCGCTATGTTTTTTTACTGGATTCTCAGTTCAATCCGCTAGCCGCATTCGGTGCAAGCCCGCAAGGGGAAGTGAATTCGATTGAGCAGAGCGCGATAAAGTATAGCCTGCAGTTGAAGTCACAGATTGACGATGTGTTAAAGCGCCATTCTGTTGATTCAACGGATGTGCTGGCGGGGCGGGCACAGAATAAGCTGTTTGACGAATCAACGCCGGGCAGCGAATGGCTGCTTCCACTCTACTTACCCGTAACCGATTATTCGGCAAAAAGCATTGCTCATCTACTGATTTATATGAATCTGCAGGCGATAACAGCGATGGTTGAGCATGGTGTTGAAGCGATTGGTAGCAGAGGGGAAGGCGGGGTAGGTTTTACATTGCTAGATCTGAACGGGAACCCTGTTGTCACGACCCGGCATACTGCCGCTACAGGCAAAGAGGGTATTTTTGATACTGAAAAAAACCTCGGTGTCACGAATATTCTGTCCACCATCAGGGCACGTCTGGGTGATCAGCCGACAGCCAGGGTGAGTGGCTGGATGGTTCATTCGTATCCTTCACATGATACTCAGTTGATCAATTATTTCCTCGAGAGCAGTCGCTATGCAGAGCATGATCTAAGGTGGATTGTAGTGATCAATCAAACTTTGGATAAAGCATATCGCCTGATCAATGAGCAATACCTTCATTTGCTGATGGTGGCGGTTTTTAATCTGCTGTTGATCGTCATCATCGGCCTCTGGTTTGGCAAAAGAGTGTCTACACCCTTGCGATCGCTCATCGCAATTATGGATGACTTCCGCAACCGGAAACTACCAGCGCATATTACGGGTCTTGATCGGCAGGATGAAATCGGTGATCTGGCGCGAACCTTTGAAGGTTTTAGTGAATATCAGCGTCAGCACGAGACTCTGGTTGAACAGCATCTGCAGCAATATCATCAGCTGATCGCCCTGCAAGGTGAAGCTGAGGATTTATTAATGGGCGCTGCAGATGGCATCATTATGGTTGATATGAAAGGAATTATTCAAAAAGTAAATACAGCGGCTTATGCACTGTTTGCTTATGCAGAGGGTGAGCTGATTGGATCTCCGATTGAAATACTGGTGCCTGGACGCTATCACGATCATGTCGCCAGACGACAGGCATATGTGACAAATCCTCAACATCGCAGCATGGCTGAAGACCGCAAGCTGACCGGGTTAAAAAAAGATGGTAGCGAGTTTCGTATCAATGTTGCGCTGGCTCCAGCCCAGACTAGCGCAGGCAAGCGATTTGTCGCGACCATTCACGATATAACGAAAGAGACTCAGTATCAGGAAGATTTAAGAAAGCTGGCAACCGTTGCCGAAAGCACCAGTAACCTGATTGCTATCTGTGATAAGTCGGGCCAGATCGAATGGGTCAATACAGCGTTTGAAGCGGTGCTTGGTCAGAAAATGGAAAGTGTTCGGGGTAAAGCCTTACTACCGTTGCTGTTTGATCAACTGCACCAGCGTGACGCGATCGATCGCGTCACGCAGGCGTTCAATAACGAGCAGGCGGTCAGTATCGATAACGTAAGCTTCTACCGGGATGGAACGCAGTTCTGGCTCACGTTTAATTTCAAACCGGTGCTGGGCGAGCAGGGTCTAGAGCACTATGTGATGATTGCCATCGATATCACCACGCATAAGGTGTTACAGGAAAAGTTGCTCAAAGCGAAGACTACACTTGAAACAAAGGTGGCAGAGCGCACGCATGAATTAAGTGAAGCACTGCAGAAAGCGGATGAAGCGGCAACCGCCAAAGCCAATTTCCTGGCCACCATGAGTCACGAAATTCGTACCCCGATTAATGGCGTAATGGGTATGACCGAGCTGCTCAAAAAAACCACATTGGAGAATGAGCAGTATCGTATGTTGAATGTGATTCAGAGCTCTTCGATTCAGTTACGCACGATCATCGACGACATACTCGATTTCACCAAGATGGAAGCCGGCAAACTTGAGCTTAAACTCGCGCCCGTTTGCATCCGTTCACTGCTACGCGAAGTGGGTGACTTACTCGATCCGATGGCAAAAGAAAAGGCATTAAGTGTAGTCATTGCGAGTGAACTCCTGCTGCCGGATATTTCAGCGGATGCGGTCAGGATTCGTCAGATACTGTTTAACCTGCTGGGTAATTCCATCAAATTTACCCCGGCGGGTGGTTGTGTTTCCCTGTTTGTTAACCGCAACTCCAGCACAAAGGATAATATCGATCTTGATTTTCGAGTCGAAGATAACGGCATTGGCATCTCTACCAACGATCAGAAAAAATTATTCCAGCCTTTTTCTCAGGTCGATGGATCTATAACGCGACGTTTTGGTGGAACCGGGCTCGGTTTATCTATAGTGACACTGCTGGTGGAATTAATGGACGGATCTATCCGGGTAGAGAGTGAGCCTGAACAGGGCAGTCAATTTACGGTCCATCTGCGTTTCCAGATAATACCGAATAATGTCAATCCAGTGGATCTACATAATACGCATATCATCTTGCTGGATGATTCAGCATTCCTGCACCAGAGACTACAAAAACTTTGCCTGCAGGCTAGGGCCAAACTGAGTTTAATCGCTCGGCTCGATGAGCTGGATAGCACACTGGGAACCCTGGTTGAGGAAAAGCCCGTACTGGTGATAGCCGTACGCGAGAATGATCCGGCTCAGCTCGAAACCGATCTGGCGGTAACGATCGCACAGTGTCCTCAATTGAGAGTAGTGTTACTGGTGCCTCATCTGTATACCAGCAATCAACCGGAAATTGCGACATTGGTGACCAATCCTCTGTATCTTAATGATCTGCTGGATACCATCCAGTCATTCGAGCAGCCTAAAAATCTGGCCGATGGTTCCGGGTCCAGGCTGAGCCAGCATGCTGTCAATTCTATCCAGGCAGGTCAGGATCAACAGCTGAAGATACTGGTGGCCGAAGATAATCCGGTCAATCAGGATTTATTTCGCCTGCAACTCGACTTACTCGGCTATGATGCAACCATTGTCAGTAACGGGCGTGAAGCTCTAGAAGAGTGGATATCGGGTACCTATTCGATGTTATTAACCGATTGTCATATGCCGGAAATGGATGGCTTTCAACTGGCGCAGGAGATCCGCCGTTTAGAGTCGGGTAGCGGGCAACGCTTTCCGGTGATTGCGGTGTCAGCCGATGTGCTGATGGATCACGATGGAAACGGAGATCAATCCTGGTTTGACGATTATGTAAGCAAGCCACTGGATCTGGAATCATTATCGAGTGTAATCCGCAAATGGAAGCCATAGCCCTGATAGGCCAAAGTGTTCATCGAGGCTATCGCATTTTTTTATCCCTCAATGGATTATTTAAACCGGGAGTAATCTCATCATGACGACTGATAACTATGCCACTTCTGCTCAACCCCCGATCGATCATGCGGTACTGACTCGAATGGTGGGTGACAATAGCGACATCCATCGCCATTTACTGGCAAAATTTATTTCTCTGACGCCCGCAACGATTCAACAAATTCATCAAGCCTGTTCGCAACAGCAGGCCGAGGCTGTAACCCAGTATGGACATACCTTGAAATCCTCGGCCCGAGCGATGGGTGCGAATGAGCTCGCCGAGGTGTGTCAGCAGCTCGAAATAATGGGGGGCTCACAAAACTGGCCGCAGATCGCACAGCTGGAGTTGCGCCTGGACCCGTTGATGGCTGCCATCATGGACTATGTAAACTCCCTTCCGGAGAAGTGATCGATGGAAAAAGGCAATCAGCTATTAATAGTTTCAGATCAAAAAGATGATCTGGACACTATTGTGCGTCAGGTCGCGAGTAGCTTTACTCAATATCATGTCGCAGCGGACGATGCGAAGGGTATACAGCTGTTTGATAAATTCCTGCCTGAAATCATACTGGTCTGTTTGCAGGACATTGAGCATTCCCAGCGCTTTTATCTTGGTCTGTACCGGGCCAGTGAAAAAATTAAGCACAGCCCTCATCAGTCCATACTATTGTGCAAGACGACAGAGTCAAACGCCGCCTATGAAATTTGTGTGCGTGGGGTGTTTGATGATTATGTGGTGTTTAATTCACCTTATGATGTCCACCGATTAAAGCTTTCTACCCAGCAGGCCATTGAAAAGATAAATCTCAGGCTACAGCTTGCCGAGTTTAAATCCTCTGCGGCGTCAACCCGGCAGTACGATGGTCTACAAAAGTTGTCAATGGATGATGCGATACAGACCTATGCAGACCTTGAGACTGCACTGGGCGCTCAGCTGGACCGGTTTTTAAATCGCATGGCTTCCGGCGATCTGCAATCCAGCGCTAGTCAGCTCGATCCAGGCCAGCTTAAACAGCAGTTTACCCGTTTCAAACAGGAGACGATTTCTGCTGAACTGAAAAAGTCACTGGCCAGATTTACCCCTGAGCGAGCGGGTACCTCCGTTACGGAAACGAGCAACGCGACTGCAGAAAAATCGCTCACAGGCTCCGCGTCAGACCGTCTCCATGCAGAAGCCGACAGGTACATTCTGGTAGTGGATGATGATGAAATGTATCTCACCATCTTACAGAGTATTTTACAGTCAGCGGGGTATCAGGTGATTCAGGCCATGAGCGGCAGGCAGGCGCTGGAACAGATGAACAGACGTAAGCCGGATCTGGTGCTGCTTGATCTGAACATGCCGGAAATGGATGGCATCGAGGTGATGAAAATAGCCCGCAGCCATGAATACCTGAAGGGAGTGCCGATAATCATGCTGACCGGGAACAGTCAAAAAACTACCGTGCTGGAAGCGATCCAGGGCGGGGCACGCGATTATATCGTGAAACCTGCCGAAAGCCGCCTGTTACTGGAAAAAGTGGCCGCGATGCTGGAGCGGAAATCTATCCGTTGACTCAAAAGCACAACATTTCAGGCTAACAGATTCGACGGCCTGTCCACCCTACGGACTGTAACCACGCTGTTAATCAGCGCGCAAAAAAGGCTTTTTGCGACAGACCTTTTCATCGTCCTCAACAGCCTTCCGCTTCAGTAGTGTCGGCTGCATGATTTAGATATACATAATGTTACAGGCATTTTTTTTGCGTTAAGTCTAAGCCCGCCATTACTGGCGCAATTAAACTTTAGCGAGCCAGACGCCGACCCGGCTGAGGAAGATATTCTATTTGCGGATATCCCTTCGGTATTTAGTGCCTCCAAATATGAGCAAAAGGTCACCGAAGCACCTGCCCGGATCAGTATCGTGACGGCGGATGACATCCAGCGTTATGGACATCGCACGCTGATGGATTGTCATATGCCGCTAAAGGATGGCTTTGGCGCAACGAGGGAGATTCGCCAACTCGAAAATAATGCAGGTAAAGGGGAGCATGTTCCGATCATTGCACTCACGGCGAATGTTCAGAAAGGTATTCAGGACGACTGTGTTGAGGTCGGGATGGATGGCTACATGAGTGAGCCGTTCAATCAGCTGCAGTTACATACCACCCTGAAACGCTGGTTGAAGTCATCGATGCACACGCCATCCCGGCAGGAACTAAAATCAGAGCCCGAGCCGGCTACTGCAACCGGGGTGCTGACGCAGAAACCACTGGATAATATTCGTGCCATGCAAATGCCGGGGGCTCCGAGTATTCTGCATCGGGTTATCCATATTTATCTGCAAGAGTCTCCTGGGCTGGTCGATGCGATACATCAGGCAATCCTCGACAGGGATGCAAATACCCTGCTGGAAGCCGCACATAGCCTTAAGTCTTCCAGTGCCAATCTGGGTGCGATGCCGCTTTCGGAGTTAAGTCGTGAACTGGAAGTGCTTGGCAATAAGGCTGATATCGATCAGGCCAGCCTGTTACTGGATCAGCTCTATACCGAGTTTGAACGCGCCTGCAGCGCGTTAGACAAGGAGCTGTTGCTGACTGCTGACTTGCCAATCTGATGCCGGAAGCCTGTTGCAGACTGAACTGATGTCCGTAGTTAAGTTGTAAAAAAAATCAATATTTACCTTAAATCACCTGTTTGCGACTAAAAAGGCACCCACAGTCGATCAAAATAGATAAAGGTATCTGGTAAAAACTGATCGCTAAACTACACTTAATAGATCAACGAGAAGCAGATCTTGACTTGTATTTTTCGGTTTAGATCCCATCCCCTGCTAGTTACAGGCATTCAAACCTCAGGCGTAGGATGGCTTAAGCCGGATGACGGATTATGACAGCATTCTGCGTTATGGATAAAAATTCACCCATTGAGAAAAACATGTCAAGCCATCACCGGATGAAAGAGCGGGAACTAATACTGGTTGTAGATGATGATTCTGCCATCCGTCTGCTGATGCGTGAAGTATTGCAGCAGGCCGGGCTTACTATCATCGATGCCAGCAATGGTAGCGAAGCCGTGGAACTTTTCGAGCAGCATCAGCCAGACCTGATGTTACTGGATGTAAAAATGCCAAAAATGGATGGTTATGAAGTGTGTAACCGGATTCGCCAGTTTAACACCGGCAGTGAAACACCGATCATCATGATTACTGGTCTGGAAGATGGTGACTCCATCGAAAAAGCGTATCAGGCTGGCGCCACAGACTTTATCACCAAGCCCGTGGTGTGGACCATACTCAGTCATCGTGTGCGCTATCTGTTACGCGCGGCAAAAGCGTTCAAAGCTTTACGTCAGAATGAACTGCGCCTGATACAGGCTCAGCAGGTTGCCCGCCTCGGTAACTGGGAATGGGATATTGCCAGTGATGAATTTCACTGGTCCGATGAAATGTATCA
>JACNJF010000195.1 GCA_014382695.1 Gammaproteobacteria bacterium | reverse complement strand
TAGTTAAGGATCAACTTTCTGATGTCCACCTCTCAGCACCAGTCTAAATCGCGAGCGATTAATCCCATCGGGCTTAACCGGCAACAGCTGCTGCAGGCCCTTCAAAGTACTGAACAGGGCCTGACTGAGGCACAATGTCTACGCCTCCAGCAGCAGTATGGTCTGAACCAGATCAGCTTTCATCGCAGCCAGTCCCCCTGGCGCATGCTACTACAGGAATTCACCGCGCTGTTCCCACTGCTATTACTCGGAGCATCCGCCTTATCCTTTTTTGCCGACCGCCTCAGCCCTGATGCTGGCTATGATCTAATTGCTCTGGCACTTTTTATCGTTGTGGTGCTGAACGCGTTGGTCTCATTCCTGCAAAACTACAAGGTCGAGAAGCTGATGCTGTCATTTCTCGATTACATCCCGAAACAGGTCGCGCTGCTGCGTGATGGCAGTTTGCAGATAGTGGATGCGAAACAGGTGGTACCGGGAGATATCCTGTCGGTGCAGGAAGGCGACAAGATTCCGGTCGATGGGGTGCTGCTGGAAGGCGAACAGCTGGTACTGGATGAATCCATCCTGAGCGGTGAATCGGAGCCAGTGATCAAAACCGCGCTCGACTCCAAGGTGCAGGAGAATAACCTGGTCAGTTCCGGGGCCACCGTGCTGAAAGGCAGTGGGCGCATCCTGACCACGCGTACCGGTCGCTCTACCCGTATCGGTGAAATCTCCCAGCTGTCGCAGCAGGTCACGCAGGATCTAACACCGATGCAGCTGGAGCTGACTCACTTTGTGCGCCGCATTACCTGGCTTGCTCTCGGCATCGGCACTTCATTTTTCCTGATCGGATTCTTTATCGGTAATCCATTCTGGACCAATCTGATCTTCGCCATCGGCATCATCGTCGCCAACGTGCCGGAAGGACTGCTACCGACCGTGACCCTGGCCCTGACCCAGTCTTCGGTACGCATGGGCAAACGAAACGCGCTAGTGAAACATATCCTGTCGGTGGAAACCCTCGGCTCGACCACCGTCATTTGCACCGACAAAACCGGCACGCTGACCCGTAATAAACTGCATGTTGAATCCCTGTTTATGGATTTCACTGAAATCGACGGACATAATCTGGCCGCTTATGCAGCTCTGCCCGGCGCGCGCCCGGCCAGCGAAATCATGGCGCTGTGTAACGAGGTCATCGTCACCGCCAACGGCAGTCAGCAGCAGCTGCATGGCGATCCGACCGAAGTGGCGATGGCCGAGTTTGTCAACCGGCATAGCGGTTATGGTGCTATTCGCAAACGTTTTCAGCCGTTGCATAGCCGCCCCTTCGATGCCGAACTAAAGTATATGAGCGCCACCAGCCGCACGGCGGGCGGCACGCTGTACATGACGGTGAAAGGTGCCAGTGGTGTGATCCTCGATCGTTGCAGCGAGGTACATAGCGAAGGTCTGGTGCGCCCGATGCGTGATACAGAACGCGAACAACTGACCGATCAGGCCAGGCATTATGCGAACCAGGGCCTGCGCGTGCTGGCACTGGCTTACCGCGTGGTGGATAGCGCTGATGCGGATGAACAGGGGCTGATCTTTGTCGGGCTGGTGGCAATGGTCGATCCGCCCCGCCCTGAAGTCGCGGCCGCAGTAACCGCCTGCCACAGTGCCGGTATCCGCATCGTGGTGATGAGCGGTGACAAGGCTGAAACAGTGGCCTATATCGCGCGCAAACTCGGCATCGTGAAAACCCCTCGCGTGATCGAGGGCGCACAGCTGTCAGGCATGAGTGACGCGGAATTGCGCACCACCCTGCAGGATGACCAGATCCTGTTTGCGCGTATTGCACCAGAACAGAAACTGAACATCGTGCAGGCATTCAAGGAACTCAACGAAGTGGTAGCGGTGACCGGTGACGGGGTCAACGACGCACCGGCACTGAAGCGCGCTGATATCGGTATCGCGATGGGTCTGCGCGGTACCGATGTAGCCAAGGAAGCTTCCGATATCATTCTGCTGGATGATAACTTTGCCACCATCGTCAAGGCGGTGGAGGAAGGGCGCGCGGTGTACGACAACATCAAGAAATTCATCACCTACATCCTGACCAGCAATATCCCCGAGATTCTGCCGTTTATCGCGTATGTGCTGCTACCGATTCCGTTGCCGATCACGGTGGTGCAGATACTCGCGATCGACTTGATTACCGACATCCTGCCGGCGATTGGTCTCGGCAATGAACCTCCCGAGCAGGATACCATGCAGCGCCCTCCACGACGGCGCGATGAGCGACTGGTGAGTTACCGCAGCTTTATTCGCAGCTATGCCATCATCGGTCCGGTCGAGGCTGCCCTGTCTTTTCTGGTGTTCTTCCTGATGCTGGATAGCGGTGGCTGGCAGTGGTCGCAGCCACTGGCCAGCGATACGCTACTGTATGGTCAGGCCAGCGGTGCGTTCCTCGCTACGATTATTTTTTGCCAGATTGGTAATGTGATGGCCTGTCGCAGCAATCGCCAGAGCGCTCTGCCCTATCTGTTGCGCTTTAACCCGTGGATTCTGAGCGGGCTGCTGGTCGAAGTCGTGTTTATTCTGTCGATCCTGTACATCCCGCTGTTTCATCGCTTTTTCAGCACCGCCGCACTACCACTCTGGATCTGGCCCATTATCCTGCTCGCACCGTGGGTGATATTCAGTATCGAAGAGCTGCGCAAGTGGCTGGTGCGGCGTGGCGTTGAATACCTGTCGGTGTAAAGCTGGTTAACCCTGCAGCAGGCAGAATAAATAAATTTTGCCTGCATCAATAATCCGCTTATTCCCATCACCACTTTAAGCTATATAATTTCCGCTTAATTTACAGTAACCTGCTTGTCCCATGAGCAAGCATTTTAACTCAAAACAGGCCAACTGAGTGTCCAAACCTAATTTCACAACGTCCCAAAGCCAGTCACAAGGCCAGTCTGAAGTTCCACCCGTGCTTGAGTATCAATGTCTGCCCGGCCTGCTGGACGATGCCTGCGCTGTCGATGGCCAGGTTAAACCCGAATGGAACTACCTGCTCAATAGCCTTTCCAATCTGGGCCCGCAGGTACTGCGCGAGCGTCAGCAGATAGCGCGACGCATCCTGCGCGATGATGGTGCCAGCTATAACATCTTCGGACGCGAAGGTGCTCAGGGCAACAACTGGGAGCTCGATCTGGTTCCGCATGTGATCGGCAGTGAAGACTGGGCTAAAATTGAATCCGGCCTGCTGGAACGGGCGGAACTGTTCAATCTGATGTTACGCGATTTTTATGGCCCCAGAACCCTGCTGCGCTATGGTGTACTACCCCCGCAGGCATTGTTTAGTCATGGTGGCTTTCTACGTGCCTGCCAGGGCATACATTTACCCGGTGAGCATGAACTGATTCTGCATTCGGTTGACATGGTGCGCCAGCGCGACGGTCGTATGTGCGTGTTGTCGGATCGCACTCAGGTGCCCAGCGGAGCCGGTTATGTTCTGGAAAACCGCACCGTCATGTCGCGCGTTTTCCCGAGCCTGTTCCGTGATAGCCATGTGCACCGGATCGCCAGTTTTTTTCAACGCCTGCGCGCCAAGCTGACCTCCCTGTCGCCATCCAATGACACCCCGCGCATCATTGTATTAACCCCCGGCGGGCTTAGCGAAACCTATTTTGAACACGCCTATCTGGCCAACTATCTCGGATTACCGCTGGTACAAAGCGGTGACCTGGTGGTGCGCAATGGCTTTGTCTGGATGAAATCGCTGGAAGGGCTTGCGCGCGTGGATGTCATTTTCCGCCGGGTGGATGATATTTTCTGCGATCCGGTCGAGCTGCGTAGCGATTCGCAACTCGGTATACCCGGTCTACTCGAAGTGGTGCGCGCCGGCAATGTGGTGATCACCAATCCGCTCGGCTCCGGTGTACTGGAAAACCCGATCCTGCTCAAGTATCTGCCACAGATCAGCAAACACCTGCTCGGTCGTGAGCCGCGTCTGCCTTCGGTTAAGACTTACTGGTGCGGAGACGAACAGGATTTTAAGTTTGTCTGCGCTAACCTGCACCAGCTAATCATCAAGCCAGCCTATCGCGGCAATGATTCCCCGAGTGTGTGGGGCGGTGATCTGAGCCCTGTAGAAAGGACCCATCTACTCGCCAGCATCGATCAACGACGCCATCATTTTGTCGCGCAGGAACGTCTGGAAAAGTCGCATATCCCCGCATTTGCGAACGATGCGCTGGTTTCCAGGCCGGCTATTTTACGCAGTTTTGCGGTCGCGACCGATAGTTCCTATACCATCATGCCCGGCGGTCTAACCCGTATCGGGACCGAGCCCGAAGGTCGTGTCATCAGCATGCAATCAGGCAGCCCGATCAAGGATACCTGGGTAACCGCGTCCGAACCGGAGCGCACCATCGAACTTACCGTCGCTGCCGATACCCGTCTGGCCAGCGTGGACACGCCTCTCATCAGCCTGCCCAGCCGGGTCATCGAAAACCTGTACTGGATGGGACGCTATGCAGAAAGAGCCGAAGCTTCACTGCGCTTATTACGTACCGTATTCATGCTGCTAAATGGCGAAGATCCGATCAGCCTGAAGGCCCGACGCATCCTGCTGAATACCGTCACCCAGATTACCAGCACCCAGCCCGGCTTCATCGGAGCACCAGATCAACTGCTGGCTCAACCGGAAGAAGAACTGCTGATGATCATTACCGATGGTAAACGTCCGGGCAGTATCCGTTCCACCCTCAACGCCATGCTGAATAGCGCTGAAGAGTCGAAGGAACTGCTGTCCACCGACACCATGCGCGTTATTAACGATCTACGCGACGCACTGGATGACCTCAATCTGTCGCTCGTCAGTGGCCTCACCTCAGCTCCCGAAGAAGCGCTGGACCCGCTGGTAACCGCCCTGGTTGCGTTATCCGGTCTGATGCAGGAAAGCATGGTACGTGGTGTCGGCTGGCGCTTTATGGAACTCGGCAAACGCGTCGAGCGTTCGCTGCAAACCATCAATACCGTGCGCTCACTGATGGCTCCGGTTACCGAAGATATCGACCAGCAGGTACTATTAAAAGCCCTGCTGACCTCGATGGAAGTGCTGATCACCTACCGCCGACGCAATCGTAATCTGGGCGGCATTAAACTCGGCCTGGAACTGGTCATGCTGGATGCCAGCAATCCACGCTCATTACTATTTCAGCTGGAAAGATTGCAACAGCATCATGCTGCACTGCCAAAAGATAATAACAGGCATAGTGAACTGGAAGAAGAAGAGCGCGCATTACTGGAAGCCATGACCAGCCTCAAATTATCCCGCCTTTCACAGCTACTCAAGGCGGTCGATGGGAAACGCGAAGACATGAGTAATCTGCTACAACGCATTGAAACCCTGCTGGGCGATTTTAACAGCCTGATCAGTGACAAACACTTCGATCATGTGGTTGATCCGCAACAGCTGGTCACCACTTTCTGGGGAGAGCAGTAATGCATTACCGGGTTCGCCATATCACCCATTATAAATACGCCAACCGGGTTTCACACTGTTACAATCTGGCCAACATTATCCCCAGAAATACCTCACGCCAGCGCTGCCTGAAAAATAACATCACGGTGTCACCGCTACCCGCAGTGACCCATCGGCGTACCGATTATTTCGGCAACGAAGCCTATCATTTTGAAATCCAGCGCGCGCATACCGAACTCATCATCAGCGCTGAGAGTGAGATTCAGATTGATGATAATCCAGCCGAAATGAACTTCGATCTGGGCACGTCCTACCACGAAGCGCTCGATTATCTGGCCAAAAACATCACTCAGGAAACCATTGAGGCGAGCGAGTTTCTGCTCAATTCCCCGATGGTTAAAACCAGTGATGATCTGGCTGAATACGCACGCCCATCGTTTCAGAGTGGACGTTCGCTGAAAGCCTGTGTGAGTGAACTCACTACACGCATCTTCACCGATTTTAAATACGACCCGAACTTCACCACCATCGCCACACCTTTAGCCGATGTACTGCAGCATAAGCGCGGCGTCTGTCAGGACTTTGCACATCTGCAGGTCGGCTGTCTGCGGGCGATGGGGATACCTGCAAAATATGTTTCTGGATATATCGAAACCCTGCCCACTCCCGGCAAGGAAAAACTGGTTGGTGCCGATGCCACGCATGCCTGGATCGCCTATTTCTCGCCCGAGGAAGGCTGGGTGGAGTTCGATCCGACCAATAATACGACCGCCCGCAGCCAGCACATTGTGACCGCGTTTGGACGTGACTATTATGACGTAACGCCAGTCAAGGGCGTTATCTTTGGCGGTGGACGCTCGCCTCTGCTGAGCGTATCCGTCGATGTTGCGCGTCTCACAGAGACTTTCTCAGGAAGCGCTGAATAATTCATCCGAGAATTCTCAGCGCACGGGATTCAAAAAATGTGATTCACGAGTTCCTCATATTGCTCTGACTCCTTTCTTTATTGATTTCCAGTATTGCTTTTGTTTGCGCTCCTCGCGCTCCATTTCTGTTCTATTTTTTGCATTCCTGTGAATAATGCCGGGGAATTCAGAGTGAGTAGAGCAGCGATAGTGGTAACTA
>JACNJF010000127.1 GCA_014382695.1 Gammaproteobacteria bacterium | reverse complement strand
GTGGTAATAATGGCCCATACGGAGCTCCTCCAATGTACGGTCCTGGCCCATATGGTGCTCCACCAATGTTCGGTCCTGGTCCTGGCGGTCCTGGTCCTTATGGCGCTCCTCCAATGTACGGTCCTGGCCCATACGGCGCTCCTCCAATGCCTCCAATGTATGGTCCTGGTCCTTATGGCGCTCCTCCAGCTCCACAGGCACCACCAGCACCAGCTAGATAATAAAGTCGTTTTCCTAACGCTTTAATCTAACTGATATACCGTTAAAGGGTCTGCTCTGGGTGTTAACACTGTTCCCAGGGCAGACCATCATGTCTCCAGCCACCTACAGAGCTGCGATGATGCGTTTCATCCAGATCACCCTCAAAGCCTGTATCGACGTTATAAACCCGATTAAACTTCGATTCGATCAACAGCTGGCCTGCTTCAGCCGAGCGTTTTCCACTTCTACAGATTAATACGATCGGTGCACATCGACTCTGCTCCGTACAGATAACGCCTCCCAGTATCAGTTTTCGGATATCTCTGACAAAGTGCGGATTGATTTCCCAGTCGGGTTCTTCGATCCAGGGAATATTCACTGAACCGACAGGATGTCCTATGAAAAGAAACTCCATCTCTGAGCGTACATCCACAAAAACCATATTAGGTTCATGCTGGATCATCTCGTAAGCCTGTTTGGGCGATATATGTTCTAGTTCTGCTTTGCTCATGCTGCCTCCACCTGGATTGTTTTATGATTTATACCGGAAAAATAGTTAACAGGGATAATCAATTTGTTACAAGGTTATAATTATGTGTCAAGCCGTACACTGCTTTTAGAATAAAACCAGTGCCAGCTGGATTGAGTCGTCTCATTCAGCACGCTTAACAGCCGATCCGAGGGTATCGCTTCTTTCGGGAAGATCGGGCTGATTTCGATGAAGAGTGTTGAAAAGCCAGCCGATTTTCGCCAGTTAATATCCTCAACAGCCCCTTGCTGACCACATTCCGGGCAGATCCATAGTGTTAAAGCCGGATAATCGCTAATCAAATCAGCGCTATTGCGCAGCAAGTGTTTACAGCCCGGATAACGGATCGCATCTATCGCTTCACCACCGAGTGCGTTGATCTGATCGAATTGATGGAGCAAGATTACCGAACGGATTTCAGCGGATTCCAGAGCGGGCGAGCAACCGAGAAAGGTGATGAAGTCCATCAGTTGCGGTCCACCGCTGAGTTGCTGTGATGATTCTGAGCGTTGCAAAAAATCCAGCTCCGCCAGAGTGTCGATCAGTTCCGATTTTATGATGCGAGACTCGGCCGTTACATGCGGATACAGAAATAAGGAATAACGCATGTTGCAACGCTTTTATCGAGAGCTGGCGATGAGCTTTTCCAGGCCCTGTTTCAGACTGGTGTGAGCGCTCAGTCCCAGTTCCTGATTCATTTTAGTGGTCACTGCAAGCGAATGTACAATGTCGCCTTCACGTGGCTCAGCAAAGCTTAGTGCTGACTGTTTACCGGTTATATCCGATAAAACCTGAACCAGGTCCAGTAACGAGGTTTTGGTTCCTGTCGCAATATTACAGGCACCTGCAGCCTTTTTTTCCAGAGCGGCCACATTCGCCCGCGCGACATCTCCCACATAGATAAAGTCGCGCGTCTGTTCGCCATTACCGAAAATGGTTAAAGGTTTGCCTTCCGAAATGCGGTCAACGAACAACGCGATCACGCCAGCATAAGGCGACTTGGGATCCTGACGCGGGCCGAACACATTAAAAAAGCGCTGACCCAGGGAAGAGACCTGGTATAGATAACGGTACAGCTCGGCGTACTGCTCATTCACCTGTTTTTCCAGTCCATACGGAGACAGCTGGGTTTTATCGACATCTTCGGGTAAGGGAATCACGACCGGGTTTCCATAGATCGCCGCAGATGATGCATACACCAGCCGTTTCACGGCATGGTTTTTCACCGCTTCGATAACATTCACGAAACCGACAATGTTTTGCTGCGCAGAAAACTCCGGGTCTTCCAGTGACGCCACTACGGATACCTGAGCCGCCAGATGAAGGCAATGTGTTACCCCCTGCATACACTGATTGACCATATCCTTATCCCTGATATCGCCTTCGACAAACTCCAGCAACTCGTGATTCTGCGGCAGGTTATGCCTGAAGCCAGAACTCAGGTTATCAAGCACTCTGACCGGGATACCATTCTGCATGAGTAGATCTGCCGTATGGGAACCGATAAAACCAGCACCGCCAGTAATTAAAACTTGTCTCATTATTATTCTCATTTATCTAAATTTGACTGTAATCATAGCAATGTTTTGACGAGGTTTTTGTAGACAATAAAAAATAAAATAAAAACTTTTAGTGAGGGGGGATTTTCGCTTGACAGAAGGGGGTGTCGCTATTAAAGTACGCGCTCTCTCAAGGGGGCCATAGCTCAGCTGGGAGAGCGCAACACTGGCAGTGTTGAGGTCGGCGGTTCGATCCCGCCTGGCTCCACCAAATCAAGCGCAAGCTTGTACAGTGTCCCCATCGTCTAGTCGGCCTAGGACACCGCCCTTTCACGGCGGTAACAGGGGTTCGAATCCCCTTGGGGACGCCACTTATTCTGTAAGTAGAACAAAGACTTAGCTTTTGCTAGGTCTTTTTTTTGCCTGTTTAAAAAGTTTTCGGGTATATTTCGGGTATATCGTGTGTTTGCAAATTAATGCTGGCTCAGATTGAAGGCGGTGAAAAGAAATATATCACCAAATTTTCCTCCGCCAATGACCTGTATAGTGTGGTCAAGGCTGAGTTTATAGCCATGCGTTTGGCAGCTTTGGCTGGCATTGATGCTGCATCGGTTTCACTAACCCGTTCACTGAATAAAGATGTGTTACTGATTGAGCGCTTCGATCGAACACGTTAGGTTTCCGGTTGGCAGCGTAAGGCCATGGTATCTGCGCTGACCATGCTGTCACTGGATGAAATGATGGCGCGATATGCCAGTTACGAAGACCACGCAGAGCTTGTTCGACATCGTTTTGTCGATGCCCAGTCAACACTGTTAGAGCTGTATTCAAAGCTGGTTTTTAACGTCCTATGTGGCAATACGGATGATCATGCGCGCAACCGTGCCGCATTCTGGGATGGGCAAGTACTGGAGCTAACACCGGCCTACGATATCTGTCCGCAGGCACGTACTGGTAATGAGACATCCCAGGCCATGCTGATAACCGGTAACGACCGCATGAGCCGGCTTTCGTCCTGCTTTGATGCGGTCGGGCATTTTCTGCTGTCCCGAAAAGAAGCCATCGACATTGCTGAAAACCAGATAAAATCGATCATTAGCCACTGGGGTGAAGTCTGCGATGAAGCTTCTTTAAGCGCAACCGATCGAACCATACTATGGCGTAGACAATTTCTGAATGCCTATGCATTCGATGATCTTGAAGAGGATGCTGAGCACCTGAAGCGGATTATTACAGGGTTCTAGCCGATGGTCTTGGGAGCGAATCCATGAAGTATTCTTTGTAAGTGGTGATTCTCATCGGTGAACTGTTTGAAATGCAACTTGGGTAGGTGCGTCACAGTCAGGTGAGCACGTTAAGATTACCTTACGCAAAAATTAGCATAGCATTCTGGCGGTGTCGCATATAAAAAAAATGATAAGCTTTTTTTGAAAGCCAAGAATTCCCGTCATTTCCAGCGCAAATAGTTATCTGTTCTGAAATAACTTTAGGTTATTATCTACGGTCGATTTTTTATTTGCGATCAAGCAGACGGCAGATTCTAATCAGCTTATGCAATCTTTTTACCTGTCAGGTGATGAGAACGATATCAATCGGTTTATGCCTACATGCCAGAGAAAAGAGTCATTGATATCATGTGCAGTGGCGTACTTAAGCATTGGGGCTGACGTTTCGCTGGATTATATTGCAGATGGTTGTCAGAGAGGGTAAAAAGCACTGTTAATGACAATATTCTTTATAGTTTAATTTTTATACCCATCTCATATGGGTAAATTACTCAAGGACTAAATGGAATTGCACTTAAATAATAAAACAGGAAGTTTTTCAGAAAATAGTTTTAAGTGGCTCTTCTAGTGAGCTACCTGGCGCTTATAATCAGGATGAATTACGAGAAATAAGGACATCATGCAAATAATCACTCTGCTACAGAATTCTCTTACCCCAGATTTTGTAAATGCCTACGCCCGAGTGCCTGGGGACTGGATTCCTGAAGCATTAACAGGCCGGGAAAATAGGTGAGTTAAGAAGCATGGAAGCCTTAACCGATCTGAAAGCCATTCTGCACTCTAAACGCGCCAACATCTTTTATCTGGAAAAATGCCGCGTCATGCAAAAAAGTGGGCGCGTGCTGTACCTGACCGAAGAAAAGGTCGAGAAGCAATACTGGAATATCCCCATCGCGAATACCACCTGCATTCTACTCGGTACCGGTACATCCATTACCCAGGCGGCAGTCAGAATGCTGGCCTCGGCTGGCGTGTTGATCGGGTTCAGTGGCACTGGTGGCACGCCGCTGATAGCCGCTAATGAAATTGAATGGCTCAGCCCGCAAAGTGAATATCGACCGACTGAATATGTACAGGGCTGGATGGCTTTCTGGTTCGACGAAGCGAAAAGACTTCAGGTTGCCAAACAATTCCAACAACGCCGCATCGAATACCTGCAAAGCGTCTGGAGTCATGACCGGGATTTACAGAATGAAGGGTTTCATACCGATGACCAGGATCTACAACGTGCACTGGCGTCATTCAGCCTGCAGATAGAACAATCCACCGATGTCACAAAGCTTCTGTTAATGGAGGCACAGCTCACCAAAAGCCTGTACAAAATAGCCGCCAATAACACCCGACAGAAAGACTTTGTGCGTCAGCACGACAGTGTGGACGCTGCCAATGCCTTCCTCAATCATGGCAACTATCTGGCCTATGGACTGGCAGCCACCACGCTATGGGTACTCGGCATCCCGCATGGATTCGCCGTGATGCACGGCAAAACCCGCAGGGGCGCGCTGGTGTTCGATGTGGCCGATCTGATCAAAGATACACTGGTATTACCGTGGGCCTTCATCTGTGCCAAAGAGGGAGCCACCGAACAGGAATTTCGTCAGCAATGCCTGCAAAACTTCACCCAGCATAAGGCGCTTGATTTTATGTTCGATCAGGTAAAGGCAATCGCCTTACAACATCATGAAACATATCATCTAAAAGCTTCCATAAACAACGAACAGGAAATAGTTTAAATGAATGATGACATGACCCTATTCGAAGATTATCAGATACGCCGGGTATACGATGAAGATACTGAAGTATGGTGGTTTTCAGTGATTGATATCATGCAGGTATTAACACAACAGGCCGATTATCAGACTGCCAGAAAATACTGGAACAAGCTGAAACAACGACTGAAAAAAGAAGGCAGTCAGTCGGTGACAGATTGTCACCGACTGAAATTAATCGCTGCTGACGGGAAAAAATATCTCACTGACGTTGCCACCGCAGAAACCTTACTGCGACTCGTACAATCCGTTCCCAGCCCTAAAGCCGAGCCGATCAAGCTCTGGTTAGCCAAAGTGGGTTATGAACGCATGCAGGAAATGGCAGACCCGGCCATATCGCTGAACCGAGCCAGGGAAACCTGGCAAAAACATGGCCGCAGCAAAAAGTGGATACAACAACGGATGACCGGACAGGAAACCCGCAACAAACTCACCGATTACTGGGGTGAACATGACATCAAACAAGGTAAAGAATTCGCCATACTCACCAACATCATTCATCAGGAATGGGCAGAAGTCAGCGTCAAAGAACACAAAAATCTTAAAGGGCTGAGCAGCCAGAATTTACGTGATCACATGAGTGAGGCAGAATTAATCTTTACCGCACTTGCCGAACTATCCACCCGCCAAATCGCCGAAACTGATGAATCGACAGGAATGGATGAAAATAAAACATCCGCCAAATCAGGCGGCAATATTGCCAAAAGGGCACGAAAAGAGCTGGAAGCAAAAACCGGTAAAAAAGTGGTCACTGACAATAACTACTTGCCTCCCGGAAATAAACGCATCAAAAAAGGAACAGATAAAACCTGATGATGGTCACCTTCGTATCGCAATGCGAAAAGAAAGCCCTCAACCGGACACGCAGAGTGCTCGATGCCTTCGCCAACCGGATCGGCAATAGAACCTGGCAAACCGTGATTACTAATGAAGGTTTGCTGGCGGTGAAGAAACTGCTGCGGAAAACGGCGAGTAAGAATACGGCGGTGAGTTGTCACTGGTTGAGGTCGAGGAGTCGAAGTGAGCTGGTGTGGATTGTGGGGAACAGGGGGAAGTTTAATGCGCAGGGGGTTGTACCGGTGAATTTCACATTGGTGTCAAAAGATATAGCTGAGTCTTTCAATATGAATTCCGAAGTTATTGCTTTACTCGCCTGTTTGGCCGGTTTTTTTCATGACATTGGAAAGTCAATGCTTTTGTTTCAAAATAAACTTGAGCCTGATTATCGTGGAAAAGGCTTTGAGCCTTATCGACATGAGTGGGTTTCATTCAGATTATTTCAAGCCTTCGTTAATGGTAAAAAAGATATCGAGTGGTTACAGGCACTAAAAAATATCGATAATAAGGCAGAAGAACTCATGCTTAAAAATCTTGAATTATTAAGGGATGGCCTGAACACGAATATAAAGAATCCTTTTACTAACTTTGAGCCGATTGCAAAAATTGTCGCCTGGCTGATTGTTTCTCACCATCGCCTGCCTCAATACCCGAAAACAGGGGGCAACCCGCCGTCTCTACAGAATATTGATTCGTGGTTAAATGAATACTTTGAGGCCTGCTGGAATTCGCCACAATGTCTTACCGAAGATTGGGGTACAGATACAATTGAACAGAATTGGCATTTTCCCTATGGGACACCCTTTAAAAGCGCAATATGGCAAACGCAAGTCAGTATTATTGCGGATGAAACATTAAGGCTTGAACGAATATTTGCCGATGACTGGCTGGAGCAAAGGTTTACCGCGCACCTGGCGCGATTATCACTCATGCTTTCCGATCATTACTATTCTTCAAAAACAGAAGTAACAAAAGAGTGGCAAGACAGGAATTATCAAGCTTATGCCAATACAGGTTTTGATTCAGAGACAGGTAAATATAAAAAACAAAAACTGGATGAGCATAATATTGCCGTGGGTGCCCATGCCCGAAAAATTGCAAGAAAACTCCCTGGTCTGAAAAAGTCATTGCCCAGCTTAAAAGCCAATAAATCATTTACTCAAGCCGTTGAAAAAGAATATAAGGCTGACTTTGGTTGGCAGGATAATGCGTTTACTAAAGCCCAGGAACTACGCGATGAAAGTAAAGATCATGGTTTTTTTGGGGTTAATATGGCATCAACCGGAAAAGGTAAAACCAGGGCAAACGCACGTATTATGTTTGGGGTATCAGAGGAAAATGAATGTCGCTTTAGTGTAGCTCTTGGTTTAAGAACACTGACATTGCAAACAGGCGAAGCATTAAAAAATAATTTACACCTCTCCTATGCAGAACTGGCTGTTTTAATTGGTTCGCAAGCCGTTAAAGATTTACACCAATTAGGTCGTGAACAAGAACTAAGCCAGGAGCAACAGCTAGGCAGTGAGTCAGCCGAGTCGCTGTTAAAAGACGAGCTTCAACTCCACCATCAGCTCCCCGACCACGATAGCATTCTTGCTGAATATGTTGAACATGATGCGAAAATATTAAAATTAATACAGGCGCCTGTTCTGGTAAGCACTATTGATTATCTGATCCCGGCAACAGATGGCCTGCGCGGAGGAAGACAAATAGCCCCTATGCTTAGGCTACTCACCTCAGACCTGGTACTGGATGAACCGGATGATTTTGGTCTGGAAGACCTCCCTGCCTTATGCCGACTCGTTAATTGGGCAGGCATGTTGGGATCAAAAGTATTGCTATCAACAGCAACCATTCCACCTGAGTTAGCATCGGCATTATTTGATGCTTATCAGCAAGGTCGAAAGCACTACACCCAGGTTAATGGTGAGCAAGGTGTATCTGATACGATTTGCTGCGCCTGGTTCGATGAATATAAAAAGCCCATGAGCCACGCAGTAAACTCACTCGATGATTTTGGCGCGGCACATACAAAATTCATCAACAGCCGAATTGATAAGCTCACCAATAAAGCGGAAAATCTAAGAAAGGCAAAAATTATTCCTATCAGCATGCAGGAAGGTTTAAAGCCCAGTGAAGTCTTTGCACATACCATTCATTCATCAATCGCCCCGCTGCATCAACTAAATTGCGTTGTACACAGTTCCCAAAAGAAGGTCTCGATTGGCCTGATAAGAATGGCGAATATAGATCCGTTAGTTTCGGTAGCTAAACACTTGTATGCCATACAATCTTCAGAAGATACGAAAATTTATTATTGTGTCTACCACAGTCAATATCCGCTAGCGTTGCGCTCGCAAATTGAAGAAAATCTCGACAAGGCGCTTTCCCGCCATGATGAAACACAATGGTGGAAAGACAGCGGTATTGAAGAAACGATCAATAACAGCCACCTTACTAATCATATCTTTGTAGTATTGGCGACCTCAGTCGCCGAAGTTGGGCGCGATCACGACTACGACTGGGCCATTGTGGAGCCAAGCTCAATGCGCTCAATCATACAGTTGGCGGGGCGTGTACAGCGGCATAGAAAACAAATCCCAATCTCTGAAAACATTTTTATTCTGGATGAAAATTTTAAGGCTCTAAAAGGTGAATCACCTGCTTATTGCCGTCCTGGTTTTGAAACTGCTCAGCGCCGATTTTATAGCCCTCTACTTTCAAACCTCTTGGGTGAGAATGAATATACTACGATCAGTGCGATTCCGAGAATTGCTAGAATTTCACCACCTTTTGCATTGACTGATGACATACCCAAGAGATTTAAAAGCTTTAATGAACTCGAACATATCGTCCAACACATCAGACTCTTTGGTAACGAAAATGAAGAAAACTCTGCCAAATTATGGTGGCAAAATCATGTAACCTGGAGCGGTGAAATACAGAGAAATCAGCCATTTAGGCAGTCGCAGGTAACAGACGATTACAACTTTAATATGAGCTATCACCAAAAATGTATTTGGCAAAAAAAGAGACCGCGCGAATATCCCGCAAAATATGACACGAGCACTGATATTTACACATTAGGCTCTAAAGATTTATTAATGGCAGAAAACAATGTTTCCTGGTTCGACCTGTCCATTACCAAAAGCATGAATCGGTTAATAGCTCTCTTCGACATTTCAGAAGATTATGCATATAAAAAGTTTTCACATCTTCAACTGAGAAGAAGTAGCAACGATGAAGTTGCTCGTTGGAAATATCACGAAAATTTGGGCGTTTTTAAGGAACTGACAAAGGATGAGTATATTGATGAATAGTAGTGATGAATCAAAACTAATGGCGCAAGAAATTAGTCGTTATATTTCTGAACGTCGAGATAAAAAAGAATTGGCGCTGTTAAAAGAAAAACCTAATAAAGGCATAGGAGGCATTAATATTCGTCTGACTAAGGCTGCAGAAACCTTTTTTGGAAAGTCACATGAGCCACTAAAGATTTTAATCAGCAAAAAGAAGGACAAAGCTCAATCTGCGCTTGAATTTCAACAAAGTAAATATCAGGCACTATTGTTTTTATTGGGCGAACATCAAATAGATAACCTGGTTTTAGATATTACCCAGGAGTACAGAGAAACATTACATATCATTAATCAAGAGCACGTCCCCACTGCATGGCTAAACCAGTGGGCAGTAAAAGCTAGTGATATCAGTTTTGCAACACATGTCGCCAAGCTCACACACTCCAGTAGTAAAGGCTCGAGTATTTTTGATAAAACCACATCGTCTAATCATGCCTATTTAACGACAAATATGCTTAAGTGGCTGGAGACTGACACTGCAACTGCCAATGCCGCATCTGCCCCAGCTGGTGAAATCCTGACGCTTCAAATCAACGACAAAAGCTTGCTAGATTATGTTAAAGAAGATGATCGAACAGCCTTTGAGCATTTAACTGACAACAAGGAATATATAGAGAATTGGATTTCATGTTTTAAACAAGCTTACGACAGTGATCATAAAACCAGTCATTTCCTATCGAAGCAAGTTTATTACCCAATTGAAAACCAGCAGTACCATCTATTATTGCCATTAGTATCGTCAACAATGGCACATGCTCTATTTTTAAAATTTAGGGAGCTATCTAATGAAGGGCATAAATCAATTAGAGAGCAAAAGAGCAAGAAGAAATTTGACGAAAAGATTGCAACTTCTTATTCCAATAAGGCAACTTTAACGCTTACTCGAAGCGTAAAGGCGCATAGCAATATTTCATCCCTTAATAAAGATCGTTTTGGAGAGCTAACACTATTACCCTGCTCACCACCCAAATGGCAATCAAACGAGAAACTTTCCCTGAATCAAACCAATCTTTTTAATCGGCAGTTGAGTTTCAAATTGAAGGACGAAGTAAAAGACTTGCAGCGCTTATTATTAGTCATCAAATCCAAAGGAATCGGTAGTAAAAAGCCTGAAATGCACCAGGCTATCGTGGGGTATGTAAGTGACATTGCTCAGGCCTTTTTTGTTGAAATCATAAAGTTCAGTTTATTAAACAATGAAAAAGGCTGGACTCAAAAATCTTCGCTGACTTTACCCCAGCAATTACTTCTGGAGCCGGGTAGGGATGATGAGGAGGCAATTCAAGAGAGAAATAAAAAGCAATGGCTGTCTGAAGTCTCTGACGATTTTGCAGAGTGGTTAAATAGACAGCTCAAGCATAAACAATTGAATTTGACACTCACTCAGCAGCGTCTGTGGAAAGATGTGTTTAGTCCTCAGCTTCGCGAATTCATCGCTACACAGGAGTAATGTAATGAGCCAGTACTTAGTATTAAGTCGCATACAAATTCAAAATGCCAATTGCATTGCGGGCTTCACCTGGGGCTTCCCAGCTATTACTCATTATCTTGGATTTACTCATGCAATGCAGCGGCAACTATCAGCAACATTCGATATTGCTTTAGGTGGCTGCGCTATTGTCAGCCATGATTATCAATTACGCGTTTATAAACCAAGCCCCAGAGCCAACTTTGAATTTTTACAGAGTAAAGGCTCGTACACATTTAAGCCTAAATTTGACAAGGGACTAATGAAAACTCCTTCTATTATTGAAGAAGGGAAAATGAATTTAACCACTTCGATGGTTATTGAGGTTTCAAAAGAATTAACCACTAATGAGGCGTCGATAAAACAATTGAAACAGGCTGTTTTAGCGCACTGCTTAAAAAGTCGATTCGCAGGCGGCACGATACTATCAATAGGCCGGATTGATTTATTGTCCGCATCAACCAATGAACAGCTCAACAAATTAACCAAAAAACTTAAACGACTTACAATGCCGGGCTTCGTCTTAAAGGATCGCTCAGAATATTTAAAAAGGCATTTTCAACGATTAAAAGAAATGGATGAAAATGCAGGACTACTCGACGGCTGGTTGGATTTTTCAGCGATGAAATATCAGGCGCAACCTAAGCTTAAGAAAAATGAACTCGAAGCCACAGCAGAAACAGATGCTGATTGGGAATTATTAGCAAAACCCGAAAAAGGCTGGTTAGTTCCGATAATGACGGGATACAAAGCTATCAGTCAGGTCTACCCAGCAGGCGAGGTAGCCAATACCCGTGACGCCGAGACACCATCACGTTTTGTGGAAGCGGTACATACGATTGGAGAATGGAAAAGCATGCATCGGATAACTAATATCAATGAGATTATTTGGAGATATCAACCTGATAACGATTGGTATCTATGCACTCAAGAAACAACAAAAAAATCTTCACAACAAACATCACTTTCTGAAGAAAGTGAAACCCTTGATTTTCAAACAGCGCTGTCAAACCTTTAAGGAGAAATCACTATGCCTACATTAACAATGCCTACCGTATTATCTTTTGATCGTAAGCTCGAACCTTCGGATGCTGTTATGTATTCAGGTAATTGGAGTGAGATCAGTAAAACGAATGGTTGGGAGCCAATTGAATTATTTGATCGTAGAAATCGCGCGGTTAAGAGTAACTTTAAACAGGAAGTATTAAACGATGAGGAAGAGTTAAAAAAACAGATAGAAGAGCCCAACCTGTCATGGGGCGATGATGCTACATTACCATCGAATAGGGATACTTTGAGAGTTAGCTTTAGTTTACGTGTTTTGGGTGGTATTAATAAACCGTCTGCCTGTAATAAAAAAGACTACCAGGATAAGTTTACTGGAGTGATTGATAGCTATAAAAGTGATATTGGATTTGGAGAATTAGCCAATCGATATGCCTGTAACATCGCTAATGGACGGTTCCTTTGGCGCAATCGTGTCGGTGCTCAAGAAATCATTATCTATGTTAAACACAATAGCCTGGATTCCCCTCTCATCTTCAATGCTTACGATTACCCGTTAAATAAAGCATCTTCAGAGGACGATAGTGTTGCAACACTTGGCGGCATAATTGAGCAAGGTTTAAATGATGATAACAATATTTTTATTGAAGTTGATGCCTATGCAAAACTGGGAAACCGGCAGCGGGTTTGGCCTTCCCAGGAAATGGTATTGAAAATTCCTAAAGGAGAAAAAAGCCGCCATTTGTTTGCATTGGATGGTAACGCTGCAATGCATTGTGAAAAAATCGGCAATGCTCTAAGAACAATCGATGACTGGCAAACAGGCTCAGAATCACCTATAGCAATTGAAGCATATGGTTCTGTCACGCAACGTGGCGTAGCCTACCGTTCAAGCCGGAATGACTTCAAAACCCTGCTCACAAAATGGATGAATGATGATGATTTGTCTGATATTGAAAAGCACTTTGTTGTCGCAATGCTTATTCGTGGTGGTGTGTTTTCGGAAGGTGAATAAGGATGAAACACTATTGCGACATAACCCTGCTCCCGGATGCCGAGGCCAATCTAGGCTTCCTCTGGCAAAAGGTCTATCAACAAATTCACCTGGCGCTTGTTGAAAACAAGGTGGGCGAGAATCATTCGCTGGTTGCTGTTTCGTTTCCAGAATATGGTAGCAAGGCATTTCCATTAGGAAGCAAACTGCGCTTATTGGCCGAAGAAGCAACTTGGTTGGAAGGCTTGAATTTATCGAAGTGGCTTAACCGTCTCAGTGACTATTGCCACTACACATCAATAAAACCAATCCCCGCAGTGACAGAGTACGCCGTGTTCAGGCGTAAGCAGTTCAGTAGCAATGTTGAGCGACTGGCGCGGCGCAGAGCGAAGCGAAAAAGTGAAAGCTACGAACACGCTTTGGTGCATTTCGAAGGTTTTGAAAACGAGCAGAGTAAATTGCCTTATATCAATTTGAAAAGCCTGTCGAAAGGTGAGCAATGGAGATTGATTATAGAGAAAGAAGTGAACCTAAGCGCTGTAGAGGGTTCGTTCAATTGTTACGGTCTATCCATAACCGCGACAGTCCCCTGGTTTTGAGACTGCCAAGAATAACAAATAAATGTTTTAGAAAGACCCCGGTTGCCGGAAGATGTGGGTAGACCGGGTAAGCTAAAACGTAACTGCTTTCGCTTTCTCTGAGAGACAGTGTAATTGATTGGTTTAAACCAATATTTTTAACGCTCTTTAACAATCTATAAAAATCAATAACTTACACGAGAGTCATTATTCATTGGTAAAACGGTGAAAATGACTGTAAGTGTTTGTTGCGCATGAAATAAATATCAATTATCTTCAGTTCACTGCCGCACAGGCAGCTTAGAAAAAGGCTGTGCTGCGTGGTGCGTCCAGCGGGCTGTTCACTGCCGCACAGGCAGCTTAGAAAATCAACGCCAGCGCACAGCTGCAAAGCCTAACGTTCACTGCCGCACAGGCAGCTTAGAAATCTGGGTTTGCGTTGTAAATTTCCGGCGTTATGTTCACTGCCGCACAGGCAGCTTAGAAAGTTGGAGCATTTACAGAGCCCCCACCAAACCCGTTCACTGCCGCACAGGCAGCTTAGAAACTTGACGCGAATCAATGAGCTGTCGCTGTTATGTTCACTGCCGCACAGGCAGCTTAGAAATATCTGCTTGGGAGCGTTTTTCCCCGAAGTAGGTTCACTGCCGCACAGGCAGCTTAGAAAACCTGTCCAACATCAGCGTTCAAGCTTCGATCGTTCACTGCCGCACAGGCAGCTTAGAAAAGGTCGTAATCCTGCGCCAGCGTGCCGCCCGAGTTCACTGCCGCACAGGCAGCTTAGAAAGGCTGAAAAAACAGCCGGCTATAAAATCCGCAGTTCACTGCCGCACAGGCAGCTTAGAAATCCGATGCCGCGCTATATGCCCAGCTGCGCTAGTTCACTGCCGCACAGGCAGCTTAGAAATGTTCCTGCGATGCACGCAGTTGCACTTTTTCGTTCACTGCCGCACAGGCAGCTTAGAAAGTTATGGTCGAGCGTTGGGGTGCTGATGCTGAGTTCACTGCCGCACAGGCAGCTTAGAAAATACAAAGTTGTTAAAGATTTCGAGGCTGCGCGTTCACTGCCGCACAGGCAGCTTAGAAAAAAAGAGCTTAATAATACCGGGTCAGTTACATGTTCACTGCCGCACAGGCAGCTTAGAAACGTAACAGCGCCCCGGTAATGCGGAAACCGGAGTTCACTGCCGCACAGGCAGCTTAGAAATACTAAAGTGAACCTTGAAGTTTCCACATTACGTTCACTGCCGCACAGGCAGCTTAGAAAATACGAAAATCTCCACGCTGATGTTGATAACGGTTCACTGCCGCACAGGCAGCTTAGAAAGTCTGATGAAGTAACTCATCAAGGAAGAACCCGTTCACTGCCGCACAGGCAGCTTAGAAACAAGCGTATATTCCACCTTTCCACCTGCCTACGTTCACTGCCGCACAGGCAGCTTAGAAATCCAGCAGATCCAGAGTCCCATGCTGTCAATGGTTCACTGCCGCACAGGCAGCTTAGAAATTGAAAGGAAACCCTGTAGCAGAGCGCACAATGTTCACTGCCGCACAGGCAGCTTAGAAACATGCGTACACTGCGATGAAGACTGGTCGTTATGTTCACTGCCGCACAGGCAGCTTAGAAATTGGAGTCCTGTAAATAACTGTACTATCAACCGTTCACTGCCGCACAGGCAGCTTAGAAAAAGCTCTGCAAGGTGGATGACAAATAACTGGAGTTCACTGCCGCACAGGCAGCTTAGAAACGCTGCTGCTGCGAGTGTCAGGGTCCAGTAACGTTCACTGCCGCACAGGCAGCTTAGAAAGTCATCGCCACGCCACGCATCCGCAGTAAAATGTTCACTGCCGCACAGGCAGCTTAGAAAGGTAGCTTCGGCTACTGTTGACATTGATTTAAGTTCACTGCCGCACAGGCAGCTTAGAAACGTCATGAAAACTATAGCCATCATTGCCCTGAGTTCACTGCCGCACAGGCAGCTTAGAAAATAATCCGATATATTTCAATAATGTCGGTTGTGTTCACTGCCGCACAGGCAGCTTAGAAATATGATAAGGCTCACGAGTTAACTTTTAGAACGTTCACTGCCGCACAGGCAGCTTAGAAAACAAAAACCCGCCGCCGTGGGCGTTTATGGTGGTTCACTGCCGCACAGGCAGCTTAGAAAAGATAGGGCCGGAATCGATAGGGAAAAGCCTTGTTCACTGCCGCACAGGCAGCTTAGAAAGCGCCTGGTTCGTTGCCGTTTTCCTCTAATGCGTTCACTGCCGCACAGGCAGCTTAGAAAACACGCAACAGCGCGCCGCTGATTATTTTCAGGTTCACTGCCGCACAGGCAGCTTAGAAAAATTAGAGACAATAGACTTTGAAACGCCAAGTGTTCACTGCCGCACAGGCAGCTTAGAAAAGCTTATTACGACAAGCTTTATGACCTTGTTGGTTCACTGCCGCACAGGCAGCTTAGAAAATTGGAGACGTCACGTACGACTCTGCCGCTTAGTTCACTGCCGCACAGGCAGCTTAGAAAATAATCCGATATATTTCAATAATGTCGGTTGTGTTCACTGCCGCACAGGCAGCTTAGAAATATGATAAGGCTCACGAGTTAACTTTTAGAACGTTCACTGCCGCACAGGCAGCTTAGAAAACAAAAACCCGCCGCCGTGGGCGTTTATGGTGGTTCACTGCCGCACAGGCAGCTTAGAAAAGATAGGGCCGGAATCGATAGGGAAAAGCCTTGTTCACTGCCGCACAGGCAGCTTAGAAAGCGCCTGGTTCGTTGCCGTTTTCCTCTAATGCGTTCACTGCCGCACAGGCAGCTTAGAAAACACGCAACAGCGCGCCGCTGATTATTTTCAGGTTCACTGCCGCACAGGCAGCTTAGAAAAATTAGAGACAATAGACTTTGAAACGCCAAGTGTTCACTGCCGCACAGGCAGCTTAGAAAAGCTTATTACGACAAGCTTTATGACCTTGTTGGTTCACTGCCGCACAGGCAGCTTAGAAAATTGGAGACGTCACGTACGACTCTGCCGCTTAGTTCACTGCCGCACAGGCAGCTTAGAAATACCCAGGACGCCCGCACAACGTCGATATCGAGTTCACTGCCGCACAGGCAGCTTAGAAATGCACCTGGGGAGTATGAGCAGCTGGGGTTATTGTTCACTGCCGCACAGGCAGCTTAGAAAATTCATCAGCGCTCCACCCAACAAACAACAGCCGTTCACTGCCGCACAGGCAGCTTAGAAACGTACACGCTCAAAGCCACCTAATAAGCCAGCGTTCACTGCCGCACAGGCAGCTTAGAAAGCTTTAAAGCGATACTTTGCCGCGCCCGGCTCGTTCACTGCCGCACAGGCAGCTTAGAAAACCTCCAGGATTATGTGAAAATAAAGACCATCGTTCACTGCCGCACAGGCAGCTTAGAAAAATTAGCAGTATTATTGTTAATGCTGATTGAGGTTCACTGCCGCACAGGCAGCTTAGAAATCATTATCATGCAATTATCTTTGGTCTTGATTGTTCACTGCCGCACAGGCAGCTTAGAAAATGTCGTAGTATTTTTTTAGCTTCTTTTTCATGTTCACTGATCGAGCACATTCTGTTACCGGTTGGCAGCGCTAAGACTGGCTAACTTGAGCTCAAAACGGACGTTTTTCCTGCGAATGCCTTATATCAAAATGATACATAGGTTTTATCGGTTGGTTGCATGACTGAGGGATGCGCAACAGAAATAAACTCGACACACTTATTTCCCGTCCACCTCCCGGCAGCGTATCATGCGCCTTTCCAGATTAAAGACTGAATAAAATCCCATGACTGAATTCTTTTTCGATTACGGACTATTTTTACTAAAAGCTATGACCATCGTGGTCGCCATTATGGCTGTTATTGGGGTGTCGGTTGCGGTGGGTATGCGCACACGCAAGGCAACCAGGGAAGGTCATATCGAAGTCACCAGGGTCAACGATGAAATTGATCATTTGCGTGACTCCCTGTGTGAGACCGTTATCGATCCCTATGTTTTTAAAGCTCAGCTTAAACAACGTCATAAGGCCGAAAAGGCTGAACACAAAGCTAAGGTTAAAAAACTCAAACAAGCCACCAAAAAGGGCGCTGAAAAACCAGTTGAGCAGGCTCGTAAGCGTCGTCTCTTCGTACTCGATTTTCACGGCGATATGAAGGCCTCGGCGGTAGCCAGTTTACGTCGTGAAATAACCGCCGTGTTATCGCTGGCAGAAACCCAGGATGAAGTCCTGCTACGGCTGGAAAGTGGCGGTGGCATGGTACACGCCTATGGACTGGCTTCGTCGCAGTTGCAACGGATTAAGGATCGCGATATCCCTTTAACCGTTTGCGTCGATAAGGTTGCCGCCAGTGGCGGTTATATGATGGCCTGTGTTGCCAGCAAATTACTCGCCGCACCATTTGCCATTATCGGTTCGATTGGTGTGGTCGCTCAGTTACCTAACTTCAACCGGTTGTTGAAAAAGAACGATATCGACTTTGAAATGATCACCGCAGGTGAATACAAGCGCACGCTCACCATGTTTGGCGAAAACACCAAGAAAGGCCGCGAGAAATTTGTTGAAGATATCGAAGATATTCACGTTCTGTTCAAAGATTTTGTCCTGCAACACCGTCCGCAACTCAACATTGATAAAGTCGCCACCGGGGAAATCTGGTTTGGTCAACGCGCTATCGATAATGCGCTTGTCGATGAACTGATGACCAGCGATGAATATATTGTTAACGCCTGCAATGATTCTGATGTATTCGAAGTGAAGTATTGCGTGAAAAAATCGCTGCCGGAAAAACTCGGCATTGGCGTGCATTCGGCCGTTGATGCAGTATTACTGAAGTGGTTTGACCGTGGTACACGAAATCAATTCTATTCCTGATCGACTGGAATGCTCAGGTCTGGCCATATATATTCAGACTTCGGTTTGCTCAGCACTTTTCAAGTGCGTCACCAACTTCTAAGCCAGGCTATCTTAACTGTACTGTCCAGCCTGGTATGACCAGGTAATAGCGGTACTGCCTGAATAGCTATTATTAATCAGGCCGTTAGCATCGACCAATGAAAGCAAACAAAATAATGTTCAACTGGTTGTTACTACTGTGCCTGATCTTGCTTTGGGGTACATCGTTTCTTTTTACGGCTGTTGCCGTCGAAACGATAGACCCATTGTCGATAGTTTTCTATCGTGTATTGATTGGCGCGATTGTGTTAACGGCCTATCTATACTTTCGCAGGAAGAGCCTGCCACGAGACATTAAAAGCTGGCTTATCTTTCTGCTATTCGGTTTTGTTGGTAATTTGCTTCCATTTTTCCTAATTGCCTGGGGACAACAAACTATAACGTCAGGTCTCGCAGGGATGATTATGGCGATCATGCCATTGATCACGATGCTTCTGGCTCATTATTTCATTCAAGGTGAGAGCTTGAGCGTATTCAAGATTTTGGGCTTCTTGCTGGGTATTACCGGGGTTGGCATCCTGCTCGGACCCATTTTCAGAGGCAGCATGCTTGAAATGCTAAGTGCTATTGCAGTTTTAACTGCCGCCTGCAGTTACGCAGTCAATACTATACTTGTTCGCCGCCTACCGCGTTTCGATCCCGTTGTCGCTGGAGCCGGACTCCTGATAGCCGCAAGCCTCGCCTTATTAATACCCTGGTTGCTGCTGACCAGGCCGGTAACTGATGCCGTCAGCTCGACATCACTCGCCTCAATAATCTGGTTAGGCATTGGTCCAACAGGAATCGCGACCATTATCCTGTTTGTTGTTATCGAGCGTGCCGGCCCAACCTTCCTGTCTACGATCAACTACCTTATCCCTGTAGTTGCCTTTTTCACCGGTGTTATCTTTCTCAACGAATCGTTAAGCTGGATGAGTCTGTTAGCGCTGGTCATAATCATGATAGGCATTTCACTCACCCGATTAGGTGTAGATCATAATGCTCGAGTTTAGAGTTTAGAAAAACCAATGACCACTTCAGACACTCACTGGCATAACAACTGGAAATTCCAGTTGTTTGGTTTAGATAGTTACTGGCCAATATAAATGAAGTGAGTTAGTAAATAGCCGTAATGTCGTAGTGATTTTTTTGACCGGTCAGCTCGATCTCGATTTTATCATCGACATAACAGCCCATTAATTTTTTACCCAGTGGCGCTGAAGGTGTAATAAGGGTGATGTTCAGTCCTGAAAAATTTATTTTGACGCCCCCGGAAACCGGCGCTAAAAACAATACTTGTTCTGAGCCTTTGTCATCCATTAAGTAAATTAATGCGCCCAATGAGATGGCCGTTTGCGAAGTAAAGTGAGTGATTTTTAGCCTGGCAAAAATCGCCAGGTTGGCTTCACAGTTGGCAACCCGTTTAGCCTGTCCCTGAGCCAGGTAAGAAGCTTCCAGCCCCAGCGTGTCATACTTGTTATCCGCTACATTCTCTGCATGTGTCGCCGTGTTGTAAGCTTGCATGGCTGCGTTAATGGCGTCCTGGCGAAGAGCGTTTAATTCGGCCAGAATTGTTTGATGTAATAACTCTTTATCCATGCTGATTTTTAATGAATGTTTTAGTTGCTCGGGTAAATGAACCCGATGTAAACGCCCTGTTTTCAGCGCTAAACTACCTTAAGACGGTGCGGTTATTTTGTGGGGAACACTGCCCGGCGGCACACCAAAGACCCGTTTGAAAGCCCTGAAAAATGCGCCAGATGAGTACTTTTCTGTCTGATGGCTTTTATGAGGGGGCCGCTGTGATGCCCTTTTTTGAGGACCTGTGTTCGGGGCATGCCTGCTTCCTTTCCATGCAGGCAGACACTATATTCCCATAATATTCTCTATTAGTACATTCTTCGGTAGTTACCTGTAGCCGGTAAGGAATGGCAGCTGCTGGCAGGTCACCAGCCTTTGCTGGAGCCGACCTGTTACCAGTCTGAATGACCGCTTTTATTTCCTCCTGGAGTTCGTACTGAAGTCGATGTCTTTCACTATAAAGCCCTCTGATTCAGCATGATTTACCGGGTTAACAGGCCTCAGTACAGGTCATTTGCAGTAAACCCCCTCCTACTGGCTACTATTCAATTTTGATTTTTTCTGCTGTGATGCGGTTCACGCTGGGTCGAGTCTGTAATCCATTTCTGACAATAAATTGTGTGCTTTAAAGTATCCGTTTAGTTGCGTTAGCGGCATAGTTATCGCTCGTATCAAACAGGGACGCAACTATGAGTCAGACTCAGGTATTAATTCACTCAACCTCTACCACCCATCTTCTGAATAATCTGTCCCTGGCCATCGATGAAGTAAAACTGGTCCGGGCGATCCATCAGATTGGCGGCCAGATCAGTAGTATCGAGGCGGCTAGTGGACCTTCACGGCGGACTCATTTTCTGCGCAATGAAGTGGTCAGACTGGAAAAGCAACTGGCTGATGTCAGAAGTGAGGAAGAGTGGGATTGAAAGGGCAGGGGCCCGAAATTTTGAGCGAGTTATCCGGCATATGGGAGAAGACTGCCAGGGCTTGCGAGAGTCGATGGTTGATTTGATCTTAAACGGCTGAGTGTGCAATGCACTTCAGCCGTCTAAGTTGGTCGGTACTGCTGATTTATCCAGTCAGTGCTTTAACGGACTGGCCTTCAGTCGCCGTGATGTACGGGTTGATTAATCGAACAATCGATCAGTCGATCAATTTATACAGGGTTCCGCAATAGGGGCATTTCGCTTCACCACCATTTTCTGCAACCGGAATATATACCTTTGGATGAGAGTTCCACAGGCTGGAACTTTCAGCCGGGCAGTGCACCGGTAACTCAGTCGTTTTTAACTGGATAGCGGTTTTGCTATTGGGTGTTGTAAAGTCCTGCTGTTTTGCGGCGGTATTCGGGTTAACCATGGTTCAGATCCTGAGTTATTTGATGAATGTCAGTAAGTTCATGTGCTTGCTATTGCGACCATGTACCAGATCAAAATAGGCGGTCTGTAACTTTTCGGTAATGGGGCCACGACCCTCTCCGATGGCACGATTATCCAGTTCGCGTATCGGGGTGACTTCTGCCGCGGTGCCGGTAAAGAAGGCTTCATCGGCAATATACACTTCATCACGGGTGATGCGTTTTTCGACGATCTTCAGGCCCATGTCCTGTGCCAGAGTAAAGATAGTCTTACGCGTGATGCCATTCAGCGCGGAGGTGACTTCCGGGGTGTAGATGACGTTATCCTTGATAACGAATATATTTTCACCACTGCCTTCAGCCACATAGCCTTCAGGATCAAGCAGCAGGGCTTCATCATAGCCATCTTTGATGGCTGATTGTAACGCCAGCATCGAGTTGATGTATTGACCGTTCGCCTTGGCCTTGGTCATGGCGATATTCACGTGATGACGGGTAAAGGACGATGTTTTGATGCGGATACCTTTTTCCATGCCTTCCTTGCCCAGATAAGAGCCCCATTCCCAGGCGGCGACGATGACATGTACACTCAGGTTGTCGGCGCGCAGTCCCATCCCTTCCGAGCCATAGAATGCCATCGGTCTGATGTAGGCGCTGTCCAGTTTATTGTCCTTTACGGCGGCAATATGGGCATCGTTGATCTGCTGTTTGGTATAGGGCATCTTCATGCCCAGAATCTTGCAGGAGTCAAACAGTCGATTGGTATGCGCTTCCAGTGCGAAAATGGCGGTACCCTGATCGGCGTGGTAAGCGCGCACTCCCTCAAACGCACCCATGCCATAATGCAGGGTGTGAGTCAGTACGTGTACATTGGCTTCGCGCCATGGCACCATTTTTCCATCAAACCAGATGAAACCATCACGATCGGACATCGACATATCTTATTTCTCCGTTACTGCGTGTAACTTAAATTGTTAATTACGTTTTAAAGGTTTTGTTCCAGCAAGCCTGAACCAGATCCATGTCCTGCCTGACGAGGGCAGAAGCGATCTCAGCAGACTGATTTTGTAACACACGTGCGTGAAGCCACCTGTGTAAAGTCAGATAAGACTCCCGAAGCGCCAGCGCATGATCGTCGATCAGATGCAGACGATGCAGCTCGGTAATCAGCCCGACATTATCAGTCGTTTCGATTAGACTGGCAAATTTATTTGCGTGTTGCAATACCAGATACTGCACTAAAAATTCAATATCAAGCATACAGTGTTTTGAGTGCTTGATATTGATGCTGTCGCCCTCCACCGGGTTGCTGGCCTGATACATTTTTGCGCGCATCTGGGTGATTTCACTCTGCAGCGCCTGCGGGTCGCGTGGTTGCAGCAGTACCTGTTGGCGAATCGCGGCAAACTGCTGCTGGATGATCGGATCGCCGGCGATGTAACGCGCACGGATGATAGCCTGATGCTCCCATACCCAGGCTTTCTCGAGCTGATAGCTCTGGTAGGCGCTGAGCGACGACACCAGCATGCCGGAGGCTCCGTTGGGGCGCAGTCGGGTATCAATTTCATACAGTTTGCCGGCCGCTGTCAGCATACTGACCTTGGAGATGATTTTCTGTGCCAGGCGCGAAAAGAATACCGCATTATCGATCGATTTCTGGCCATTGGTGATCTGCTCTGAGCCGCTTGAATTATGCAGAAAGATGATGTCCAGATCGGACTGGTAATGCAGTTCGCATCCTCCCAGTTTGCCGTAGGCGATGATCCCGAGTACGGGGGTGATGAGTTGATCATCCACCCGGCATTGCGGGATACCGTACTGCGTGCTCACTTCGTTGAAGGCTAATTGATACACCGCCTGCAGGATGATTTCAGCCAGTTCGGAGAGATACTCCGATACCTGCGCGGTGGAGATTTCCTGTGCGATTTCGGCGGTGGCTATCACAATCGTCTGCGCACGCTTGAACTGGCGCAGGATATCGAGTTCGAGCTCGATATCGTCGATCACGTTGTTGAGCTGGGTGTTCAATTCCTGGCGCAGATGCACTTTATTAAAACGTTGATCGACGCGTCCTGGATAGAGCAGGGATTCGAGCAGCAGTGGGTGACGTGTGACCTGTTCGGCGATCCAGTGACTGCTATCGAACAGGTGTACCAGTTTCATCAGCAACGGGATGTTCTGGTACAGCAGCTCGAAATACACACTGCGCCCGGCAATCGACGACAGTAAGGCCAGCATCTTGTTCAGCAGCTCCAGTTGCTCCGCATGCTGGCTAATCTGTTTCAGCAGTTCAGGGAAAAATATGTGGAAGCGCTTCTTGGCCTTTTCAGACATGTAGAGCAGGGCTTTAGAGTGATAAAATTCGAGCAGGCGCTGATGGATTACCTGCGGCTCAACAAAGCCATACTGCCGAATGCTGGCAAGATGCTGTTCGTCAGCCAGTTCATCCATGTGCAGGGCAGGCTTATCGTATTGCTCTTCATGGGTTGAAAACAGCTCTGAAAAAACCCGGTTGACCTGCTCTAAATGCTGTTGCAGCTGCTGATCCAGCGCAGGCCAGTCATCATACCCGAGCAACAGGCTGATGCGATCCAGATGATTTTGTCTGGTTGGTATTTCGTGGGTCTGCTGGTCGTTCATCATCTGGATTCGGTTTTCCAGCATGCGCAGGAAACAATAGGATGCACGCATACTGTTTAAGGTCGGCCGATCGGTGATTTCCTGCTGTTGCAGGATTTCGATGACCTTGAACAGGCTCGGTGTCTGCAGTTGATTGCTACGGCCACCTTTCAGGACCTGGAACGCCTGCACAAAAAATTCGACTTCACGGATGCCACCGCGACCCATCTTGATGTTACGCCGATGGGCTTTATTTTTAGTTTGCTGATCAATCTTGTGTTTCAGCAGTGCCAGTCCTTCGAACACCCGATAATCATGATAACGCCGGTAAACAAACGGGCGGATGATCGACTTGAGGTGCTTTTTATCCGTTGCACTGCCGGTGATCACACGTGCCTTGACCATCGCATACTGTTCCCATTCACGCCCATGCAACTGGTAATAATGTTCGAACGCTGTATGGCTAAGCACAATCGGCCCGGAATCGCCCCACGGCCGAAGCCGCAGATCGACCCGGTAGACAAAGCCATCCGCGGTCACTTCATGCAGTAACTGCTTGAACAGCTTCACCACGTGGGTAAAGAATTGAGTGTGACTGAGCTTACCGAATCCGCTTAATGTGCCTTCTTCGCTATAGCAACAGATCAGATCGACATCGGAGGAAAAATTCAGCTCGCGTCCACCCAGCTTGCCCATCGCGATGATATTCAGCTGCATTGGCTCGCCATTCGCTTGCAGCGGCTGGCCATGTTTAGCGGCGAGATTCTGTTCAGCCACTTGCAATGCCTGCTGGATCAGCAGGTCGGCCAGTTCGCTCAGTTGCAGCAGGGTTTGTTCAACCGGCTGCTGACGGCAGATATCCAGATAGATAATCTGAATCAGCTTGCGGTGACGGAAAAGTCGCAGCTGTTGTTTGATTAGCGCGATATCGCTGAGCCCCTGTAATGCGGTTTCCAGTACGGACGGTTCCAGCTCAAACTGAAGGTAGTCGGCCAGTGGCTGAATCAGTTCGGGGTATTTAACACACTGGCTAATCGCATAGTTACTGCCTAATGCCAGCCGTTGCAGGGCTTCGATAAACTCGGCAGAGGGTGGAGGTGTCTGCTGCTCGAGCAGCTTACAAAGCTGTTGCCAGTGAAAGTCATCGGGCTTGATCAGGTGTTCAAATTGATTCATGTCATGCAGTCGTGAAATATTTAATGCAAATGAGAAAGATTATTATTTACATTAAATAAAATTGTGATTATTATTTGCCAACTTTACAAATTTACCTTTTCCCAAAATTATATAGGAGCACTCTGAATGAACCTAAAAAATATCGTTATTGCCCTGTCACTGGTGATGTCGACCCAGGCGCTTGCCTCCGAAGTGAATGTGTATTCGGCACGTAAAGAAAGCCTGATCAAGCCGCTGCTGGATCGTTTTACCGAGCAGACCGGGATTAAAACCAATCTGGTCACGGCCAAAGCCGAAGAGTTATTAACCCGACTGGAAAATGAAGGGCGCAATACTTCAGCCGATCTGTTTATTACGGTCGACGCCGGTAATCTGCACCGCGCCAAGCAGGCCGGTGTTTTTGCCAACATTAACAGTGCAAAGCTGAATGCGGCGATACCAGACAATCTACGTGATCCAGAGGGGCAGTGGGTTGGCCTGTCCAAGCGAGCGCGGATAATTTTCTATGCCAAAGAGCGGGTCAAGGCCTCTGAGCTTTCCACCTATGAAGATCTGGCTTCCGCCAAATGGAACAACCGCATCTGTATCCGTGGTTCAAGCAATATCTATAACCAGTCGCTGGTTGCCTCGATGATCGATGCGAATGGCGCACAGGCCGCTCAGGAGTGGACCAATAAACTGGTACAGAATATGGCGCGTCCTCCCAAGGGCGGTGATCGTGACCAGATCAAGGCGGCAGCTGCCGGTCAGTGTGATCTGGCCATCGCTAACACCTATTACTATGGCACCATGCTGAGTGATACCAAGGATGAGTCGCAACTGAAGGCAGCGCAGGCGATGGGTGTGTTCTGGCCGAATCAGAATAGTCGAGGTGCGCACGTGAATATCAGCGGTGCCGGCGTCACCAAATATGCTAAAAATCCGGAGAGTGCGGTTAAGCTGCTGGAATTCCTGGTCAATCCAGAGTCGCAGAAATGGTATGCCGAGGTTAATTATGAATACCCGGTTATCGCGAATGCTGAAACCAGTGATCTGTTGAAAAGCTGGGGTACATTCAAAGCCGATAATCTGAATCTGGATGTATTGGGTAAAAATAATGCCGAAGCAGTACGTATCATGGATCGGGCCGGCTGGAAATAGTCGGGAAATCATTGTCTAAACAACAGGGTGCGGGGTAAACTTCGCACCCTTTTTTGCTTTATTGAGAAATGTTTTGCTGAATTTTCTAGGCAGGCTCTGGCAACCCGGCATTATGCTGGTGGCGTTGCTGCTGAGCGTGCCTGTATTAACCATCGCCAGTTTCGTATTTGAACCGTCCGGGGAAAACTGGGAACACCTGAAGCAGACGGTGCTACCCGAGTATCTGTCGAATTCAGCGCTGCTGGTGGCGGGCGTGTCGGTGGGTACCCTGCTGATCGGTGTGTCTACCGCCTGGTTGACCGCAATGTGCCGCTTTCCGGGCAAGCAACTTTTTGTCTGGATGTTGCTGTTACCACTGGCCATGCCGGCCTATATCATCGCCTATACCTATACCGGACTGTTCGATTTTGCTGGCCCGGTGCAAAGCCAGATCCGTGAATGGACCGGATGGGGCTATCGCGATTATTACTTCCCCGAAGTGCGCTCACTGGGCGGTGCAATCAGCATGCTGTCGCTGGTGCTGTACCCGTATGTTTATCTGCTCGCGCGCTCCGCCTTTGTCGAGCAGTCCATCTGTGTGCTGGAAGTTAGCCGTACCCTCGGATGTGGCGCCTGGTGCAGCTTCTATCGGGTGGCGTTGCCGCTGGCGCGTCCAGCCATCGTGGCTGGACTTTCGCTGGCGCTGATGGAAACCCTGGCGGACTATGGCACGGTTTCCTATTTTGGTCTGGGGGTGTTCACCACCGGAATTTTTCGTACCTGGTTTGGACTCGGTGACAGCGTCGCGGCGGCCAAAATGGCGGCAATGTTATTGATGTTTGTATTTACCCTGGTGGTGATCGAACGGGTGTCCAGAAAGCAGGCGCGCTATCACCATACGACGAATAAATACAGTCAGTTACCGGAGTACCAGTTAAAGGGGGCGAAAGCGCTGTTAGCCTTCCTGATGTGCCTGCTACCGGTCGCCTTCGGTTTTTTTCTGCCGGCCGCTCAGCTGACGTCGTGGGCGATTATCACCTTTGATGAAATGGTCGATGCGAATTTTGTAAGACTGACCGTGAATACTATCCTGCTGGGAATATCGGCCGCGCTGCTATCGGTTTTGCTGGCGGTATTTCTGGCCTATGGCAAACGCATGCTGGGCAGAACCTCGGTGTTTGTATCGATCCGTATTGCCGCGATCGGCTATGCGATCCCCGGCACCGTGGTAGCGGTTGGTATCATCATTCCGTTCGCGTGGCTGGATAATACACTGGATCAGTTCATGCGTGAGCGCTTCGATTATTCCACAGGATTGTTACTCAGTGGCACCCTGTTTGCGGTCATGTTTGCGTATATGGTGCGCTTTCTGGCGGTTAGTTTGCAGACCATCGAGTCGGGGCTTGGCAAGATCAAGCCATCGATGGATGATGCCTCTCGCTCGCTCGGTTATAGCCCGCGAGAGACCCTGTTTAAAGTGCATATGCCGCTGATGAAAGGCTCGCTATTAACCGCGCTGCTAATCGTGTTTGTGGATGTGATGAAAGAGTTACCCGCCACGTTGATCCTGCGCCCGTTTAATTTTAATACGCTGGCGGTGCGCGCGTTTGAGCTGGCGTCGGATGAGCGTCTGGCGGATTCGTCGACCGCCGCGCTGATGATCGTGGTGGTGGGTCTGTTGCCGGTCATCTATTTAAGTAAAAGTATTGCGCAATCTAGAGCGGGGCATAAAAACGATGGTTAATCAGCTGGAAGTTAAGAACATCGATGTTAGTTATGGCAGTCATCAGATTATCAACGACCTGTCCTTTACCCTGGAAGAGGGCCGCATTGGCTGTCTGTTAGGCCCCAGTGGCTGCGGCAAAACCACGGTGTTGCGTACCATTGCCGGATTTGAGCAGCCGAAGCAGGGGCAGGTGCTGATTCGTGATCGGGTGGTTGCCGATCGTAAAACAAATCTACCGCCGGAAAAAAGAGAAATCGGCATGGTGTTTCAGGATTTCGCGCTGTTTCCGAATCTGTCGGTGGAAGACAATATTCGCTTCGGTCTGAAAAAGTGGTCAAAAAAAGATCAGCACGCGCGGGTGATTGAACTGCTCGCGATGATCGGTATGTCGACACTATCCCGTGCCTATCCGCATCAGCTATCCGGCGGACAGCAGCAGCGTGTCGCACTGGCGCGGGCGATGGCACCGAAACCTTCCATCCTGCTACTGGATGAACCTTTCTCCAGCATGGATGTGGAGCTGCGTGAACAGCTCGCGCGGGAAGTGCGCCTGATACTAAAACAGGAGAACATCACCGCGATTCTGGTGACCCATGATCAGAACGAAGCCTTCGCGATGGCGGATGAAATCTGCGTTATGCACGAAGGGCGCATTCAGCAGCATGATTCGGCCTATAACCTGTATCACAAACCGGTGAATCGATTCGTGGCCGATTTTATTGGTGAAGGGGTGATCGTGCCGGGCATGGTGGTGGGGGGTAATACGGTGAATACCGAGCTGGGTAATATTCACGGCCATGTCCCCGCCGGCTGTAAGCCCGGTTGTCTGGTGGATGTTTTGATACGGCCGGATGATATTGTGCATGATGATGACTCTTCCGAAAAAGCAGTGGTGGTTGAATCGGCCTTTCGTGGTTCTGATTTTCTATATACCCTGCGCATGCCGAGTGGTATCGAAGTGTTAAGCCTGGTACCGAGTCATCATGATCACAAGATCAATGAAACCATCGGTATTCGGCTTGAGTTTGATCATCTGGTGGTGTTTCCTTCAACTCGTTAAAGCAGTTTGTGCCAGCTCTGGCGCAAGGCAAAAAAACCTTCAATTTTGTTGCAAACTGTCACTTAGGTGACTGATCTATTCATTCGCAGTCCTTATTCTTCACACAAGATTAATTAATTTCCTGTCGAAGGAGGCTAGTGATGATTTCCAATATGTTACGTTTCCCCCTGTCCATGTTTGATGATGACCTGGATAACTGGTTTTTCCCTGAAGCCCGCCGCTTTAACCGGCGTCCACGTTCGGCCTACCCGCCGGTGAATATCGGGGTGACCGATGAAAATGTGGATGTGTATCTGTTTATTCCGGGCATGGATCCGGCTGCGCTGGATGTGGTGATCGAGAAAAAACTGCTCAGCATCAGCGGTGAGCGACAACTCAAAAAGCAGGCCAGTGAAGATGCTCAGGTCAGAACTGAGCGCTTTGATGGTGCCTTTAAGCGTGTAATCACACTGCCGGAAGATGTCGATGTCGACACGGTCGAGGCGCAATATCAGGATGGCGTGCTACATATCAGACTTGCCAAACCGGCGGTTTCACAGCCACGCCAGATCAAAGTTTCTGCACAATAAGGAGAGGCCATCATGAGTAACGACAACACAATGAATCTGCAACACAGCCAGCAGCAAACAGCGCTGGCCGGGCAGGCCAATGCGGAAGTATTCACCCTGCGCCCTTTAACCGATATCCACGAAACCAGTCAGGGGGTCACCCTGTATCTGGATATGCCGGGGGTAACCAAAGACGCGCTTAGTATCGATATCGATCAAAATGTATTGAGCATCCGCGGTTCGATCAATCTGCATACGCCGGAAAATCTGAAACCGAGTCATATGGAGTTGCATTCGGGGATTTATGAACGGCGCTTTACGCTGGGCGATGAACTGGGTGTGGAGAATATCGAGGCGAATCTGAATCAGGGCGAACTGAAGCTGTTTATTCCACGTAGTGAGCAGCACAAACCACGCAAGATTGACATCAAGGTGGTTTAATTGAATGGTTAAGCTGGAGGTGTGAGATGTTAAATATGAATGATTTAACTGCGGGTCTGAACCGGACCTGGGAAAATCTCAGTCATGGCTGGCAGCATCTGATCCATCGGGCCGGTAATGCGTTGACCCATTTCACTGTCACGGATGATGAAGCCGATCATAGTCCGCTGCAAAGCCCTCACTGGGGATTGATGAGCGCCGAAGTGTTCGATGATGCCGACAGGGTGGTAGTGAGTCTCGAAGTGCCCGGATTATCGGCGCAGGATTTTGATGTTAGCGTGGTTGATAATGTGTTGATGATCCGTGGTGAAAAGCGTTTTGAACGGGAGCAGACCAAAGGCGAGTATCACCTGCTGGAACGGGCCTATGGGCAGTTTACCCGTTCCATTCCACTTGGTTATGAGGTGGATGCCGAGTCTGCCAAAGCCACTTACCAGCATGGTGTATTACGTCTGGAGTTAGACAAAAAGGCGCAACAGCGGCGTAGACAGATTCAGGTCAAGTAATGTCTGGAAATCAGTCCGGCAGACTTGTGCAGCAGAGTACAAAGGGCTAAGTTAACTCAACATCTAAGCGGCAGGTACAACGTGGAATACAAAGACTATTACCAGATACTGGGTGTTGAAAAAAGTGCAACCCAGGATGAGATCAAACGCGCCTACCGTAAGCTGGCGCGTAAATACCATCCGGATATCAGTAGTGAAACGGAAGCGGAAGCGCATTTCAAAGAGGTTGGAGAAGCCTATGAAGTGTTAAAAGACCCGGAAAAACGGGTGGCCTATGATCAGCTCGGCAAAAACTGGAAAACCGGCCAGAGTGGTTTTCAACCGCCGCCGGACTGGAACGAGGGTTTTGAGTTTCATGGTGGTGGTTTTACCGGCGGAGATTCGGCCGATTTCAGTGATTTCTTTGAAAGTCTGTTTGGCCAGCGCGCTGCAGGTGCACATCGTTCTTCGAGAGCCGGGCAGCAGCGTGGGTTTCAGGTGCGTGGGCAGGATAGTCATGCGCGGGTGTTTATCGAACTGGAAGATGCCTACCACGGTGCTACCCGTGTACTTACTCTACAGTCGACCGAACTGGGCGCGGATGGTCGTCCGCATATCAGGCCGCGTACCCTGAATGTGAAGATTCCAAAAGGTCTTAAGGAAGGGCAGACGATACGATTACAGGGCCAGGGTAGTCCAGGATATGGCGATGCAAAGGCTGGGGATCTGTATCTGGAAATTGGTTTTAATCCGCATTCTCTGTATAAGGTGAATGGACATGATGTGTCGCTGGAACTCCCTATCACACCGTGGGAAGCGGCGCTTGGCGCAACTATTCAGGTACCGACACCGTCCGGCAAGGTTGAGTTGAAAGTGCCACCGGGTTCTTCCAGCGGAAAACGTATGCGTCTCAAGGGGCGTGGCATTCCGGCACCTACCAGGGGCGATTTTTACGTGACACTGGAAGTGGTGTTAGCGCAAAAACAAAGTGAAAAAGAAAAATCGCTGTATCAGGCTTTACAGCAGGAAGCCGTTCATTTTAATCCACGTGCAAATCTGGGTGTATAGCCATGACCAAACAGGAATTATTCAGCGCAGTCATCATCACCGATGATGAAGTGATTTCACTGGCAGAGTTGTGTCGCAGCTGTGCATTATCAGCGGAGCAGATTTTACCCATCATCGAATATGGCATCATCGAACCGCTGCCAACCAGTCGTAACAGCATAGTACACTGGCAGTTCAGCGCCGACTGTGTGCCGCGCATGCAGATGGCGATTCGTCTACAGCGCGATCTGGATATCAACCTGGCGGGTACGGCACTGGCGCTGGAGTTACTCGATGAGCTTAAGACCCTGCGCCAGCGGGTCGCGGCGTTACAGCGTGATTAAGTCGTAAACGCTTTTCCGTTTAAAGGTTTTCTGAGGGGTTTTCCAGTCGGCTACTGGTGACATTGGCCGCACGGTAAATCGCATCGAGATCCTTGATAACCAGCTGGTTGCGTTTTTTCTGTAGAATATCCTGTGATTTCCAGTGCTGAAGCTGTTTGTTCACCACCTGACGTACCGAACCCACCATGCGTGCCAGGGCCTCATCCGACAGGCCATTGATCAGATGATGCTGGTATGCCTGTTGCTGATCGCCGGCATAGGAACTGATGCGGTTGATTTGGTTCAGGATAATCCGGCTCAGTCTTGTCGTCACATCGTGTAGTGCCAGGCTGGTGCTCAGGTTTTCCTGATCACGCATCTTGCGTGCGAGGTAAGGCAGGAACTGCTGGTTCATCTCCGGGTAGGTCCACAGCCATTTGCGCATCATTTCGATCGGAACCGACATCAGTTGGCTGCGGGTGAGCGGTATTATCTGTAGTTCATGCGGTTGATGATCGAGTAAGGTAATGACATCGAAGCTGTCGCCGGGATACAGTAGGTCGAGCGTCACTTCACGCCCGTTATCCGGATTTGAGCGCTTCATTTCAATCTGCCCTTCCAGCACGGTATAAAACCGCTGCATCATCCAGCCAGGATCGACAAAGCTGCCTTTTTTCCATTTTTCCAGTTTGTAATGTGCTGCCATCTCAGCCTGCAACGCCAGCGGCAGTTTATTAAAGAAACCGGGTTGGCGCGCCAGTGCCGTATTGAGGGCCTGATCCGTTGCTGGCGATTTATCGGGCATATTAGCGGTGAGTTCTGGGAAATGAGCTGACGATTTTAACGGCAGAATGAAAGTGCTGCAATCAGCTCTGCGGACAAGGGCTTATGGGGTTCAGGCAAAAATTCGACCTGAAG
>JACNJF010000089.1:5523-6650 GCA_014382695.1 Gammaproteobacteria bacterium | reverse complement strand
AAAGCCTAATCCACATCTGGGTCAACCGGTGAGCATTGATGGAAAAGAAATTCCCTCCATTCCGATGGAAAGTAATCCGCAACAGTTAAGGACATCCGATGCCTGTATGGGCTGTCATGACAAGCGCAATAACGCGCATGGTGTTCCACTGTGCGCAACTGGTGATGAATATATTGCCAGCAATCAACAGGTAGACTGCCTGTCCTGCCATATGCCGATGACCAATGAGATTGCCGATCACAGCATGGGTGGCGGACATGACATGGGCATGCTACAGCGTTCGGTTCTGTTCTTCATGGATAGTAAAAAACAAGGTGACAAAATAAGCACCACGATCAGCATTAAAAACAAACAGCCGCACACCATGCCGACCGGGGCACCATTCCGCAATCTGCATATGAAGGTCGCAGCTTATGACAAGAGTGGCAATGTCGTGTGGGAGAATGCCAGTGGCCATCCTTCCGCAAAAGACAGCAAGGCCTATATGCACCTGATACTGCAGGATGATGAAGACAAACCTACCGGCCCCCCGACTGCAAAAAAACTGGGGCCGGACACTCGCCTGAAAGCCTTTGAAAAGCGTGACTTTAACTATGAAATACCATCACGGGATGTGGTGCTGGTGCGCGCTGAGCTTTATTACAACCTGCTATGGCCTGGACTGGTAAAGAAATTTAGCAACATTCCGAAGGATGTAACCGCTCCTAAACTGATAGCCTCTGCTGAAAACTCCCTGTAAAGGCATCTGGCCGGAATCGCAGCTAAATCTGCGCTTCTAGCCAGATTGAACAGGAATTTAACCTATAAGGAGTAACCAGTATGTCATCGCGTATTCGCAGTGCCTGCCGCGCCAGCATTTTACCATCTATTCTGCTCGCTGCGGTCATGGTCATCAGTAGCGCAGCTCAGGCCATACCGAGTAAACCAGCGCCGCCAACATCAACATCAACCGCCGATCACAGTAAATTCAAGGAGTTACAGCAGGCTTTTAAGACCGGACCCGAAGTAACCAAAGCCTGTCTGGGCTGTCATACCGAAGCCAGCAAGCAACTGCATAAAACCAAACACTGGAACTGGAAGTTCACCAATCCGGATAACGGTGAAGTGGTCGGTAAAAAAACCATCGT
>JACNJF010000089.1:0-4687 GCA_014382695.1 Gammaproteobacteria bacterium | reverse complement strand
GAATACGCCTGGTTATCCGGAGATGTGCGCTACAAGCAACTGAATGAAAAGATCAATCCAGCTGAAGTGGTAAAGCTGAACACGTTTAAAGGTTCCTATGCCGATCCGGATGCACGAATCTGGCCGTTTAAGGTGATGCGTGGCCGGCAACCCTATGACAAAGGTAACAACTCTCTAGTTTTACTGCATCTGTTTGGCAAGGATAAGTCCGCCTACTGGCAGTCTTACGACTGGAACTCTGCCATCATCGATGCGATGCAGAAAGGTGGCGCCGAATACAGTGGCGAATACGACTTCATTGAGACCTCCATGCACTGGCCTCTGTCGCATATGGTCGCACCCAAAGAGAAGACCCTGCAATGTGATGCCTGCCATAGCAGACAGGGACGACTCGCAGAATTGACTGATTTTTACATGCCCGGGCGTGATCGCAATCAACTACTCGATACCATTGGCTGGCTGACCGTCGCTGGTACTCTGGGCGGGGTTGGCTTTCATGGTCTAGTGCGCCTGCTATTTGCCAGAAAAAGGAGAAAAAAATAATGCAACAGGTCTTAATGTACAGCCGCTTCGAACGGCTCTGGCACTGGTCACAGGGATTACTGATTATTGCATTGCTGATAACCGGGTTTGAGATCCACGGCACTTATTTATGGCTCGGTTTTGAAAGCGCTGTGAATATACACATCATTGCCGCCTGGGCATTGATCGGCATCTGGGTGTTCGGGGTGTTCTGGCACATGGTTACCGGGGAGTGGAAACAATATATCCCTTCCAGCTCAAACAAGCTGATCGCCATGCTGAAATATTATGGCATCGATATCTTTGTTGGCGGTGGACATCCGCATCACAAGACACGTAAGGAAAAACTCAACCCGATGCAACGTCTGGCCTATCTTTCCTTACACGTTGGCATGCTTCCGTTTGCGGTACTTAGCGGTCTGCTGTATTTCTTTTACCCCTACTGGAGCAGCATCGGTCTGAGTGATCTAAGCCTGCTGTTCGTCGCGCTGGTACATACGGCCATGGCATTCGCCCTGCTAGCCTTCCTGATCGTCCATCTTTATCTGGCGCTGACCACCAGCGAGGAGCCACTCGGCTACCTTAAAGCCATGATACTGGGGCGCGAAAATGAGTAGTGCAGAAATTGCTTAATTTGAATAACAACGGGCACCAGCCCCCTCATGCTATCCATCATCAAAACAATCTGGAGATAACAACGTGAAGCATCACCTGCAGTCACTTTCCTGCACCCTGGTACTACTTGCAGGTCTTTTTAATGCTCTGCCATTGCAGGCCGATAAGGTTACGCTTGACTCCAGTAGCTGGGGCTCTGCTGAAGGACAGGCCTGTGTCGACTGTCATAGTAAATCTTCCGCCGGATTAACCCACCAGTGGAAAAACAGTGCGCACGCGCTGGCCAATGTCAACTGTCTGGACTGCCATCAGGCTTATCAGGAAGATGTCGATGCGATCGAGCATGAAGGCAGCATTATCGCCACCATCGTTTCTCCGAAAGATTGTGGACGCTGCCACGAAACCGAATACCAGCAGCAGAAAGGTTCCGTACATAGCAAGGCACTGACCATTATCCAGAACCGCATGCCGGCGCTTTCCGAGCACTTTGGCAGCCCCTCCATTAACGATGCCGGCTGTGCAAAATGCCACGGATCCACCGTCAAAGTACGCGGAGACGGCACACTCGATCCGGCCAGCTGGCCTAATTCCGGTATCGGCCGGATCAACCCGGACGGTTCACTCGGCTCCTGTTCCTCCTGTCATGGCAGACATCAGTTTTCCAAAGCACAGGCGCGTGAACCCGCTGCCTGCACCTACTGTCATTCAGGCCCCGATTCGCCCGACAAAGAAGTCTACGAAAGCTCCAAACACGGCATGATGTATGAGTCCCATAAAGCGCGCCTGAACATGGACAGCGATCAATGGGTCGCTGGCAAGGATTACTCGGCAACAGTGACCTGTGTAAGCTGCCATATGGGTGCTGCCGGTAACATGAAATCTACCCATGATGTCGGCATGCGGGATGCGTGGAATCTTAATGCAGCGGTATCGACCCAGCAATATCTGATCATTTTCGAAGACGGCGATAAACGCGAACTATCGACCACTGAACCCCTGCCGCGGCGTGGTGAAAGTATCTCAAAAATGGACGGCAGCATGGGAAAAGTAAAGGCCGTCGCGTCACCTCAACGTCGGCGCGATGCCATGTCAAAGACCTGCCTCGAATGTCACAGCAAGGGATTCACCAATAACGCGATGGCACAATTCGATAACGTGGTCGAATTATTCAATGAAAAATATGCAAAGCCCGCACAGGCCATCATGCAGGAGCTTTACTCTGCAGGCCTGTTAACACCACTCCCCTTCGACGAACCGATTGAAATGACCTACTGGAACCTGTGGCATAGCAGCGGCACGCTGGCACGACACGGAGCGGCAATGGGCAGCCCCAGCATGACCTGGAAAGGTATGAGCGAAGTGGGCAGCAGCTTTTATGGCAAATTTATCAGCCAGATCCGGGAAGCGGCAGGCCAGGATAAAGGCGATGCGCTGATCAAACAGCATATCAGTGGCTCAAAGCATCATGACTGGCTGAATCATCCGAATAAAGCCAACCCTATCCTCGGCTTTGGACAAGGAAAAGTGGACAATGATTAAGTTACCACTACCCGCTTTTATTACCCGACATGTGCTGTTCGCCCTGCTGGTTGGAGGTATATCAGGCATTGGCTTCATTCTGTTTTTAATCGAGTTTGATCATTACACCAGCAGTGAAGCGTTTTGCACCAGTTGCCATTCCATGGAGCTGGTCGCCAAACCCTATCGTGAATCAGCGCATTACAAACCGGTATCAGGCGTACAGGCCAGTTGCGGCGACTGTCATGTGTCGGAAGGCGTCCTTACCGCAACCTGGGATCACTTCATCGGCGGCAAGGATCTTGTTAAACAGATAAAAGGCGCTTTAATCGGCCCTGACTATGATGACCCGGTGGTGAATGCCCTGCACCTTCCGGAGGCCGCTTTTGCAGCCAGAAAATGGTTTAAAGATCGCAACTCGGCAACCTGTAAACGCTGTCATAACCAGGCCGCGATTTACGGAAGTCGACCCGATACACTGCAGATCCATCTACAGGATGCACAACAGAAAAGCTGTATTGAATGTCATTACAATCTCGTCCATCGCACCGTACCCGATGAAAAAACCTTCAAAAGAGCGGCCTGGAATGAAATGATAGAAGTTGAGTTCGGGCTGGAAAAAGGCAGTGCTCAGAAAATACTGGCTGAAAGCAGATAAACGGAGAATCCCTATGTTACTAAGTCTAGGCTGTCAAACCATGCGTGAAGGTGTCACCTCTTCACTGATATTCTTTATCGCCGGAATACTGATGATACTGGTCGCCATGCACGTTGTACCGCAGATCTGGAATCTGAACCATATTGTGATGCTGTTTGGGTTCATACTGTTACTGTTGTCTCCCTTGATACTGATTTCGACTTTTCTAATATCGGTGTTACCCAAGTCCAGACAAAAAATGGATCAGTGCGATCATTGATAAAACCCGGTAGCGAAACCCGGGAGTACTCTGACCAGGCGATTAGTGCTGGTTTACCTTAATGCTGACATTGCTCAAGTCGCTGGCTTACTGCGGGAAACATAACCGTTATTAGAGTAACCAGCATCACTAGCACTCCACCAAAAATGGATATAAAACCCAGATAAGAAACAAGCGCCGGAAAGGCGTTGTCCAGAGTCATAAACTGGGACAGAAAAACGACGATTGAACCGGCAATCATCAGGGATATAGAGGTAGTAACGGCTTTCTTCATCACTAAACAGGCTGTCTTGATCATTTGTACATTTCCAATTAAAATTTCAATATTAGTATTTTATAATTTACTACTTAAGAAGTCGTGTGACTATGTTCTTATTCAGATAGATTTTTAGCTCTAAAGTCATTCCAGGTTAATTTTTCGATGGGTAAGCTTCTCCATACACACGCTAAAATACAGGCGCAACCGACGCAGCTCCATATGCCTAACATAGTCCTGATCAAGCTATTGATAGCGCTAGACTTTTTGCTATATGCCTTTTATTCTTCCAGCACTATCCGGCTGTATCGGATATGCGAAATAATCTCCTAATTTTCTAATCACGTTATTCCGGCAACAACGGCGAGGGCCCAATGCTTCCAGTCAACTTATCTGCCAACGAAACCCGTGTCATCGGCTGCCTGATGGAAAAATCTGTCGTCACTGCGGATCTGTATCCGCTGACACTGAATGCCCTGACCAATGCCTGTAATCAGAAATCCAGTCGCAACCCGGTCATGTCGCTATCCCAGGGGGCCGTGCAACATACGATACGTGAGCTGGAAAAAAAACATATGGTACGGGTGGAGGAAAACTTCAAACGCGGTGTCGAGAAATATAACCAGCGCTTTTGTAACACACACTTCAGTGAGCTGCATTTTACTCCGGCACAGTTTGCCATTGTCTGCCTGTTACTGCTGCGTGGACCTCAAACCCCTGGAGAACTGCGCGCACACAGCGGGCGGTTACATGAATTTGCTGATAATCAGGAAGTCGAACATACCCTGAATCAACTGATCGAGCATGAAGGCGATCCACTGGTGGTAAAGCTACCCAGAACATCAGGACGCAAGGACTC
>JACNJF010000071.1 GCA_014382695.1 Gammaproteobacteria bacterium | reverse complement strand
AAAAATTCGAACCACCAAACTGGAGAGGAAGTGAGCATGCTGAGTCAAATACGCTCAAAGCAGCATAAAGTAACGAAAAGCGAGAGCAGTTGGAATGAAAATCAACCTGAGGAAAACAGGTTGATTGGATTGCTACGCTCTAAACTCTAGTTAAGGTTAATACTCACCAACCTTGATCAGGCAGAAAGCCCGCAGGATATGGATTTGCCCGGCTTACGGTTACACGAACTAAAAGGTAGTCGTAAAAACATATGGTCAGTTTCTGTCAGTGGCAATTGGAGAGTAACATTTCGATTTATAGGTCGAGATGCGGAAATAGTTAATTATGAGGATTATCACTAATGAGTATGCATAACCCAGCGCACCCTGGTGAAATTCTAAAAGAGCTGGTAATTACCCCTTTAGAACTCACCATTACAGATGCATCAGAGCATTTAAATGTTAGTCGTAAAACACTTTCAAAAGTCTTAAATGGTAGAGGTTCAATAACGCCAGAAATGGCACTACGTTTAGAGCTGGTATTTAAAAAACCATCTGCAGACCACTGGCTTCGCCTACAAAATGCCTATGACCTTTGGCAGTCTCGCCAAAACAAGTCTGATTTACATGTTCTGCCTTATCACAACAATTACGCGTAAAGGCTTAACAAGGCCAATCCACACGGATATTTTGCTCTGCTACGCGCCGCAAAATTCCGGTGATTGCAGCGTTAGGCAAACGTAATGTCAGACAACCAGCTAAGAACACTTCTCGAGTTTAAAAAGTTATCTCACGCATACCATATTGCTTACAGTATGGCGAATTATGGAATGAGCAACACTGAAAAGGACATATCAAAAATGGATGGAATGAATCCTGAGGGTTTATTTCAAGTTGGTAACGGCCCACCCGGAAAAGGGGCACCTGCAATTGCTGAAATTCCTACAAAATTTGCGTTAAGTGGAATGACGAAAAACGGTCCATTTAGCCAACTAATTGCTCATGGAATTATTGTTCTAATCTATGAACTTTGGAATGAAGATTACCGTTCAAAAGTAGCTAAAGAGATTGGCTGCGAAACAAATGATGTAATGTGCGATGTTATGGGTGACCTTCGGCTTATTCGCAACTGGATTACTCATGACGGATCAACAGCAGATAAGAAGGTTAATAACATTTAGTACGGTATTGATGCCAATGTAAGATATTTGTTACGCATCTGTTGCCATATTAAGCGCATACTATCTTCTTAAAGCGTTTTAATCTGTTATGATTTGGGTTCATCAGCGACGATCAACTGGTGGTTAAATTTATTCAGGTTTCATCAGACATGACTTCTACTATCGGCAAATTTTTCAATTATCGATAGCATTCAATATCCCATCTTTAGCATCTAATTTTAATAGAGAAATACCATGCAACAGCTCACCCAGGCAGGCCAGAATTTAGTCAACGATCTTTCCAGTCGTTATCATTTAAGTAATGATGCTGTGATACACATGATTATCGCGGTTAATAACGGCGGTGGGTCGATGGCCCAGTTTAACTGTCCGGAGCTGGGTGGTTCGGGTCAATGGATGCGTGGCGGAATGACCATGGTGGGCGACATGTTTAACTATGGCCTAAAAATGACGGTGAATAACCTCTGTGCCGAGATTTCCAATGCATTAGCCAATACGCAGATTTTTCCTGCTCCTGCTCCAGGCTCGAGAAACAGTAACCAGTGGTGGCCTTCTGGACTGGGTAGCCCATTTAGTAGTGGCGCACAGAATAATATACGCTATGCCGTATTTCCCAATAGACTTGCCATCGAGATGAATGGTCAAGTCACGGTCTATGACACACTAAATCATAATATTGGCGGTGTCAGTCAACAACAGGGCGGCAATACATCGCTGACGTTTAGTAGTCAGTTCGGAACCATCGCCGTATCCAGTCTGCCGATTGTTTCGGGTGCCGGTAACATAACCCCTCCTAAGCAAAACAATTTTGCAGAGCCTGTGCGAAACAACTCTTCAAATCCAGTACCATCGATGCCGGAGCCGTTTAATGATAACCTCGGCTCTAGTGACGCGGTGATTCAATTGATCTCAAAACTGGCACAGTTGCGCGAAATAGGTGCTCTAACGGATGAAGAATACCATTTGAAGAAAAGCGAATTACTCAAACGCCTTTAACTTTGTTATCAGGGTTCAAGTTTGAATTCAGCAAAATTTTCATGATCGTAATCAGCCGGAAGTTACCTTTAGCAGAAAAACAGAGACACCCATCGATTGAAAGACTGGTAACAAAGTAAAAGGTCGCGTTCAAAATAAATTAATGGATGCCCCCAATTTGCTTTTATTTCAACAGCTGCGGTTGGCTAGACGTTTACGGTATTTCTAATCACCTTCCACTGAAAATTTAGCACCAGAAACTTTGCCGGTTAACAATTCTGTTGCATTGGTCAGGCGTATTTTTGTCTCCACTTCAGCAGGTAATTGCTTTAACCAGTGTCGATGGAACTCCATTAATTGATCATAATGATCCCAGCCGTTGTCGGCCTGAGCCCAGCGCTGGCCATGAGTTACATTCCATACCGGATCGGATCCGGTCATAAAGCGGTCCTGATATTTAATGAACAGTTCCCGCCACCCCGGCAGCAACTGGTTCTGATCATCGACCAGTGTGTGGTAACGCCAGGGGTCGCGCACAGAAACCTCCACCCAGACATTCGGGCACTGTTGCATCAGCTGGTCTATTGATGCCGGTTTTAGTCGGCCGCCGGCATGTGCCCAGATAAATTTTACGCTCGGATAGTTCTGACATAGGGGTGTGAAAAACAGATGGCTGGAAGCTTCGGTGTGGATTAAAAAAGGAACCTGGTATTTATCGGCCAGCGCTAGCAGGCCAAGCAGAATCTTATTGTCTCGTCGAGGCCCTATGCCGGACCATATATGCAATTCACCAATGCCTTTATAGCGTCCGCTGGCGAGGCCTTTATCGGCTTCCACTAGAACCGTTTCATCAAGAAACCAGCGGTCACGATGCGCCGGAGTCAGGTAAGGGCTGAAAAACGGCTGGATCCAGGGTCCCCCGGCTTCGGATAACTCCAGGGCCAGCTCGGAAGGTGTGCTGGAAACCGTGGCCAGAACGACGTTATGGGCTTGCAGGCGTTTGACCACCTCCTGTGCTGAAATAATTTCTTTCTGATCCCAGTTAAAGTGCAAATGAATATCGGCAAAGGGCGTGGAGGCACACAACACAGGGCCACTGAAAACCAGCAGGATTAAAATTGTAAATATCTTTTCCACGGGTGATGTCTCAATATTATTTGATGACGTGAAGTATAAATAGGCAGTGGCATCCCGGCAATTGGCTTATTTTTATCGACCACATCAATAATCAGTATTTAGATGTATCTGTGCAGCATTCGCGTTGTCGTAAGCTTGTTTGACCTGAGTCAAAAAACTTTGACTCTGAACCCTGTAGTTGATGATGCAAGATGCATTAAAACATCAGGAGAGTATTATTTTTCAGGCAGGTTGATAAGGTCAGGTACTGACTGAGTAGGAAATTAGCCGCTACCAGATCTTATTAAATACTAACAACATTTAATATTAGGAGCTGAATCATGTTAAGCCTGGAAGATATTATGGGTATGTGCGAATGTACCGAAGACGAAATAGAAGCCATTGCCATGCACGAAAGCGTACCAGATGCTATCGCCGCTGAGCTGGCATCCTATCTGATCCATAGTCCCGATGGCGTCCCCAGAATAAGCAGAATCATCATCGAAGATATTGAGATCGCCAGGAGCAAAGGCAATCCGCAACAGGTCCAGAAATTAAAAGAAGTCCTGATGCATTTTATTGCAACCCATCCGGATTATTCGCCGCAAGAAACCGCCTGAAATTTTTTCGTGTAGTAAGCTGGAATATACCGGTTTTCTGCACGATAATTTAACTGCGAAGGGTTTATTCGTGGTTTTGACCGGTGATACAGAGCCTGTATCACTGTACAGGAATTCGAACTAGCCAACTCGAAGGCTTAAAAAGAGTCGGTGCTCATATACCACTGTCCTGGTAAAGCTGTGAGCTGATTTATTCGATTCTAGTTGCTGTGTCTTCATCAAGAACGCTTTCGCGTTCGCATATTCCTTATTTTGATTATCCATTAACACAGAGTATTTAATTTCTATGCCCGGAGCTAAAAATCCTTTTGATTCACTTGAAAACACTTCCGTAATTTCAAATAACATATCAGGGGGAATCTCATTAATTTTGGATAATGGAAAATAAATATAACCTGTTACCCACCAATCTTTCTTTCCAATAATTGTAGGATAATTTTTGAAAAGAAACTTACCGCCTAAATATTCGTCAAAACCTGTCACGAAAACAACGGATTGATTAAATTTATATTTGCGGCCTATTTTTGGATCATCGCTATAAAACTCAATATCTTCCCATCCAGATAAATAAATCACTATTGGAGTAAGAACAAATAGAAGCAACAAGAAGAATTTAACCAATTTATTCATGAGCTTTTCCTTGAAAAAGTGTAATCCTTAATTTCAATAAAGTTTAGTTAATAACTTGAGTGGTTCATCGACACATGCCGAGTGAAAATTCAGTTAAAAATATACTATTATTTTCCGGCAATCAGGTAAATCATGAATGGATTCATTGCGAGGTCGGAGCTGTGTAACAGATCTCTGATAGCGGTGATAGAAATCATCGGTGGGTTATCCGTATCGTCTCCAATTGAGTACCACCGACTAAGCTGGATAAAGGAACTAATCGCAACCGGGCGCGCGATTTCAGCTTAGCTGGTACAGGCAAACTTGTGAATGGATACCGACGGTTGTCCCATCTATCATTTTGATTTTAATCAGCTGATTCTGGCAGACTAATTGCGCTTAGCAGCGTTAATGATCTGAATCATGGAATTTAGTAACACGCTGGATTTATTATTACTGCAGAGGACTTATGTAGCGTAAAAGGAGGCCGCTAAATGACTGTTACATTCGGGTTGCGGGCGATTGACACCAGGCCCGAAGCGTTACTCCGTAGTGACCATAATGCTCAGCCATGAACCCGCTGTGCGCAAGATTAAGCTGCAAATACATGAGTTCTAAATCGAGGTACGTATCAACAGCTACAGGGAGTTGACCATGCCACCGCCATACCCATCATTTATTAAATCTATAATCCTGATCATCGCTGGTCTGTTGTTAACGGCCTGCGCTGCGGGCGATGCTCAATTTACTCAGGAGACTCCTGCCGGGTTCTGGTTTGGGCTGTGGCATGGAGTCATTGCGTTAATCAGTCTTCTCATCCATGTCTTCAATCAGAACGTCGCGGTCTATGAAATCAGCAATACGGGCGGCTGGTATGATTTTGGATTCCTGTTAGGCGTTATTTCTATCTGGGGTGGAAGCTCCCATGTCAAATGTAAATCCGCTGCCAAAAAGCAACGTGAACAGGAATGGAAAGAAATTGGCGATAAGCTTGAAGTTAAGGTCATGCGTAAATTAAAACAATGGGCCGAAGATGAGGAGGGTACTGACGCCACAAAGGACTGGGAGCAGATCGGTGAAAAAGTAGAGAAAAAGTTAAAGCGTAAAATGCGCGAATGGGCGGAAAAGGATTGAATCGAAAACTGGACCAGGATAATAATTTGAAATACCCGTAAAACAGTGCCAAAGTTGCTGATAACTTTCTAACCTCAATCAACAGGCAAACAGAAAATTCATGGAAAACACACAAAAACTGGCGGTCCTGATCGATGCCGATAACGCACAACCGAGTATCGTCGATGGCCTGCTGTCCGAGATTGCGAACTATGGAACGGCTAATGTAAAACGTATCTATGGTGACTGGACCGGACCGGGCCTGAAAGGCTGGAAGGATGTACTGCTACAGCATTCGATCCAGCCGATCCAGCAGTTTGCCTACACCAAAGGCAAGAATGCGACCGATAGTGCGATGATTATCGATGCGATGGATTTGCTCTACACCGGCAATTTTAATGGTTTTTGCATCGTTTCAAGTGACAGTGATTTTACCAAACTGGCTTCCAGAATTCGTGAGGCCGGACTGATCGTGTACGGCTTTGGTGAACAGAAGACACCGCCCCCGTTTGTTTCAGCCTGCGATAAATTTATCTATACCGAGGTACTACGTGCACGCGCGGATGAAGAACCGACCATCGTCAAAAAATCCAGCAGCGAGCTCAAACAGAATACCAAACTGGTGAGTCTGTTGCGCAATGCAGCCGAGGTGGCTTCGGATGAAAGTGGCTGGGCAGATCTGGCATCGATCGGCAGCAATATTGCCAAACAGGCACCCGATTTTGATTCGCGCAACTATGGCTATGCCAAGCTGGGCGAACTGGTCACGGCAACCAAGCTATTTGATCTGGAACAGCGCAAGATCGGCGATACCAATTCAAAGGCTCTTTTTATTCGCGACAAGCGCCACAAATAAGCACCGCTTTAAAGCATGCCTGCGCGACTCCACAGGGAAGGCATGCATAAAGTTTTCCGTATCAGGATTTCAGCGGGCTATCCGCTGTACCCATCACTGCCGTCAGCGGCACGCTACTGGAACGAATATGCAGATCGCGCTGGGGAAACGGTATCTCGATACCATGCGCCGTGAACTCCTTGTTGATCAGGGTATTCAGCCGATTGCGTAACGGCATCAATTCACTCGGGCTGGGCAGGAATACGCGCAGGTTAAAGTCGAGCGAACTTTCGCCATGATTCATGAAGATAACCGTCGGTTCGGGATCTTTCATGACTTCGGGCTGATCGGTTGCGATGCGCAGTAACAGCGCGCTGACCTGATCGATATCGCTGCCATAGGCAACCCCGATCGAAATCACCAGTCGGTTGACCGTATCGCTGCGAGTCCAGTTGGTGACGTTGCTGGTAATCAGGGTGCGGTTCGGCACCAGCACTTCCTGACGGTCAAAGTTCATGATGGTGGTGGCGCGGATATTAATGCGCTGAACTTTACCCGACATATCGCCAATGGTGACGGTATCGCCCGGCCGCACCGGACGCTCGACCAGCAGGATGATGCCACTGACAAAATTGGACACGATTTCCTGCAGACCAAAACCGAGGCCAACACCGATGGCCGCCATCAGCCAGCCGAGTCGACCGAGATCGAGATGTACTTCAGATAGCGCAAAAAAGATACCGAGTACGAAAATCATATAACGCGAGATGGTCAGCGTGGCGTATTTCACCCCTTCATCGGTCTTGATGCGCGGAAACAGCGCAACCTCATACAGGCCGGGTAGCGCACGTAAAATCCACAGGGTGGCGATAAAGATAACAATTGCACGAACAAAATCGGCGATGGTGACAAACTCCATCTGCTCTCCGCCACCACGCACCGAAAATACATTGATTTCATCGAGGGTCTGTAAAATCTGCGCATCCAGTCCCCAGAATCGGGCCAGTAACACCACACCAACCACGACAAACAGGAAACGGATAGAGTTTTGTGCACGGCTGGTGACTTCCTCGACCGGTTCCAGTTCATCACCGGTTATTTCCGAAATGGCCGGGCGTTTCAGCTGTGACACCTTGCTGATGGTTTCGATGGTACGCCGGTAGAGTGGCGGCAGGATCATTAGCAACGCGAGTGAAACGGCCAGACTTTCGAGGATTGCACGCGATGAATAGCGATAACCGGATACATCCAGCAGAATAATGGCTGAAATCAGGATAAAGAACAGGGTGGCAATCGTGCCCCAGTAGCGGGCCACAAAGGATAGCGGCATAAAGCTGAGTGAATGCTGCAGATAGAGGGATGATACCCGCACCAGTGAGTACACGCCGAACCCCGCCGTTAGCAGGAACAGGGTATAAAAAAGTCGCGGCATGGCTTCGAATTCGAACGGAGGCTGAATCAGGATCCACCACGGCAGCAACCAGAATACGTAAGCAAACAGAACCCAGCGGCTGGAGGCATGAAAAGAGTTGGCGGCGTTGGCCGGCATTCCAAACTGCACCTCGGCAATACTGCGACGCGCGAAGAATGAACGGATCAGAAACCACAGCAACAGAAATAATGCCAGGTGCTCAAACAGGGTAGAGGCGACCTGTCCGATGCCAGCCGGAAGGTTTGCCGTTTCAACCAGCCTGGCGACCACCAGAAAATAGAACGGAACCAGCGCGGCACTGGTAAAGCCGGTAATGATGACAAGAATAACCAGCCCGAGGCTGCGCCCCTCTGCAATGACACGGTCGTTTATTTTGCGCGTTAAGGCTCTCACTTTCTGGCGCGCAAAAAACAGGCCAAGCGGTAGTAGTGGGAATAAAAACAGGGTGTAGACGATCGATAACGGACTCGACAGCATCTCTCCCAGATGAATCCGAACCGGGTCAGAAATGGCACGCGCAAGCCATACGCCAAACTTCTGGCTCTCCGCTAACAGGCGGCTGAAGATATCGCCATCGAGCGGTTTGCCATCGCGTAACCAGAACGCACGCACACGAATAAACTGATGCAGTTTGTTGAGGGTTTCCAGCCTTTTGAAGGTTAGTTCCTGCATCTGCTGACCGATGCTGATGAGCTCACTGAGCGCGGTTTTTTCATCTCGCGCCAGGTTGCGGTATCTGTCCAGCAGTTTATTAGTGCTGGCAAGAAAGGCTCTACGTTCAGACTCGGGCAGTGTTTCAGCGACGCTATGCTGCTTTTCCGCAAACAGTTCAGCCAGCCCTAGCAGGCTATCTTCAATTTCAAAGCGACGTGCGCGGTACTCATTCAGATCGGCAATCAGGCCAGCGGTCAGCATCCGGTCAAGCAATTTGCGGCGTTTACGGATCTGCTGCAATGTCAGCGTCAGGCGTTCGCTGACTACACCGCTAGAGCCGGATCTACCGATCAGATCCTCAATTCCGTTGGCTTCATTGATTTCGGTGGTTAAGCGTTTTTCCTGTTCCGCCACATCTTTTCTCGCCAGCAACAGTCGGGCCTCTACCTCGCTTCTACTGTTAACCGAGCGCTCGATGCGGCCTTCCCAAAGTGCGATAAATTTATCTGCTGGACTCACCGTGCTGGTGGCCTGAATTACTTCCTGTGCCGTTGCCGAGAGTGAAATCAGGGGCAGCAGCAAGAGTAAAGCAGCGTAGGCTCTGATTAGTTTTATGGATAATAATTTCATAATAATCTATTACATATTGCGCTATGGAAAAGTTACTGGACAGGAAAAAAATCCTGGCTCGGCTAAGTTTCTCTATTTACATTCGTTAAAGATTAACGCGTTACAGGTCAGGCAGATCGAGCGATCGAGGCGGGCATAAATACGATGTATGGCCTGTGCCTTGGAGTCGAAGAAATGGTTATTGCCAATCTGCTTGATAAAAAACGACTTTGCCGCGAATTCATACACCGATGGCTTTAGATCGACAAAATACAGACCGCCATTTTTAGACTTGAGGCGATTGTTTTCTGCGACCAGTGCTTCCGCGCCGGCCAGATCGATGAAGTTGATACCGCTGGCCACAATCAGAATATTATAGATGCGTTCATTATCGGTAATTTTGGTAATACGTTTCTGTATATGGTTGATCGAGCCAAAATAAATCGACATATCGATACGAATAATTTTTAACTGTGGACATTGCTTGATCGGCTTTTTATTGATATCGATAAATTTTCGATGATTGTTTTCAGATTGATCGTCGATCGATAAAGTCGGTATGCCAGGGGTCGAGGTTTTGGCGAGGAATAACACCAGCGATAATAAAACACCCAGGTAGATGGCGAATTCAAGTTCCAGAAACAGGGTGGCAAAAAAGGTGGTGAGTAAAATAGTCGACTCAGTTTTACTGAAGCTCAGGGTTTGACGGATATGATGAAAGTCAATCAGCTTATAGGCCACCAGCAGGATAACCCCACCCATCGCGGCAATCGGTAGATAAGCGGTCAACGGTGCGATGAGTAGCACAATGACCATTAAAAACAGTGCTGCAAAAATGGCCGAAAGAGGCGTTTTCGCGCCGGAGGCATAGTTCACACCAGAACGGGTAAACGAGCCGGAACCGGCATAGCTGGAGAAGAAGCTGCCGAAAATATTCGACATGCCCTGTCCGATAAACTCCTGATTCGCATTGATACGCTGGTAAGACTTGGTGGCCACGGCACGACTGATCGATACCGCTTCAATCAGGCCCAGCAGTGCTACTGCAAAAGCTTCCGGCGCGAGCATTTTGATGGTCGCCAAAGAAAACTCGGGGATAGAAAAAGGAGGCAGATGTGCGGGAATCTCTCCGACCAGTTTGATATCTGGAGTAAAGTTTTTGAATACTACTGCGATAACACTACCAACCACCATCCCGATCAGCAGGTTGGGCAGTTTAGGAAAGAGTTTTTTGGACGCGATGGCGGTTAGCAGGGTGGCCATTCCGATCACCAGCAGATACAGGTTGAGACTGGCGCTACCCTGAAACAGGTCAACCCAGATATGCAAAAAGGATTCACCCTTGGGCACGGGGATACCGGTAATATGCTGCATCTGACTGGTGGCGATCAGGATCGCAGCGCCGGCGGTGAAGCCGATGACCACCGTATGCGAGACAAAATTAACCAGTGCGCCGAGTCTGGCCAGGCCGAAAGCGAGCTGATAGACGCCGGCCAGGAAGGTCAGGGTCAGGGTCAGGGATAGAAATTCTGCGGTTCCAGGTTCGGCATGATGGCTTATCGCAGAAAACACCACGATAGAAATTGCCGTGGTCGGCCCGGATACCAGATGAAAGGAGGAACCGAACAGGGCAGCAACAATCGGTGTCACCATGGCCGTATACAGACCGTATTCCGGAGGGAGACCGGCAATCGTGGCAAAGGCGACACCCTGAGGCAGTACGATAACGGCTCCGGTTAAACCGGCCAGAAAATCGGCTTTAAGGGATTCTTTACTGATCAGTCTGAACCAGGACAGAAAAGGAAATATAGAAGCAAGGCTCATGATTAATCTCTTAAATGAGGTTGAGGCGAACAGGGGGGGCTTAGAACCAGTATATAGGTTATGTTATTAATTTTATCTATCTACTAAGTTATGTGTGGCTATAGTAATTTTGCAGGTGAATTTATCAGGATTAATCAGCGCGCACCGCTGGAGCGGGCTTTAAGTCCGATAAAAGCAGCAGATCGACCGATCGCGATGATGCCGTAATAGATAAATAAAACCTATTGCTATACTCCAGCGCAAAAATTACGCAAAATAACGAGCTCGTTATCAAATCCAAGACTAACTAGAAAAAGGGTTTCAATCATGCGCCAGACCATCATCATCAGTTTAGTTTTATTCCTCTCCGCCTGTGCCAGTGCGCCTAAAATGCCAGAAAATCCGAGGCCTGACTGGGTCAGCAATCCCGGATCGAATTTCGTTGGCAAATGCGGTACCCACATCCGTGGTCTGATCGCGCAGGAGGAATGTGCGTATAAAAATGGACTGAGCTATATCGCCATGTCAAAAGGCGTTTCGATTGATATTGAAGCCAGTTTTTCGATGAAACAGAGCTCCACCAGCACCTCCGGCAGAAGCCATGGTGAGGTTGAGTCAACCATGGCGATGGATCAGAAGGATATCCATATCAGTGCCGAGATCATCGACAAATGGCATGACCGGGTTAGAGATGTGCTGTTTGTACTGATTCAGGAAAACTGATCGCTGTGCGGGTTTAACGCCTTAAGTCTCAAGCTAATAGCCACCATGTCTCATAGTCATCACCACCCTGCGGCTAACTATAACCGCGCTTTTGCGATTGGCATCAGTTTGAACCTGATCTTCGTGGTGATCGAGGCAAGTTACGGCATCATGGCTGACTCGCTGGCATTGATCGCGGATGCCGGACATAACCTGAGCGATGTGATCAGTCTGTTGCTGGCGTGGGGTGCTAACCGGCTGGCGACCCGGCCATCCAGCGCAATGCGCACCTATGGACTACGCCGTGTCACCATCCTGGCGTCTCTGGCGAGTGCGGTGTTACTGCTGCTGGCGCTCGGAGGCATCGCCTGGGAAGCCTTCGGCCGGCTTTTTGATCCGCAACCGGTAGAGGGCATGATTATCATCATCGTCGCGGCTATCGGGGTGGTGATTAACTCGCTCACGGCCTGGCTGTTTATGGCGGGCCAGCAGCATGATCTGAATATCCGTGCGGCTTACCTGCATATGGCCGCCGATGCCGGGATTTCTCTGGGGGTAGTGATCGCGGGTGTGCTCATCCTGTTCAGCGGCTGGATATGGATCGATCCGGTACTCAGTCTGGCGATTGTACTGGTGATTTTGATCGGCACCTGGCAGCTGCTTAAGGAATCGGTCAACCTGTCGGTAGATGCGGTGCCGAACGGCACCAATATGCAGGGCATCCGGGATTACTTTCACTCCATTGCGCCGGTGATGGCGTTGCATGATTTGCACGTGTGGGCCTTAAGCACCACGGAAACCGCACTCACCGTTCATCTGGTGATTGACCAGACGACGATCGATAATGGCTTCCTGCTGGAGATACAGCAACATCTGCATGATCATTTCGATATCGAGCACTCGACCATACAGGTCGAAAATGGGGCCACAGAAAACTGCTGCATGCTGAACCGTCCTGAGTGTGTCTGAAGCGGGACTATTGTGCATGACGCCCGCCATTAATGTCGCTCTGAAGGCCGCAATTCCACATCGGGTGCATCAGTATGCACATGATGCGAGCGCTGCTTCGTATGGACTGGAGGCGGCGGAAAAGCTCGGGATTGCGCCTCAGCAGGTATTTAAAACACTGGTACTCTGGCTGGAGCCGAAAAACTTCGCGGTCGCGCTTATTCCGGTCGGTAGTCAGCTCAGCATGAAACGGCTGGCGAAAGCAGCAGGGGCTAAAAAGGCGGCGATGGCGGAGCGACAGGATGTCGAGCGAGTGACCGGCTATGTGCTCGGTGGCGTCAGCCCGCTGGGCCAGAAAACCCGGCTTAAAACCCTGATTGATCAGTCCGCAGCAGGGTTTTCCACCATCTATGTCAGTGCAGGTCGACGTGGGCTGGAGATCGAACTGGCTCCGCAGGATTTGCAGCAGCTGACCGCTGCGCAGTTTGCCGAGCTGTGCCAGCAGTAAATACGCTGACGGTATTGATCTGACTCGGAGTGTGCGTTGATTTACATCATTGTGGCAGCAGCGGGCATACGTATAAAGTAATTATATCAATGGGCTGAGTAAGCTCGATTAAGGAGGTTTCATGAAGATATTAGTAGCGATCGATTTCTCTGACATTACCCAGAAAGTGTTGAAACAGACGGAGATCCTGGCGCAGGCGATGAAAGCAGAGGTTTTCCTGATTCATGTTGCCGAGCCGAATCCAGATCATATTACCTATGATTATGATCCTGCCGCGATGTACGCGATCGATCCAACCGAGATTCGCAATCAGATTGCGCAGCGCTTTCATCACGAGCATAAAACCCTGCAGGAGTATGCCGAGCATTTTCGCCAGCAGGATCTTGAGGCCAAAGGGCTGATGATTCAGGGCCCTACCGTGGAAATGCTGCTGGCTGAAGTCGATAAACTGTCCGCCGATTTTATCGTAGTTGGCTCACATGGCAAGGGCATGATCAGTCAGCTGTTGCTGGGCAGCACCAGTGAAGCACTGATCAGGAAATCACCAGTTCCGATCTACCTGGTTCCGGCAGACGAGGCTGAATAACAGCGTTATTAGCGGTTTCTGGCCAGCAGCTGCTCCAGCTTCGGGAGCTGTGAAAGTTCCAGCTGATAGGTATCGAGCGCGCTGGAATAACCTTTCAACTCAAGCTTTTGATGGGTAAAAGAGGTTTTATCTCGACTGATGGCGCGGTAGGTCGTTTCATCGATAATCAATTGTCTGGGGGCTGCCTGTCCCTGTAATCGCGCCGCCAGATTAACGTGATTGCCGATCACGGTAATGGATTTACGGTGCTGACTGCCGAGTACGCCGAGTGATACCGGCCCGGTGGCCATGCCGATACCGATCTGTAACAGCGGCTCTCCATCCTGCTGGCGCTGGCGATTCAGGTTTTCAATCGCCAGCAGCATATTTACCGCCGCTTCATAGGCCTGATTGGGGCCTTCCGTTTCATCCGGCAGCATACCGAAAATCGCCATTACTTCATCACCGATAATCTTGTCGAGTACACCGCGCCGGCTGAGTACGATCGGAATCATGGTGCTGAGATAGACATTCAGTACGGAGAAAACCTCATCCGGACAGGTGTTTTCACTGAACGAGGTAAAGTTGCGGATGTCGGCAAACATCACGGTAAGATTGCGCCGTTCACCGGATTTTTCGATATTTTCCAGCCCTTCTTCGAGCCGCTCTGCAACTTCTTTACCGAGATACTGGTTGAGTATGCGTGACTGACGATGGTGGGTTAAGCGCAGGTCGTTCACTTTCTGGCGTACCGCGCGCTGATTTTTCTGCTTTTCTTCCGCATCCAGGAACAGTACCCAGATCAGATCGTGTTTTAAAAAAAGATAGACATCGGCGATGGCACCGGAGGGTGTTTCTAAAAAAGGTAAATCGATGGGCAGGTTTTCCGGTTCCAGCAAACCGGTCAGTATATCGACCTGATTCCTGACCGAGACACCTTCCTTCAGCTCGCTCAGGCCAAAGGTTTCAAGCTGGCCACCCGCACTGATCAGAGTGCTGTCCAGATCCATTTTAAGAAAGGCCAGCGGGCGCTGCTGCAGGATCAGATCAAACAGTTTTTCAACGATAGTTTCAGGCAGATGTTTCATGCATGTCTCTACTGCAAAGGTTGCAAATACGGAGCCTGCATCGCGCAAAGATGGATGGCATGCGTCGGCTTACCACATTAAATCATCCGGGATCTGGAATTCGGCATAAGGGTCGTCGACGGCAGGCGTGGTGACTTCCGCTTCAAACAGGATTACGCGCTTTTCGTTACGCTGCTGAATTTTTTCAGCGATCGAGTGCGACACCAGTTCATAACGACCTTCAATACGGGCAATGCCCAGTTTGCCCTGAATCAGTTGCTGGCGCATCTCAGGGTTCACATACAGCCGGTTAACCTTGTTGCGATGTTCAAAGTTATAGGCGATTTCACATTTGGCATCGCGCTTGATCAGGTTATTACTAATCAGCTGATCGATCTCTATCGAGATCGCCTTCTTCCGGGCCTGTTCCTGTTTCTGGCGGTTTAATTCACGATCGCGTTCGGCCTTTTGTGCTGCCAGCTGGCGTGACTTTTCGAGTGCCTCATCGCTTGCGCTGTGTTTGATATTGCGCTGCTGTTTCTGTTGCTTCTGTTTATCCTGTTTGGCCTTGTTAAGCTGCTGCTTATTCACCAGCCCTGCTTTCAGCAGTTGCTCCCGGAGTGTGTTACTCATTGATCTGTTCTCGTTGTGACTGGGTATCGAAACGGTTGAATGTACAGCAACTGTGACGATAGCGGAAATAAAGAGCACGATTGTAAATTTAACTCGCGGGCTAATATAGTCTAAATTGGGATGGAATCACCTTTACCGGCTGTTTTTCACGAACACATAATAAAAAATGTTAGGATTCGCTAAATTCCGCATAGAGCTGCTGTAAAAAATGAGTAAATTAAAGAAACTGTTTGATCAAAATAATCGCTGGGCGGAGTCGATCAGACAAAAGGATCCTGATTTTTTCCAGAATCTATCGCGCCAGCAGGCACCAGAATATCTATGGATCGGCTGTTCCGACAGCCGGGTTCCGGCCAATCAGATTGTGGATTTACCGCCGGGTGAGGTTTTTGTCCATCGCAATATCGCTAATCTGGTGGTCCACACCGATTTGAACTGCCTGTCGGTGATGCAGTTTGCGGTCGATGTGCTGAAGGTAAAGCATATCATCGTCTGTGGGCATTATGGCTGTGGCGGGATTAAGGCGTCGCTGGAAACCTTGGAACATGGCCTGATCGATAACTGGTTACGCCATATCAAGGATGTGAATCGCTTCCATGAGGAGAAATTGCAGGGCCTTGAGTTCCAGCAGAAGTTTGATCGTCTGTGCGAGTTGAATGTGCAGGAGCAGGTCACCAACGTCTGTAATACCACCATCGTGCAGAACGCCTGGAAAAGGGGTGCGGAGTTAACCGTGCATGGCTGGATTTATAATATAGAAAATGGGATTTTGCATGATCTGGAGAGCTGTCAGGGAACGAATGCCTGAAGCAGGCGCCAGCTTGAAAGAGCGCAGGCAATAACGATGATAATATCGACCCACGTGAGTATTCCGGATAGCGAAATCGAGCTGACGGCGATTCGTGCTCAGGGTGCGGGCGGGCAGAATGTAAATAAGGTTTCGAGTGCGATTCACTGCCGCTTTGATATCCAGGCGTCATCGCTACCGGATTTTTATAAACAGCGTTTGTTAAGCCTGTCGGACAACCGTATCAGCAAGGAAGGGGTGATTATCATCAAGGCGCAGCGTTTCCGTACCCAGGAAAAAAATCGTGAAGATGCGCTGGAGCGCTTAGCTGAATTGATCCGAAGTGTTGCCCAGACCGACAAAAAAAGGGTAGCAACCCGGCCCAGCAAAAATGCACGTCATAAAAGAATGGATAGCAAAACGCTCACCGGTCGCAAAAAGCAGCTGCGTGGTAAAGTAACTGGGGATTAGCACGGCCTGAAACGATCCGATCGCTCATCCCGGATCGTCGCCATAAACAGATCGATAAAAGTTTGCTGGTAACGCCGGATATATTTATTTTTAAGGTAGGCAATACGCGTTGTTTCCCACGGAAACAGATGACTCAGGTCGAGCCGTTTGAGCGAGGCATCGAAATTTTTATCGTATGACATACTGGCAATCACTCCGATTCCCAGTCCATCCAGAACATAGGCCTTGATAATATCGGTATCGGCCGCACTCAAAACGATATTCGGCTGCAATCTGGCCTCGGCAAAAATACTATTAAAATGCTGACGACCGGTAAAGCCGACCACATAGGTAATGATCGGATAAGCGCAGAGATCCTCCAGCGTTGGTTTTCGGATAGCTTGCAGTGGATGATCGGGCAGCGTAATCAGGCTTCGATTCCACTGATAACAGGGAATATTTTCGAGTTTGCTGGATTGCCCCAGTTCTTCCGTACAGATGGAGAAATCGACCCGGTCGTTACCCGCCCATTCCACCAGTTGCTGTGGATTGCCCTGATGGATCTGCAGCTCTATCGCCGGGTAAGTACGATTAAAAGCGCGGATTACCGGGGGCAGAATATAGCGTGCCTGGGTATGGGTGCAGCCTATGCGCAGTACCCCCAGGGCAAGCTTTAGATGATCTTCCGCCATGAGCTGGATATTGCTCACCCCGGTCAGAATTTCACGCGCCTGACGTTCCACCTGAGAGCCCAGTTCGGTTAAGCCGGTCAGGCGCTTCCCCTTACGTACAAACAGCGGGGTGCCGAGTTCCTGCTCCAGCCGTTTAAGCTGCTGGGACACCGCCGACTGCACCAGAAAAAGTTGTTGAGCGGCGGCCGAAACGCTGAAGTCGGAATTGATCAGCGTGATCATTGCCTGCAATTGACGTATATCCATGGCGCAATTCTATATTAATTTAATTGATATTAAATCATTATTTATCATTTTAAGTAATACTCTAAATGCATACAATGTGCACATACATTTGAGGAAATAGACCATGTTGACGATTGATACAGGCAAAATCAGAGCAGATAACCAGACCTACGAAAGACTCGATAACGAAGGCTATCTAATCGATACGCATGAGTGGAGCCCGGCTTTTACCGAAAGAAAAGCACAGCAGGCCCAGGTTACCCTGACCAGTAAGCACTGGTTGCTGATAGAGATGATTCGAGACAAATATCTGCGACTCGGCGCGTTACCGCCGATGAGATCCGTATGCCGCTCGGTCGGGCTGGATAAAGCAGAATTGAAGGCACAGTTTGGCAGTTGCCTGAAACTGTGGAAAATCGCCGGGCTGCCGAACCCCGGGGAAGAAGCAAAAGCCTACATGAACTGAACGGGGCGCAAGCAAATAGTGCTACCAGAGATTTACAGCTGAAAACAGGGCGTGTATTTTAAACGCCATTTAGGGCTTATCTGCTTACCACAGATAAGCTTTTTTTTTGCAAGATAATAATGTTCCGCAGAGGCGGCTGATCTATACTAATAAAAAATTTTGAGGAGGATTAGCCGTCATGACTGGACGAGTTTCACTTGTCGCACACCGTGGACAACCACGTTCTTTTCCTGAAAACAGCCTGGAAGGGTTTAGCCATGTGCTTAAATCCGGAGCCGGTTATGTTGAAACCGATGTCCATATCAGCGCCGATGGTATCCCACTACTAAGCCACGATGCACATCTGCTCAAGCTCAGCGGTAAACAGATTATTGTGGCGGACATTAGTTTCGAACAGATAAAGCAGATACCTGCCGGTTATGCAGAACGCTTTGGCGACAAGTTCCCGAATAGCCGCATCGCCTCACTGGAGCAGTTTGCCGGTTTACTCAAAGACTGGCCGGATGTGACCTGTTTCATCGAACTGAAATCTGCCAGTATCAATTACTTTGGACTCAAGGCCGTCGATATCACACTCGAAGCACTGAGCGAAATAGAGTCGCAGGTTGTGCTGATTTCTTTCGATGAAGAAGCCGTCGCCTACGCCAAAAAGAATTATGCTGTTCCGGTCGGCTGGGTATTGCCGGAGTGGTCAGAAGAAAACCATCAAAAGGCGGTTGAGCTAAAACCGCAGTATCTATTTGTCGACATCGACTTTTGTCCGCAGCAAAAAGCTGAGCTATGGAAAGGCGGCTGGGAATGGGTCGCGTATACCATTAATAAAGCGGAAGACGTCAAGCATTATGCCAATCTGGGGATAGAGCTGATTGAAACCAATCGTTACAGCGAGCTGAAAAAGGAAAGTAAGATGGTCGATGAGAGCTATGATTTTTAAATCCCTCCCCCCAGCATAACAGCCCAGTAACCAGGGATCATTTAGCATGCAGAATGATCGCTATGACATCGTTGTTATCGGTGCTGGAATTAATGGTGTCGGAGTCGCGCAGGCCGCAGCTGCTATGGGTTACCGCTGCCTGTTGCTGGAAAAAAATGCGCAACCCGGACTGGAAACGTCAAGCCGGTCGAGCAAACTGATCCATGGTGGTCTCAGGTATCTTGAATCCTTCGAATGGTCGCTGGTCCGGGAAAGCCTGCAGGAGCGCGAACTGCTGTTAAAGCTGGCACCGGAGCTGGTTACACTACAGACATTCAATATCCCGGTTTACTCTGGCACCAGTCGTTCACGTGTGGCCCTGCATACAGGGCTGAGCCTGTATGCGTTACTTTCCGGGCTGCAGCCACACAGTTTATATCATCGATTGAAACCGGCGTACTGGGATCGACTCGAAGGCCTCACGACCCAAAATCTTAAAGCGGTATTCCAGTATCAGGATGCGCAGACCGATGATCAGGCATTAACCCGGGCGGTACTGGCTTCAGCCATATCACTGGGTGCTGAATACCAGTGCAATGCCGAAATGCTGCAGGCTACCATGCTGGATCAGCAGCTCATCATCCGTTATCGACAGAACCACACCGAAAAAGAAATTAGCAGCAGGGTGATGGTGAACGCGAGCGGTCCCTGGGTGTACTCGTTGAATCAGCGCATTTCCCCGCAATCACAGATGCAGCAACCAGAGCTGGTACAGGGTGCCCATCTGGTGTTAAACGCCTCGATACAGCAGGCTTTTTACATGGAAGCCACTCAGGATCGTCGCGCTGTTTTTCTGCTGCCATGGAAAGGTAAAGCTTTGCTTGGCACGACCGAGAATAGCTATCATGGTAACCCTTCGACAGTGACGGTGCTGGAGCAGGAAAAAAATTACCTGCTGAACATCTATCGTCAGTATTTCCCCGGGCGAGATACTCAGATCATCGCTGAAATGGCGGGGTTGCGTGTGCTGCCGGCGAGTGCTAAAGCCGCATTTAAACGTTCCAGAGACATCGTGCTGGAAACCGATCGCCGCTATCAGCCGCGCGTAATCTCCATGCTCGGTGGGAAGTTAACGGTGTATCGAACAACAGCGCTCAAGGTGATGCAGTTACTGCAGCCCTCTTTACCCGCCAGCAAGGCGATAGCGGATACTGCTCAACTCACCATTAGCCCGGTCGACAGCCTTTGAACCCGCCAGCAACAGCCTGTCTGGCGCTGGATCAGGGTACGCTTTCATCGCGCGCGCTGCTGTATGACGAGACTGGCACCGTTTTGTGTAGTGCGAGTCGGCGTATCACTTTAAAGCGCATCGATGCGCAGCATGTTGAGCAGGATGGGGTAGAAATTCTAGCCTCGATTTTAGCGGTACTGGATGAAGTGTTAGCGGCGCAGCAGGCCACCCGGGTAAATATTAAAAGTGCCGGGCTGGCCACCCAGCGCTCCAGTATTCTGGCCTGGCAACCTTCCTCTGGCAAGGTGCTCAGTCCGGTTCTCAGCTGGCAGGACACACGCGCCGCTGACTGGCTTAGTGGTTTTGAGTCACAGGCAGAATTAATACAGGCTAAAACCGGATTACGCCTGTCCCCGCACTACAGCGTTTCCAAGATGCAGTGGTTATTACAGCATAACCGGAATGTTCAGCAGGCATTGGCTCAACAGGATTGTGTGATAACGCCGCTTGCAAGTTATCTGCTGTATCACCTGACAGATCAACAGCACATCCAGATTGATATTGCGAATGCTTGCAGAAGCCTGTTGTGCAACCTCCAGCAGCGTGACTGGGATGCACAACTGCTACAACTGTTTTCAATGCCGCCAGCGCTACTCCCCGAGTGTCGACCCATCAGCTACAACTATGGAACCATTAAGCAGACCGGGATACCCATTACGGCTGTGAATGGTGACCAGACGGCGGCCTTATACAGTGATGGAGAGCCGGCCAGCCAGGCCCTGCGTGTCAATCTGGGAACCGGTGCTTTTGTATTAACCCCGGTAACCAAACCGTTACTGGAAATACCGGCGTTTACACGCAGCGGGTTACTGGCTGGAATTGCATCCAGCAACCAGAACGCAGCCAGTTACTATATCGAAGGCACGGTGAATGGTGCCGCATCGGCGATCCAGTGGCTGCAGCAATGCTACCCGGATATGGATGTGAGCCAGATTTTACTCACAAAACTTAGCGGCGATGGTCAACAGGCCGTCTTCATCAATGCGGTCGGCAATATCGGTTCACCGCTCTGGCGCAGCGATATTAAAGCGCACTTCATTGACCGCCAGGGTATTCAAAGTGACCCTCAACAGGCCGTGATCGCTGTGCTCGAAAGTATTGTTTTTCTATTGACGATGAACATACAGAGCATGTTGCGGATAAAAACCGGGCTGCAACAAATTGACATCAGCGGCGGATTATCGAATCAGGATTACGTGTGTCAGGCACTCGCTAATCTGAGCGGATTTGAAGTTGCACGATCACAGGATACAGAGGCCACTGCGCGCGGGATAGCCTGGCTATCCAGCCCAGATACCGATAACTGGAAAGCCGGGCGGATAGAAAAAAGCTGGCTGCCGCTGACGGATGAAGCTTTACAGCGCCGCTACCGGCAGTTTAAACAATACCTGAAGGATGTGTTTGGAATGGATATTCAGGTCTGATGATTTAGCACATCCTGTTGCGTTCGAATGCAGTTACGGCCACTTTGTTTGGCCAGATACAGGGCTGCATCGGCCTGCTTAAAGAGCTCTCTGCTGGAATCCATCGTGCTGTTGATACTGGCGATGCCAATACTGACGGTGATGCTGATGGTCAGATCCTGATCAATACTAATCATGCTCTGTTGAGTGCAGGCGCGCAGTTTTTCTGCACAGATTCTGGCGGCAGACAGATCGCTTGAGGGCAACACGACAACGACCTCTTCACCACCATAACGAGCCACGATATCGGTATTGCGGGTATTCTGCTGGATCAGTTGAGCGAACGCTTTTAACACCAGATCGCCGGCCTGATGCCCATAGTTATCGTTACATCGTTTGAAGTGATCAATGTCCAGCACCAGTAGTGCAAGATCAAGTTGATAGCGTCTGGCGCGGCTAAACTCATTCTGGATCGCATCATCGAAATAGCGTCGATTGAAAATACCCATCAGCGCATCGGTGGTACTCTCCCGCTCCAGCACACTGATACGCTTGATATCATGTACCGTTATTAGTGCCAGCTGGCAAACCAGATGTACGAAACCGGCTCCCAGCATGAAAACGATGGCGATCAGGCAGATGCTGGTGTCAGCACCATACAGCAGGGTGAAAACAAAAAAACCAGCATAGGCAAGGATGAAAAAAGTAATCAGTTTGCGTAACACAAGCCAGCGTGAGCTGACGATGCCGGTGGGCAGTGCGGCAATTATTTGTTTTGTTGTGATCAGCGAATAGCTCAGGGTGAGCGCGCCAATGATCATAAAAAAAGCGGCAATGATGGTTAACAGGGTCATTACTCTAGCAGAGGATTATTGTTGTTTATTGTTCAGGCTGATATAGGTAAAAAAGACTTTCCTGTCCTCAGGCTTTAATGTGCCTTATGTGTGCGAGATTGAAAAGTACAAATAACAGGCGACAGGGTAATTTATTTTAATAAACCCCGGTTATTTTGAATGCTTGAGCGCAGTTACATTGAAGCAGAACAGAAGCTGATGTAATGTCTGCTGAAAAAATGCTCATGTCTTAGCTAAATGAGGAAGCTCTGGAGAAACTGGAGCTGATCAAGCATATCGAGGAACTCTATGAAGGACATCAAAACCCCCGCCGTTAGCCCCATCAGCGATGATCATACCCGTACCAGTTCAACCATGGAGGGTCTCAAACGCGCTTTTGTGGATAACCTGTTTTATTCACAGGGACGCTATCCTGAAGTTGCTACAGCGCATGATCTGTATATGTCTGCGGCTTATACGGTGCGCGATCGGATGCTCAATCGCTGGGTCAACAGCGCGCGCAGCTATCAGCTTACACGTGCCCGCACGGTGTGTTATTTTTCTGCGGAATATCTATTGGGGCCACATCTGGCGAACAATCTGATCAATTTGGGAATCATGGATGCCGCGCGCGAAGCCGGTAATCAGCTGGGGCTAAACTTCGATGACATCGTTATCGAGCAGGAGGAAGAACCGGGGCTGGGCAATGGCGGCCTGGGTCGGCTGGCGGCGTGCTACATGGATTCACTGGCCACCCAGCAGATTCCGGCGATCGGTTATGGCATCCGCTATGAATTCGGCATCTTCGACCAGATTATAGAAAACGGTTGGCAGGTGGAGATTAGCGATGTCTGGCTGAGGAATGGTAATCCCTGGGAGTTACCTCGGCCTAAGCTACGCTATACCGTGTGTTTCGGCGGACACACCGAACGCTATCACGATGACGGACGCAGCAAGGTGAAATGGACACCGGAACTGATGGTGGATGGCGTGGCCTACGATACCCCGATCCTCGGTTACGGCGTGGGTAACGCCAATCTGCTGCGACTTTGGAAGGCGGAGGCACCCAAGTCCTTCGATATCCAGGCCTTCAATACCGGTGATTATTATGGTGCGGTGAATGCCAAGGTCGGTGCTGAAAATATCACCAAGGTTCTGTACCCGAACGATGAGCCGAAGGTGGGTAAAGAGCTGCGTCTCAAGCAGCAATACTTTTTTGTGACCTGCTCGTTGCAGGACATGATACGCCTGCATCTGGAGAGTGGGCAGCCGCTGCAGAGTTTCCATGAAAAATTTGCCGCCCAGTTGAACGATACGCATCCGGCGATTGCGGTTCCGGAGCTGATGCGCCTGTTGATGGATGTACACCATCTGGAATGGAATAGCGCGTGGGATATTACCCGCAATACCTTCGCGTTCACCAATCATACGCTGCTGCCGGAAGCGCTCGAAACCTGGTCGGTTGAGCTGATAGGGAGCCTGTTACCGCGCCATCTGGAAATCATCTACGAGATCAACCGGCAGTTCCTGGATCAGATGCGGATACGTTATCTGGGCAACAATGAGCTGATTTCACGCCTGTCGATCATCGATGAGCATGGCGAAAAGCGAGTACGTATGGCGCACCTGGCGACGGTTGGTAGTTATGCGGTGAATGGTGTGGCGGCGCTGCATACCGAACTGCTGAAATCGACCGTGATGAAAGACTTCTGTGAATTGTGGCCGGAGAAATTTCACAATATTACGAATGGTGTGACGCCACGCCGTTTTATGGTGGTGAGCAACCCGCGTCTGGCCAGGTTGATTACAGATTCCTGTCAGAGTGAAGAATGGATCAGTAATCTATCCTGTCTGCAAAAAATTGAACCGTTCGCGGATGAAGTCAGCTTTCAGGAGCAGTGGCAGCAGGTGAAAACGGCGGCTAAACAGGATCTGTCAAACTGGCTGGCAAAAGAGGTCGGGGTCAAGCTCGATCCACAGTCGCTGTTTGATGTGCAGGCCAAGCGCATCCACGAATACAAGCGTCAGCACCTGAATCTGCTGCATATCATTACCCTGTATCACCGCATCAAGGCGAATCCGAATCTGCACGTCACGCCGCGTACTTTTATCTTTGGTGGTAAGGCGGCACCCGGTTATAAGATGGCGAAGCTGATCATCAAACTGATCAATTCGGTGGCAGAGGTGATTAACCAGGATACGCAGATCCAGGGCACTCTGCAGGTGGCTTTTTTACCCAACTTTAATGTCAAAAATGGCCAGCGACTGTACCCGGCTGCCGATCTGTCGGAACAGATTTCACTGGCCGGCAAAGAAGCTTCCGGCACCGGCAATATGAAGTTTTCGATGAATGGCGCGCTCACCATCGGTACTCTGGACGGTGCCAATGTCGAGATTCGTGAAGAGGTGGGTGCGGAAAACTTTTTCCTGTTCGGTCTCACCGCCGATCAGGTGCATGAGCAATTGCAGCGTGGATATCGACCGCGTGACTTCTATAACAGCAATGCAGAGCTGCGCACGGCGATTGAATTGATCAATAGCGGGCTGTTTTCACATGGGGATACGGAACTGTTTCGGCCACTCACCGAGAATCTGCTAAACCTTGATCCGTTCATGGTGCTGGCAGATTATGAAGCCTATGTGGAATGTCAGGATGAAGTCGGGCATGCCTACCAGGATCGGGCGCACTGGAACCGGATGTCGATACTCAACGTGGCGCGCATGGGCAAGTTTTCATCCGATCGCTCGATACAGGACTATGCCACAAAAATCTGGAAGGTGAAGCCATCCCCGGTTGAAGTGTAACGACAGGACACTCAGCGGGCTGCCTGTAGCGCCCGCTTTACTCAGACTCAACCTCAACCCGTTCGATATCGGCGACAAACACGGTTTTACCGTCAACGGTTTTAAAGCGGTCTGATTTGATCTGTTTCTGTTCAGCCTGATAGGTCACTCGTTTACCGGTCTGGGTGTTGATCACATGCACATTCACCGTCGCATAATCATCGCCCAGCCGGAATACAAATATACCAATCGCACTGATCACCATCAGTATCATGAACAGGTAGGCACCCTGACGAAACATTTTCTGTCCCTCGCTCATCACGGCAGGTGCGGAAGACCTGGCAACCTGCTGGCCACGTGTTTTTTTAAAAAAAATAATGGTGCCGAGAACGACAACAATGGTGAACAGAATTTTGGTGATCATTAAAAACCGGATGGATAGCGTTAAACAGGGCACATGATAGCTTAACTGGTGTCATCGCCACGAATCAAAATCCACTTTTTGAATTCCGTAGAATAAAGAGTGGTGTATGATCAGCGTTCTGAGCTGAACCGACCCCCATGAAAAAACTCATCCTGCTTGTATTGTTAAGTGTCTTCAACAGCGTGTCGGCTGCGGATGAGTTGCGCATTGCGGTGGCCAGCAATTTTGTACAGGTGCTGAAAAAGATTTCCCAGGAGTTTGAAAAGTCCAGCGACCACCGGGTCAAAATCAGTTCGGGCTCGACTGGTAAGCATTACGCGCAGATTAAAAATGGAGCGCCCTTCGACCTCTTCTTCGCGGCCGATAGCGAGCGCCCCGTTTTACTCGAACAGGAAGGACGGATCATCGCCGACAGCCGCTTTACCTATGCCCGTGGCAAGCTGGTGCTATGGAGTCCGCTGCCACAGCAGGTGGATTCTGCCGGAACAGTTCTCGAACAGGGTGATTTTAACTATCTGGCGTTGGCCAATCCGCGTCTGGCCCCTTATGGGCGGGCGGCAAAACAGTTACTGGATGAAAAAGGACTGTGGAAAAAGTTGAGCGGGCGCATGGTGCAGGGTGAGAATATCGGTCAGACCTTTCAGTTTGTGAAAACCGGGAATGCCGATCTCGGACTGGTCGCGCTGTCGCAGGTAATCGATGCAAGCGGTGAAATCGAAGGCTCTTTCTGGCACGTGCCACAGGACCGCTACGCGCCGATCGATCAACAGGCTGTGCTGTTAAAGGATAAGCCCGCGGCACGCGCCTTCATCGCTTTTGTAAAAAGCGATCAGATGCGCAGCCTGATTCAACGCTCTGGCTACGAAACCCCCTGATGCTCAACGAGTCTGATTTACTGGCGCTCGGCATTACGCTGAAACTGGCCTTTATCACAACCCTGATTCTGCTCATTATCGGCACCCCGCTAGCCTGGTGGCTGAGCCGATCCCAATGGCGCTACCGATTTTTACTGGAAGCGATCATTGCGTTGCCGCTGGTACTGCCACCTACCGTACTGGGTTTTTACCTGCTATTGATGCTCGGCCAGAACGGCCCGCTGGGCGGTTTGCTGCAATCACTCGGAGCCAGCCCGCTGGCGTTCAGTTTCAGCGGGCTGGTGATCGGCTCGGTGGTGTACTCGCTACCGTTTGTGGTACAGCCGTTACAGGATGCTTTCAGTGCGATCGGGCACAGACCGCTGGAGGTGGCGGCAACCCTGCGCGCTTCACCGCTGGATCGATTTTTCACGGTAGTGGTGCCGCTGGCCCGCCCTGGTTTTTTAACCGGAGCGGTACTCGGTTTTGCCCATACCGTGGGTGAGTTTGGTGTGGTGCTGATGATCGGCGGCAATATTCCGGGTGAAACCCAGGTGGTTTCGATCGCGATCTATGATCATGTGGAAAGCCTGGAGTACAGCAATGCACACTGGCTTTCGGGTGGATTGTTGCTGATGTCGTTTCTGATGCTGCTGGCGGTGTATGGGTTCAATCGCCGTTTTCGTCTGGTCAGACATGCCAGCTAGAACTCATTCCGACAGTCAGGCCAGCATTCAGGCCAGATTCCTTTTGCAGCGTGGAGAGTTTGTGCTGGATGCTGCATTCAGTGTCCCGGCGCAGGGGGTGTGTGCACTGTTTGGTCCTTCCGGCTGTGGCAAAACCACGCTACTGCGGGCGATCGCGGGTCTTGAGTTCGATCACGACGGGATGCTGCAGGTGGGTGATATGAACTGGCAACAGGGAGCGCATTTTGTCGCTCCGCATCAGCGCCCGATCGGCTATGTGTTTCAGGAAGCCAGTCTGTTTGCACATCTGAATGTACTGCGTAATCTTGAGTATGGCCTGAAGCGGATCAAACCGGCAGATCGAAAAATATCACTCGAACAGGCGGTTCATCTACTCGGTATTCAGGATCTACTGCAGCGTAAACCGCATAGCCTGTCTGGCGGTGAACGCCAGCGCGTGGCCATCGCGCGTGCGCTGGCCGTTAGCCCGCGTTTACTGCTGATGGATGAACCGCTGGCGGCACTCGATCAGCGCCGTAAACTGGAAGTCATGCCCTATCTGAAAGCCTTGCATAAAGAGCTGGATATACCGCTGATCTACGTCAGTCATGCGCTGGAAGAAGTGGCCCAGCTGGCGCATCATCTGATCCTGATGGAGGCTGGCAAGGTGGTCGCCAGCGGTGAGATACAGCAACTGTTTACCCGCCTCGATCTGCCGCTGGCGCATGAGCTGGAGGCCTCGGCAATTATCAGTGCCGATGTCTCCGGGTTCGATCCCGAGTTTCAGCTGATGCAGCTGGCGTTTGCTGGCGGTGTCATTACGCTCGCTGCGCAGCCCCTGCAGCTGGGTGAAATGGTCAGAGTCAGGCTGATGGCGCGTGATGTCAGCCTGACCCTTGAGCATCAGAGTGCAACCAGTATTCTCAATATTTTCCCGGTTACCGTGGATGAAATACTATCGACAGGAAGTGCTCAGGTGACAGTCAAGCTGCGCGCTGCCGGGGTGCCGATTCTGTCCCGGATTACGCGTAAATCCGCTCAGGAGCTTAAGCTGGAACCGGGTAAAAAGGTGTTTGCCCAGGTCAAGAGTGTGGCGTTGTTGTCTTAGGGGCTAATTTGTCATTCCGTGGCATCGACCATAGCACGGCACCCAGCACCAGCAGTAATGCCATCAGTACCAGGCTAAACCCGGTCCAGCCGACCGACTGGTAAACCAGACCCGGTAAAAACGAGCCGAGTGCACCACCGCTGTAATAGGCCGAAACATACAGGCCATTAATCATCCCTTTTCGCGCAGGCTCCAGGTGATTCAGGTAACCGGACAGCACGCTATGCAGGGTAAACATCCCGCTTGCAAAGATAAACATCGCAGGATACAGCAGCAGGATACTGTCCGACATGAACAGCCAGGTACCGGCTACATAAACCACGCCAGCGACCAGCAGGGTTTTACGCTCACTGCCGAACCAGGCAATCACACGACTGGCAGACAGAGAAATGACGATGCCGATCAGATAGCCGGTGTAAACCATCGAGATGGCCAGGGTGGTGATCTCCGGGTCGAGCTCCAGCATACGGAAGGGCAGGAAGTTGAGCATCGCAGCAAATACAAAAAACAGCAGAAAGGCGGCCAGCAGGCCTTCACGATTGACCGGCTTTTTCATCAATAGCTTAATCTCGGCAAACGATGGTTTGACCAGATTGCTGCGCGGATCGGAATCCAGTCTGAACAGAGCAAGAACGGCAACCAGGGCCAGAAAAGACCACATCCAGAACGCTGTTTGCCAGTCATACAGGCTAGTGACAAAACCGGTCAGGGTACGTCCGCAATAACCACCGACGATGGTTGCCGCGATATAAATGCCGATATTGCGGCGTGCATGTTGTTGTCCACCGCTGGCCGAGGTATAGGTCATCAGCGAAGTAAATATCGCCGGCAGCACCAGTCCTTCGATAGCACGTAATACCAGAAAGATCGGATAATCCGGTGCGGTCGAGAGTATGGCCTGACTCAGCAGCAATAATGTAAAACCGCCCATCAGCATGTGACGTGCCGAAAACTGCTCCAGAATATAGCCGTAGATCAGCGGTGCAATCGCCAGCGGCAGCATGGTGACGGTGGTTAGCAGTGCCGCATCACTGAGCGAAATCCCCCATTGTTGGGCGAGTAACGGCAATAATGGCTGGTGTTCATACAGGATGGCGAAGGCTACAATGGTGCAGTAGCTGATGATGAACTGATTTCGGTTAAACATAACGGCCTCGGTTTGAGAGGGTTAATGGTAGCAGCGATTCCCGACCTTAGGCTGGACAAAATACTACTATGAGAAGAAGGAAAAATTATGCGTGAATGGGTCAATCAGGCCATAGCCAGGATAGAATCCGACTTTCAGCGATCTTCCGATACCCACCTGATCAAGGTCGAATTACCGGCATTGCCGGACATCGATTTTTATCTGAAGGATGAATCGACCCATCCCACCGGTAGCCTGAAACATCGGCTGGCGCGCTCGCTGTTTCTGTACGGTCTGTGCAATGGCTATATTCTGGAAGGCACACCGATCATCGAATCCTCTTCCGGCAGTACCGCGGTATCCGAAGCTTATTTTGCGCGCCTGATCGGATTACGTTTTATTGCGGTGATGCCAAGAGGCACGTCGCAACAGAAGATTGATCAGATCTGTTTCTATCAGGGTGAGTGTCATCTAGTCGATAACGGCGATATCTATAGCGCAGCGCAACGTCTGGCGCAGGAGCTGGATGGGCATTACATGGATCAGTTCACCAATGCCGAACGTGTCACCGACTGGAGAGGCAATAACAATATTGCCGATTCCATTTTTGAGCAGATGTCCTGTGAGCGTTATCCGGAGCCATACTGGATCGTCATGAGTGCCGGTACCGGTGGTACCTCGGCAACACTCGGGCGCTATCTGCGTTACCGTAAGCATTCCACCCAGTTATGTGTAGCCGATCCTGAGCATTCGGTTTTTTATGACGCCTACAGGACCGGTGATCGCAGCCTGACCGCCACTAAAAGTTCACGGGTGGAAGGTATCGGGCGTCCACGCGTCGAGCCTTCCTTTATCGCCAGTGTAATCGATCATATGATCAAGGTGCCGGATGAAGCGTCCTTTGCGACGATCCACTTTTTGCAGAAATTGCTTAACCGGCAATGTGGAGCCTCAACCGGAACCAATGTGTATGCGTCTTTCCAGATAATGGCCAGAATGCATCAGCAGGGGCAGAGCGGTAGCGTGGTTTCGCTCCTGTGTGATGGCGGTGAGCGTTATCAGCATACCTGCTATAACGAAAAATGGTTGCAGGACAATGGCTATGATCTGACCGGCTACCGTAACCAGCTGGATGCGTTCTATCACAGTGGTCGCTTTCCGGTGACTTTTTAATACTAGCTACGCGTACCCAGATAGACACCGGCCGAGATCATGATGGAGCCGGCCACCCGGTTTAATCCGGTCATTGCCCGTTCGGAACGGAAATAGCGCCGCGCCCACGAGGCGCTGAAGGCGATCGCCATCAAACCGATCATCAGGCCGACCAGGCACAGCAGCGAGGCCACCCCAATATCTTCTGTGGAAAGTACCGTCAGATCCATAAACGTGGGTAAAAAAGCGATATAAAACAGAATCACCTTGGGGTTGGAGGCCGAAATCAGAAAACCCTGCAACAGGCTCTTCCATTCGCTTTGCAGCGTAGCAGGATTCGTACGGCCAGCAATCGGTGCGCGTTCATTCCACATCTTCCAGCCCAGATAAATAAGATAGAGCGCCCCCGCAATCCGAATCACGCTAAACAGCCCGCTCCAGTTTTCGGCAATCACCGCCAGACCGAGACAGGCAAAAACCAGATAAATAATATCGCTGATGGTCATACCGAGAGCGAGCGAAAAGCAGGACATAGCGCCCTGTGTCATGGCGCGAGCTAGTAGCGCAAATACACCCGGCCCCGGGGTGATGGCGAAGATGATGATGGCCAGAAAGAACGCGAGTCCGCTTTCGAGTGTCATGATGAGGTCGTTAAAGGTAAATCGTTTAACAATAGTACTGTAAATCTAGAAATTCGAGCAATAAAGTCTTGCTTAATAGGGGATTAGAGACACAATAGGAAAATCTCAAATATGAGAAATATCTCACTTTTAGAAAATTAACCGAATTAATCCACTAACATCTAAGGATCTTTTTGCGTAAAAAGTGTCCAACATAAATGCAACCCTGAGTATTGAGCATTAAATCATGCGGAATCTTTTCCCATACGAACATCAAATCCGACTGCTAGCAGGCATTATCCTGCTCGGTCTTGCCTCCAGTTCGAACGACTGGATTTTGCTTACCGCCGGTATAGGGCTGATCTATACCGGAGCAAGCGGTTATTGTCCACTCTTTCAAGTGCTCGGCATTAATGCGCAAAGAGCCAGAAATAACTATCACCTTTCACTCATCCCAGCACATAACCCGGAACCGATTTATCTGTTCAACCGGCATGGCGATCTGGTGTTCAGAAACGCGGCGGCAAAAAATATCCTGGTCAATCTGCGCTCAATGGACGATTTACATGAAGTTGAAGATCATACGGATTTTAATGCAGAGCATGGTCTGGAACTGTTGAGTTTTCATGATAAGGGTAGTCATTACCTGCTCAACTTTGACCCTATACCGGGCACCGAACTGATTGCAGCTTATGGTTTCGATGCCACCAAACTGTTGAAAACGCGTGAAGATATTATCGAGTCTCAGAAAGAACTGATCTTCCGCATGGGAGAGATTGGTGAAACCCGCAACTTGCAGGCGGGCAACCATGTGAAAAGCGTGGCAGAGTACTCCGAACAGCTGGCGTTGCTGTCAGGCCTACGGCTAGAAGATATCGAGCTAATGAAAATGGCTTCACCGCTGCATGATATAGGTAAGGTGGCGATACCCGATTCGATCTTACTCAAACCTGGCAAACTCAACGAAGATGAATGGGAAATCATGAAAACCCATGCGTCGATTGGCTATGAATTGCTACGACATTCTGACCGTCCGGTTATGCGAGTCGCTGCGATCATCGCTGCCCAGCACCATGAAAAATGGGATGGCAGTGGATATCCGAATGGACTTGCCGGCAGGGAGATTCATATCTATGGTCGAATTACGGCGCTGGCGGACGTGTTCGAAGCACTCGGCAGTGAGCGCGTGTATAAGAAAGCCTGGCCGCTGGAAAAAATTCTGGACTATCTTGAGCAGGAAAAAGGAAAGCATTTTGATCCTGATCTGGTTGATCTATTCAGGCAGAATCTACCGCTGTTTTTAAACATCCGAGAACAGAATCAGGTTCCAACCATGCGCCTGGTTGGCTGAAGCGATGATCCAGCAGGGACTTTTGCTGCTGTTGTGGTTGAGTAGTTCGGCCTTGTATGCGGCAAAGGCGGATGTAATCGATGCCACAGTAAGCTGTAACCGTAGTTGTACCTTCCACGTGACCGTGCGGCATGCCGATAGCGGCTGGGATCATTATGCTAATCAATGGCAAATAGTCGCCGCTGACGGGGCTATCCTGGCGACCCGTGTACTGTATCATCCACATGAAACGGAGCAGCCGTTTACACGTTCCTTAAGCGGGGTGAACATTCCCGCTCAACTGCAACAGGTGACGATACGTGCAGGTGATCTGGTGCATGGTTTTGGTGGGCGTGAAATACAGTTGGCGTTACCGCCGCGGGCCGATTAAAACCCCACCGGCTTAATCCATACACTATCCAGTTTAAACTCCTGCTGCAGCTGGGCTGCAAGTGATTTTGCCGCCTGCCGGCTGACAAAGCCGCTGATCTTCAGGCGTTGAAATTTTTCAAAATT
>JACNJF010000211.1 GCA_014382695.1 Gammaproteobacteria bacterium | reverse complement strand
AGAAACTGGCTGTTACCGGCATCGTCCCTGGCGTAAACCCGTAGCGTTCCTTTGGGCAGCGCGAGACCAAGTTCTGGCGCACTATTTTTAAACAGCAGGAACTGTTCTGGTTTCGATTTCTGGGTATTCAGAGCATGGCTGTCGACATAAGCCTGATCGAGTAGCTTTTTGCTCACCGCAAATGCAGGACTGGCAAACAGCTTGATCTGCTTCGATTGCTGATTCTGGATCGTAGTGCGCTGTGGGATGGTGTAGAGGTGGTAGCCATGTAACGCCTGCTCGGCTACCGGACTGATAGCCTTGCGTTGATACATGGCTGCGTCTGCCATCATCTCCATCCGCATCGGTTGCTGCATATTGACATCTCCGGCCAGCAATTGCAGGTGAGCATTGTGATAAGCGATACCGCTTTGATTGTTGAGTGTGATCCAGCTATTCAGCGTTGCGCTGTTTTCATCGCTATTCAATTGCATCACATAATCGCTTTGCCAGCTCAGACCGGTGGTCAGGTAGGTGAGTTCCAGCTGTTGCGTGCCGGTTACCGGCTGACTCAGCAGCAGGGAAAGAGTCGGTGTTGTACGCAGGTTGGCGGGTATTTCATCAAATACCATGTGGTAGCGGGAGTCGGGGTTAAGGATTTCCAGGCTGCCATCCTGCATTTGCAGAATAACGCCGCCCTGAGTAGAAAGGATTTTTCCTTCGCTCCATTCCAGGTTTTCTCCGCTGGTGCTGGAGCGGCGCGCAATGCGCACCCGGTTGCCGATGTTTTTATTGATCAGTGACTGCGGTGACAGCAGATCGAAGTCGTAGTTTTGTTCGAGCACTTCCAGCCCATCGATCGAGACCGTTTGCGGCATGATCTGTTCGGCCACATCCATCAGTGCGATGCGTTGATCGGGCTGGCTCAGGATGAGCTTACGATGGTCACGGACCAGAGCCCGTCCGGCGTTATACACGGTTAGAAATAGATCGGTCTGATCACTCACGGTGGAGCGGGTTTCGGCGCCGACGGTACTGCATAGCAGGCTCACAAGAAGCCCAAAACGGAAGAAAAGGTTCATACAATCAGTCCACTTAAATTGAATCAAAAGAGTAAGATAATTACACTGTTACAACAGGCAGTCGATAGTGTATAGGGATTTGATGAATTTAACCTGAATCCGGTCGATCTAAGAATGCCTGTATAAATTCAGTGGTAGATGAAAAAAACCAAACAGGGAGATCGCGATGAATAAGAATTATATTGCCTATAAATCAGGTGCAGATTACGCGGGTGCGCAGGAATTGCTGGAACAGGAATGGTCTTATCTGGAACAGCATCGTAAGGGTTTCGATCGTAACCATATCAGGGGCATCGCGCTGTCCGGCGGCGGCATTCGCTCAGCCAGCTTCTGTCTGGGGGTGATACAGGCTCTGGCGGCACGTTCCAAGCTGAAGAACTTTGACTATCTCTCCAGCGTATCCGGCGGTGGCTATATGGGCGGTGCCCTGTCCTGGTTATGGAGTGGCCTGTGGAAAGAACCCGGCAGTCAGAGTTCCAGCTTCGGGGTAGGCAAGGATGATTTTCCATTTGGCACCGAAGGTCGAAACTTCCAGCGCGAAGACCAGAAAGATAACCGCAACCAGGCATCACTACTGCGACATCTGCGTCAGAATGGAGACTACCTGACGCCCGGTAACGGCATCAGTGCGCTGTCTTTTTTCTCGATCATCCTGCGCAGCCTGGTGATGGGTTTTGTGGCACTGATGGTGGTTTCCGGTTTTGTCTTTTCGCTGTTCTATCCGTTTGACTGGTTTCAACCCGGGGTGGCGACCTCGGTGTTTTTTCGCGAAATTGCAGTTTTTGCAGTGGCGGCTTATCTACTACTGCACTTCGCCTACATGGTATTGCTCTCATCGCATAAAAAATCCAACGACAGCGCGGCAGGTTATCGCTGGCGGCGTAAATTTGAATCGCTACTGCCCAGGGTTTTAAAGCTGGCGCTGCTATTTTATCTGCTGGCATTGATTCACTGGTTTCAGGTCAAACTTGGCGGTGCTATTCTGCACGTTGGTGGCGGTTCGGCGTTACTCGGGGCGTTATTTGGTTCAATCGGCGGTGATTCCAAATGGCGCAAATATCTGGCCTTAATTCCGCTTTCCCTGCAGATGATAGCGAGTGCCGGGTTGATGATCTTCGGCCTGCTGGTGCTGGCCGATTTCTGGGTTAACTGGCTGATTGCGAACTTTCCCTCCAGCTATCTGTGGATCACGCTGGGGCTGCTGGTGGCGGTAACGGCGCTCGCCAGGGTGTTGCCGATCAATAATATCTCAATCCATCGTTATTATCGTGATCGTCTGATGGAAACCTTCATGCCGGATGCTGAACAGGTTCTGAAAGGTGTTGATACGGATGAGGCGATGAAAGCCAATCAGACCGGTGTGCACCAGTTTGGACTGGGTGATCAGGGGCAGGCTCCTTATCATTTGATCAATACCAATATTATTCTGGTGCAGTCAGCGATTGCCAAATTTCGTGGCCGAGGCGGGGATAACTTTATCCTGAGCCCGCTGTTCTGCGGCAGTAATGCCACCGGCTGGCGCAACTCAGCAGATTTCTGTGGCGGCAGGATGACGCTGCCTTCGGCGATCGCCATTTCCGGTGCGGCGGCGAATCCGGATGCCGGGGTGGCCGGGCAGGGGCTGACCACGAATGCACTGATATCGATACTGATGTCTATCTTTAACCTGCGTCTGGGCTACTGGGCGTCCAACCCTGATCCAAAGATTCAGCCGGATCAGAACGCCGTGCCGAGTTATCTGAAGCCGGGATTCTGGGAAGTGCTATTCCGTCACCGCATGAACGAGAAGGCGGAGTTTGTACAGCTGTCAGATGGCGGCCACTTTGAGAATCTGGCGCTGTATGAACTGTTCCGCCGGCGTGCACGCTTGATCATTGTGTGTGATGCCGGGGCCGATCCAGACTATCAGTTTGCCGATCTGGCGAATGCGATTGAAAAGGCGCGGGTCGATTTTGGGGTGAGCGTGGATATCGGTAAGGAGCAGCTGGCGACGCTGGTACCGGCAACGGAGCCTGCACAATCGGCAATGGATTACGCAGTCGCGGAAAAAGCCTATCTGATTGCGGATGTGGATTATCATGACGGCACAGAGCAGTTATCCAAGCTGATCTATATTAAAACCACGCTGGCCAAAAATATCGGTGCCGATATCCATGGTTACAAACGTGCGAACCCTTCGTTTCCGGACCAGAGCACGGTGGATCAGTTTTTCGATGAAGTACAGTTTGAAGCGTATCGGGAGTTAGGCTGGCAGATCGCCCAGGATATGCTGAGTGACAAGCGCGTGATGCATTTGCTGAAATAAGGTGACTGGGGGCAGGGCGGCCACCGTAAGTGGCCGCTCTGAGTCTTTATAGATGGTTTGTAATGGAGGGCTTACTCTTCCTTTTTGACCGGAATTAAGGTCAGTTCAACGCGACGGTTCTGTTCACGCCCTTCAGCGGTTTTATTATCGCCAACTGGACGTACTTCGCCATGCCCTACGATCAGTACACGGTCGATATTGATCTGACCTTTGTTCACCAGATGGTTACCTACGCTGCGTGCGCGATTATAGGAAAGCTGCTGATTGGTCGCTTCTGAACCGATGCTATCGGTATGTCCGGCCACTTCAATCAGGGTCTGGTCGAATTCATTCAGTACCAGTACTACCGAATCTAGCACCTTGTCAAAATCTTCCTTGAGCGCCGATTCGGCGGTAGCAAAGGTAATATTGCCCGGCATGTTGAGTATCAGTTCTTCACCATTACGGGTAACGCTAACGCCACTGCCTTCCAGCTGCGTGCGCAGTTTAGATTCCTGCTTGTCCATATAAACACCGACACCGGCACCGGTTACACCGCCAACGCCTGCGCCGATCAGTATGGCTTTACGCCGATCACGGCTGCTTTTATCCTTGGCGGATACGTATCCGATGACCGCACCGATTCCGGCACCGATCGCGCCACCCTTGGTCGCATTACTGGTTTTTTCTTCGCCGGTATAGGCATCGATCGTTTTACAACCTGAAGTTGTGGCTGATAAGGTCGCAATTATTGCGATTAGGAAAAGTTTACATTTCATTTTGATGCTCCTCAAAAATAGCCCGCTATGCTACCAACAGTTCAGTGCCAAGTCATTGAGATTTAATTCATATACATTCCACAGCTGCTGCCTGAAACAGCCTGCAGACCGGGCCTGAGCAGATGTGCTTCACGCCGGGCAATACGGTGCGGATTATGAACGGTGCTACTCGGAAACTTTTATGGATTTCACTCGGTCATACGACTTCGTTCCTGTAAAATACTTTTTTCGCGCCACATACGGTACCACTTTGAAACTATGACAATGCAACGGCTGATACGATGGACTCTACCGGTACTTATTCTGGTGCTGGCGGGGAGTACCTTTAGTTACCTGAAAGCGAGTAAACCTGAGCGTAAGAAACCGCAGGCGAGCGAAAAAGTCTGGCTGGTGAATGTGATGGCGGCCGCTCCCCAGTCGCTGTCACCGGATTTAACCCTGCATGGCAAGGTCGAAACACCTGCACTGGTGAAAGCCGCTGCACCGGGTGCCGGTCAGGTTTCCAGCGTGCTGGTGAGTGCGGGGCAATCGGTAAAAAGTGGACAACGCCTGATCGCAATGGATCGCCGTGACTTTAGTGTCGCACTGCAACAGGCGCAGGCGGATGTGTCCGATATTGAAGCGCAGCTGGCCGAGCTGCGGGTGCGTATTCAGTCCAGTCAAAAAGCTCTGGAGCAGGAACATAAGCTACTGGAACTGGCACGCAACGAAGTCCTGCGCGTGGAGCGCCTGAAGAAGAATAATCTGAGTTCTGAATCTGCGTTGAGTGCGGCCCATGAAGTCCTCGGTAGACAGGAACTGTCACTGCTGGCGCGCCAGCTTGAAGTCGATCGTTATCCGAGTAGTACGCGTCAGTTGCAGGCCCGACTGGCCCGTGCCCGTGCCCACTTAAGGGAAACCGAACTGGCACTGGAGCGCAGCGAAATCCTCGCCCCGTTCGATGGCATCGTGTCCGAAGTACCGGTTGCGAGCGGTGATCGGGTGCGGGTGGCCGATCTGCTGGTAAGTCTTTACGCGCTGGATGCACTCGAAATTCGGGCCAGTATTCCGGCCGGATTTCAGGCCGAGCTGCAGCAGGCGCTGGAGTCCGGTGTGGGCTTGAGCGCCACTGCACAGATGGGCGGGGAAAAATTCCCGCTCAAACTGCTGCGTCTGGCCGGAGCTGCCCGTGCCGACGGTATCGATGCTTATTTCCAGGTGCAACAAGGGGGCAGTCAATTGCGCATCGGGAATCTGTTACAGGTTCGTTTGCAGCGCCCCGCGCAGGATCAGGTGCTGGCCGTTCCGTATCGCGCTATCTATGGTAACAACCGGATATATCTACTGCGTGCAGGACGTATGCATGCGGTGAATGTCGAATCGGTCGGGCAGTTTACCGATGTGGATAACGTTTCTGCGCTGTTAATCCGCAGCGCCGACATCCAGCCGGGCGATCAGATTATCACGACCCATCTGTCGAATGCGGTTGACGGGCTGAAAGTTAAAGTCGTCGATGAATCCTGAAGCGTAGGGATAAGCCATCATGCAATATAACGATTTACTCGGCATTTTCGTCAAACACAAGGTTGCTCCCAACCTGCTGATGATCATCATGATTCTGGCCGGCTTACTGGCCCTGAAAAAACTCAACGTGCAGTTCTTTCCGAGTTTTGAACTGGATATCATTAGCGTCAGTACGGTCTGGAGTGGTGCCAGTGCGGAAGATGTGGAGCGAGCACTGACAATACCGCTGGAACAGCGTCTGCGTAACGTGGATTACCTGAAACAGATGAGCTCTTCCTCCGCACCCGGCGTGTCCGGTATCACGCTGGAGTTCGAGGAGGGCAGTGACATGATTCTGGCACTCGACCAGGTGCGCAAGCAGGTAGATGATTTTACCAGCCTGCCGGAAGATGCCGAGCTACCACGGGTCTCGCAGGATGTGCGCTATGAGTCGGTCGCACGCGTACTCATCAGCGGGCCGGATAACCTGGATGATCTACGTAACCTGGCGCGCCAGTTTGAACAGCAGTTGCTGACCCGCGGTATCGATAAGGTGGTGCTGGAAGGTCTGCCCAAAGAGTCGATCCTGATCTCTGTGCCATCGGCGCAGATCTATCAGCAGGGTCTGAGTCTGGCCCAGATCGGTGCACGGGTCGATCAGGCGAGTCAGGATTTACCGGCCGGCATAGCCGGCGAAAATGATGGCAGCCGTGAACTGCGCAGTCTGAGTCAACGGCGTAATCCGAAAAGTTTCGAAGACCTGGCGTTGAGTGGAGATGAATCGAGGCGGGTCAATCTGGGGGATATTGCCACTATCCAGCGGCGCATTAAAACCGGTGCCGAAACCATCACCGTGGATGACAGGAAGGCTGCCGTGCTGGTGCTTAGCCGCAGTGAAACCGGCGACTCCCTGAAGTCGGCTGAAATCCTGCAGCAATGGATCGATGAAATTCGTCCGACTCTGGCACCGAATATTCAGGTTAAGGTGTTTAATGAGCGCTGGCAGCTGATCAAGGACCGCATCAGCCTGTTGCTGGTGAATGGCGGGGGCGGACTGTTACTGGTGCTACTGATCCTGTATCTGTTTT
>JACNJF010000103.1:2514-6751 GCA_014382695.1 Gammaproteobacteria bacterium | reverse complement strand
GGGGTTTCCAGATTAAGATCAGGAATGATAACGCAATGCACCTTATAGCGTGATTCAATCTCAGCCAGCTTGCTACGTTTTTCATTCAGCAGGTAAGTTGCAATGACGACGGGTAAGCGGGCGACAAGGCGACCGGTATTTTCTTTTATAGCGTCTTCTTCGAGTAATCGCATGATCGACAGAGAGAGCGATTCGACATCGCGAATACTGCCCTGGCCACAGCAACGTGGGCAGACGATCTGGCTTGACTCGCCGATCGATGGACGCAGTCTCTGGCGTGACATTTCGAGCAGGCCGAAGCGTGAAATCCGTCCAATCTGTACCCGTGCACGATCTTCATAAACGGCATTGCGCAGGCGTTGCTCGACGTCACGCTGATTTTTATTCTTCATCATATCGATGAAGTCGATGACTACCAGGCCACCCAGATCACGGATGCGTAACTGGCGTGCAATTTCTTCCGCAGCCTCCAGATTGGTGTGCAGTGCGGTATCTTCGATATCCGTGCCTTTGGTGGCTCTGGCCGAGTTTACGTCGATAGAAATCAGTGCCTCCGTGTGATCAATCACGATGGCTCCGCCGGAAGTCAGGGTAACTTCACGTGAAAAAGCCGATTCAATCTGGTTTTCAATCTGAAAACGGTTGAACAGGGGAAGCTTGTCGTCAAACTTCTTCAGTTTGTGCAGTGCATTGGGAATAACCATCGACATGAATTCATGTGCGCGATCATAGGCATCCTGCGAATCGATGATGATTTCGCCCACATCTGTTTTGTAATGATCTCTGAGCGCGCGAATTACAATGTCACTCTCCTGATAGATCAGGAAAGGCGCTGCTCGTTCTGAGGCGGCCTGTTCAACCGCTGCCCACAGTTGGGTTAGATAATCCAGATCCCATTGCATTTCTTCTGTAGTGCGTCCAACACCTGCAGTACGGGCAATGACGCCCATTCCGGGGGACATCTGGAGTTCCGACATTACATTCCGGATAGAGTCCCTTTCTTCGCCTTCAATGCGACGGGATACACCACCCGCACGAGGGTTTTGTGGCATCGCTACCAGAAACCGGCCAGCCAGGCTGACGAAAGTGGTTAGGGCAGCGCCCTTATTTCCACGTTCTTCTTTTTCGACCTGGATAATAATTTCCTGGCCTTCCTTGATGGCGTCCTTGATATTAACGCGCCCTTCTTCACTATTTTTCGTTTCTTCGGAGAAATACTGGCGCGAAATTTCCTTAAACGGCAGAAAGCCATGGCGTTCCGCACCATAGTTAACAAATGCGGCCTCCAGGCTGGGTTCTACGCGGGTAATAATACCTTTGTAGATATTTGATTTTTTCTGTTCTCTAGAGGGAATCTCTATATCGAGATCGTATAATAACTGACCATCCACCATGGCCACACGAAGCTCTTCTGTCTGGGTGGCATTGATTAAAATTCTTTTCATTGATTAGGTTGCCTTGAGTAAAGCGCAGAGTACAGCAGTCACGTGTTATGAAACGTGAGGGGGCATGATTGGTCTGATTTTGAACTAACAGGCGCGGCGTTGAATCCAGCGATTTAATGTTAAATAAATGTTCTAGTAGCAGATGGATAATTATGAGACTGTACATTGCGATTAGGTTAAACTATGGCCTTCAGGGTTTTAAAAGGCCGTAAAACGTAAAGGTAAGCTTTGAATAAGTTGCATTTACGCGGAAACTCTGTGTGGCGTGCCGATATAACCGTCTAAAAAATCTGGATTATTTAATAGTGGCCGACCACAACAATCCATGAATATAGCATACATTTTGCTTACTGCAATCGTTTGAGAGAAATAACTCCCGTTGTGTTCAGTCTATTTATTGACCGACAGGTTTTATTCTGCCCAGGCTTCTGATAATCCGCATTGATATATTTATAAATGAGTTCAAAAGTTACGTTTATAACCGCCTCGGCATCTGAAGAGGGGCAGCGAATCGATAATTTCCTGATTAAAACCCTCAAAAATCTTCCACGTAGTCGCCTGTATCGCATTATTCGCAAAGGTGAAGTGAGGGTGAATAAAAAAAGGATTAAGCCAGAGTACAAACTGCAGCTCGGTGATGAAGTCCGAATTCCACCCGTAGAGCTGGAGCAACGCGCAGATTCACCGGTGGTGCCTGATGATTTAATGCAACTGCTTAACACCTCTATTCTGTTTGAAAATAAAGCCATCATTGTACTGAATAAGCCTTCTGGTCTGGCGGTGCATACCGGTTCTGGATTGCGTTATGGTGCGATTGATGTGTTGCGCTTGCTGCGACCGGATGAAGATATCGAACTGGTGCACCGGCTGGATCGTGATACCAGTGGCTGCCTGCTGTTTGCGCGCACCAGGAAAAGTCTGCTGGCGATGCAGAACCTGTTCAAAACCAGTGAATTGCGTAAATTCTATCTGGCGATCGTGAAAGGTCACTGGGATCCATCGATAAAATCAATTCAGCATCCATTGTTGAAAAAAACCATGTCCAACGGCGAGCGCAAGGTGTTTGTTGATGATAAGGGGCAGTCGGCACACACCCTGATTGAGCAGGTCACACACTATTCGGAACGCGGCGTGGACTACAGCTTGCTGCGCATCCGTTTACTCACCGGACGCACCCATCAGATACGTGTGCACTGCAAGCAGCAGGGGCATGAAATTGGGGGAGATCCAAAATATGGAGACCGTGAATTTAACCGGCTAATCAAATCTATCGGGGGTGGCAGGTTGCTGTTACATGCAATGGCCCTTGAAATTCCAGAAAACGACTATACTAAGGAACTTCAAATATTAGCCCCTGAGCCACAGGAATTTAGAATTTTAACAGGAAAACATAATCTTAATGATGCAAAAAAAATATGAACTGATCATTTTTGACTGGGATGGAACTATTATTAATTCTGAAGCACATATCATTCATTCGATGCAGCAGGCCATCAGCGGGGAAGGGCTGGTTCAGCCGTCTTCGCAGGCTATCCGGCATATCATCGGCCTGAGTTTATCAAAAGCCATTGAGACCCTCCTGCCGGAGCAGGATGAAGCAGCTGTCGAGCGAATTGCCGACAGTTACAGAGAGTATTTTTTTCGTGATAAGGGTGATGAATCCACTCAGTTATTTGACGGGGTCGCCGATGTGATACGTGATCTGCATGCGAATGGTTATTATCTCGCTGTCGCGACCGGTAAAGGCCGCCGCGGACTGGATATTGCGTTAAAAAATTCCGGACTGGATCCTTATTTTCATATCACCCGTTGTGCCGATGAAACCCGCTCAAAGCCCGATCCGCTGATGCTGGATGAAATCCTGACCGATCTGAACCTGGAATCCAGTCATGCGATTATGGTGGGTGACACCAGTTATGACATGGACATGGCTAAAAATATAAAGATGGATTCGATTGCGGTGACTTACGGCATGCATGATAAGGAATCGCTCGAACGCAGTCATCCAACCTACTTTATCGATGCCATCGACCAGCTTTCTCAATACGTTTAAGGATACTATGAATGACGGAATCCAGCCCCACTAACACCGAAACGACCGTTCCAATGAAGCCGGCCAGTGAATACGAAGTCATCGTGCAAAGACTGGCGTTTGCAGCCATCAATGAGCAACGACGCAGTCGGCGCTGGCGCATATTTTTTTTAATCCTGACCTTTCTCTATCTGACGCCAGCACTGTTACTGACGCTGGATTTAAATGAGTTTGATCTGTTGCTGACGGGCAAGGTCGGCTCCGGGAAACATACCGCGCTGGTCAAGATGCCGGGTATTATCGCCAGTGGTGAAAGAGCCAGTGCAGAAAATATTATGAGTGGCCTGCTGGATGCCTTTGAAGACAAGAATACCGCAGGCGTCGTGCTGGAGATTAATTCACCAGGCGGTTCACCGGTTCAGTCAGCGGATATTTATAACGAGATTAAACGCCTGCGTGAAAAGTATCCTGATATTCCGCTGTATGTCGTAGTTTCAGATATGGCTGCATCCGGTGGCTACTTTGTGGCTGCTGCCGCGGATAAGATTTTCGTCAATAAATCCAGCCTGGTCGGTTCTATCGGCGTGCGCATGGATAGTTTTGGCCTGGTTGGCCTGATTGAAAAGCTGGGCATCGAAAGACGCCTGCTCACGGCCGGAGAGCATAAAGGACTACTGGATCCATTTCTGCCGTCCAACGAGCAGGAAAAGCAGCATATACAAACCATGTTGAATCAGGTGCATCAGCACTTTATTAGCGC
>JACNJF010000103.1:0-2119 GCA_014382695.1 Gammaproteobacteria bacterium | reverse complement strand
GTCGGGTCATCCCCGCGCATATAGTTGAACAGGCTAATGCCAAAGCCTTCAGACTTGAAGCTGCCGGCACAGTTATAGGGTTTTTCGGTGTTCAGATAGTGGCTCAGTTGAGCATCCGAAAGATTGCGAAATCCAACCCGGTACTCGATACAGTCTACTTCGCTAAATCCGCTGGATTGCTGTACCAGTGCCAGTCCGGTGTAAAACACGACCTCTTTATTGCGCGCATTCTGTAGTTGTATCAGGGCATTTTCGTGGGTACCGGGCTTGCCCAGTATTGCACCATCCAGATAGGCGCACTGATCCGAGCCGATGACGATAGAGAGTGGATGATTCGCTGCGACTGCATGTGCTTTTTCCAGCGCTAATCGTTTTACATACTCGGGGGCAGACTCTGCACTACGCTGCGATTCATCAATATCGGGTGAAATGGTACGAAAAGAGAGGTGTAAACGGGACAGTAACTGTTTGCGAAACGGCGAGCTTGAGGCAAGGATCAGGTCGGAATCGGACATAAATTTTGGTTCAAGGCTAAAATTGGCGCGAGTATATTATAAAATACTGTTATTTGGCATCCATACAGTGGTTATCAGTGCTAATAAACATAGACAGCCGTCCAGCAAAGCAGGTAAAATCCCGCGTTTATGCAAGGCAAGATACAACAGGTCTATCGGGTTTCCAAAGAACTCGGACAAAAAGGTCACTTTGAAGGTTCGCTTCAGTTAACTCAATTACCCCGACTGAGTAGTCTGGTCGTCTCTGAGGACGCAGAAATCAGCCTGAGATTCGAGTTTGCGACGAACCTGTTTGATCATCCTTCGATCAGAGGGCATGTTGAAACACTGCTGGAACTGGAGTGTCAACGCTGCCTTACACCGATGGCTTACCCCATCAACATTGACTTCGATCTGCTGATTGATGCCTCCGATGAAGATCTGGAAGCGTTTGGGCTAGATACAGTTTATAGCGATGACGGTTATATTGATCTGTATGGGATTATCGAGGACGAGCTGATACTGGCTTTACCACAGATCTCAATGCATGACGAAATGACCTGCAACGTATATTGGCAACCCGAAACGGAACCTCAGGAGCCGGTTAAAAAAGATAATCCTTTTTTGGTGTTGAAATCACTGAAGGATAAGACTTAGTAGAAAGCACTCAATTTGGTTAGTGATTTCTTAATGATTAAATGATTAATATTTCTGGAGACAAGCATGGCTGTTCAACAAAATCGTAAATCCTCTTCACGTAGAGACATGAGACGTTCTCATGATGCTCTTTCAGGTCCTACTCTTTCTGTTGAGTCGACTACCGGTGAAACCCATCGTCGTCATCACATTAGTGATGATGGTTTTTATCGCGGACGTAAAGTCATCGCCGATAAAATTGAAGCTGATGACGAAGACTAGGATTCAGTTTTAACAGAAATAAACACGGGCGGAACTAACCGCCCGTATTTATTTGTAATACCGGAAATCGCAGGGATATGTTGACGATTTCTGAATAACTGGAGCAGGGACGGCTAATAATTTCTCTAGGGTCTATGCACATATTTTTTATGTACAGAGCACGGCAAAGATCTCTATGAGTTTTCTTGAGATTTCTGAATAAACATGCCAATTAAAAAAATATCGATTGATGCAATGGGCGGTGACTTTGGCCCGGATGTGACAGTGCTGGCAGCACAAAAAGCATTAAAGACATTCAAGGATATACAGCTGGTGCTGGTTGGGCAGCGGGAAATTTTGCAAACCCATCTGAATAATCTGGGTCTGCAGAATGAGCCACGTTTATCCATCCATCATGCTTCAGAAATTGTCAGTATGGATGAATCACCTGCACTGGCGCTGAAAAAGAAAAAAGATTCTTCCATGCGTGTTGCGATAAATCTGGTAAAGGAAGGTGTCGTAGACGCCTGTGTCAGCGCTGGCAATACCGGGGCCTTAATGGCGACCGGCAAGTATGTGCTGAAAACCATACCCGGCATCAGTCGCCCGGCGATCTGTACGTCTTTACCCACCATGAAAGGGCATACCCATATGCTGGATCTTGGCGCTAATATCGACTGTACTGCAGAGCATCTGTTGCAGTTTGCGGTGATGGGTTCAGTACTGGC
>JACNJF010000210.1 GCA_014382695.1 Gammaproteobacteria bacterium | reverse complement strand
GCAGCATCGAGTTCAACGGTATTCGTACCTCGATTAGTGGAACCCCGAATACCGGCGACAGCTTTGATATCAGTCAGGGACGTTACCGGGATATTTTTACCACACTGAATGGTTTAACCGAAACTCTCAACTCAGGGCTGAGCAATGACCAGCGCGCAGCCAATCTGACCCTGGCTCAGGATGATATAGAAGCCTTTTTTGACAGGGTGCTGGATGTGCGGACTTCCATCGGCGGGCGTCTAAATGCGCTGGAGGCACAGTACGATAATAATGATGCAGTACGGGTCTCTACGCGTGAAACCATCAGTACCCTGCGCGATGTCGATCTGGCTGAAGCCATCAGTCAGCTGACCCTGGAGCAGACCACACTGGACGCTGCACAGGCTATTTTTGCCCGTATCACCAGTTCTTCTCTATTTAATTTCCTGCGCTAACTTTCGCTCACTGCCTTCATATAGTCCGCTCGCTGCCGATAAGGAAAGCGGGTAAAGCGTGTCACGAAGATGTTGAAAAGCACCAGAAGCACGAAGGATTTATTTATTCATTACTTTCTTTTCTTCGTGTCCAGCGTGAGCTTCGTGGTGGAAAAGCTTTTACCAGATGCCTCCTCTCCAAATATTTTCAAAATAAACCTAAAGTTTTAAAACCCATGGCCGCTAACCATCCTGAGAGGGTTAATTAGAGCAATAATTAACCGGATTGTTTTAATTAACATTTATCATTGAATTGACGCCCAACAGCGCAGTCCGACACAGGAGATTACCATGCCTCAATTTATCAACACTAACGTCCAGTCGCTGAATACACAGCGTGCTTTGAACACTTCACAAAGTGCATTACAAACATCTCTGCAGCGTTTATCTTCTGGCCTGCGTATCAACAGCGCCAAGGATGATGCGGCAGGTCTGGCCATTTCCGACCGGATGACTTCACAGATCCGCGGCCTGAATCAGGCTGTCAGAAACGCGAACGACGGTATTTCACTGGCACAAACCGCTGAAGGTGCGTTGCAATCAACTACTTCATCACTACAACGGATTCGTGAACTGGCGATTCAGTCTGCTAACTCCACCAACTCGGCGTCTGACCGTCAGGCGCTTAACTCTGAAGTCAGCCAGTTGCTGGCGGAAGTGCAACGTGTCGGTGTGAATACCCAGTTTAACGGCCAGAACCTGCTGGATGGATCTTTCACATCAGCTCAGTTCCAGGTCGGCGCGAATGCGGCTCAAACCATCAGCATGACGATTACCGGTTCCACCACCAATCTGCTGGGTGCCTTCCAGGCAACTGGTACCGCCGTTTCTGCGTCTGCCTTCGATGGCGCCGGTTTTACAATCAATGGTACTGAAGTCGGTGTTTCTGCAGCCACTACCGCAGCAGGCTTTACCGCAGACAGTGCGGCCGCGAAAGCCGCAGCGATCAATAGCAAAACCAATGATACTGGTGTAACTGCGACAGCAGCCACTGGCGTAACTGGTTCTGCACCTTTAGCGGGTGTGGGACTTTCAAATGGTGAGTTGGTCATTAATGGAGTCGCAATTGGTTCGGTAGCTTCCAGTACCAATGCCGTTACCCAGGGGCGTAACGCGGCAACTGCGATCAATGCGGTAACCAGCCAGACCGGTGTAACCGCTTTGGCTAATTCGACTACCGGTGCCCTGACGCTGAGCTCTGCTGAAGGCAGAAATATCACTGTTTCGTCTGGAGACGGACTTGCGCCTTCTATACAGAATATCCAGAATGCGACCGGTCTCGATGCTTCTGACGGTGTAGGTGCAACGGTTAACGAAGTTGTTACTCTGACTTTTTCCGATGCGAACACTTCTCTGGCAAGCGCTCCGGGTACTGGTATTGTATTAGGTGATAGTGCTGGTACCGGTGATACCATCGCGCTAGGTGGTCAAACCTATCAATTCGTCACCGATGCAGCGAATGTTACTTCAGGTAATGTCGCCGTAGTTGTAGCGGCTGCCGGAGACGAGGCTGTTGCTATCACAGCTCTTGAAACGGCAATTGATGCTGAACGTGTAGCAGGCCGTAGTACAGTAGGTACAGGTACAAAAGTTGCTGCTGGTTCAGGTGGTTCTCTGGTTCTGACCTCAACTGTGCTGGGTATTAATACCGTTACAGCCGGTGCTGCAGTTCCTGTTGAAGTAGCGACTAACGCTGGCGCTATTACCACTGCTATCACAACACCCGGTGTAGCAGCCGGTGTCGATGCCGATGGTGTCACTACCCGCGGCACCCTGACCCTGAGTTCAGCAGAAAACTTCACTTTAGGTGGTGCTGACCTGGCTTTTGCGGGCATGACCAGTGCAGCCGCTTCACTGAGCACCTTGGGTGCGGTGGATATCTCTACAGTTGCTGGTTCCAACTCTGCGATTACAGTACTCGATGGCGCGCTGAGTCAGATTTCCAGTATCCGTGCGGAGCTGGGTGCGATTCAAAACCGTTTCGCTTCTACCGTTGAGAACCTGAGTACAACCACCGAGAACCTTTCCGCTGCAAGAAGTCGTATCCGCGATGCAGATTTTGCTGCGGAAACAGCGGAACTGACCAGAAACCAGATTCTGCAGCAGGCGGGTATAGCCATGTTATCTCAGGCGAACTCAAATCCTCAGAACGTTCTGGCGCTACTTCAGTAATAGATGGATTGATGGCGGGCTCAGGATCTAGAGCCCGCCATCTTTTCCAGTTTAACGGAGAACTATCATGACAAGCGATATTTCTAAAATGACTGCAAAGAATGATGCAGTTACGGTAAAGAATGCCGCACCGTTTGTTAAGCTTGAACTGGTTTCAGCTGCCGATAAAAGAGGCGGATCTTTGCCCATTGAAGGCAATAATCAGCCTCAGCAGGCAACGGAGAGATCAGTTAGCAAAGCAGAGTTACATGAAGCAGTTAGTCAGATCAATAGCATGGTACAGTCAGTACAACGCGATTTAGCCTTTAGCCTGGATGAAGATAGTGGTCAGACGGTGATTAAGGTGCTGGATTCGAAGACTGGCAGTCTGATCAGGCAGATACCTTCTGAAGAAGTGTTGGCGATCGCAACTCAGTTGAGAGCGATCAGTCATTCAGATGGTGGTGACAAGATGCCGCAGGGCATGCTGTTTTCAGACAGTACCTAAGTCTGGCTCAATATGTGCATAGCTTAACAAATGATTTAAAGCAGTATTTATTGTAAATTTTTGAAGTGTTTAAATAATCAAATCGGGGGAGCAGACAAAGGTAGCAACCCCTTTTGATTTTCAGCAAGGAAATTTTTTAATGGCTTATTTTGTAAGCTTTTAAGAATAACAAGCGCTATTCTTTTAAGACTTAATAGAATCTGACCGTATTGATGTAATGGGTTAAGATAATTTTCTATTCATTGAGTTAATGACTCTGCGAAGGTAAAGATATTATGGCGTCTATCAGTTCACTGGGTATTGGTTCCGGGCTTGACCTGTCTTCGATTGTAACGGGGCTGGTAGCTGCTGAACGAACGCCCGCTGAAAATCGTCTGGACGCCAAGGATCAGAGTATCTCGACTGAATTATCTGCTTTCGGTGTACTCAGAAGTTCACTGGCCCTGTTTCAGGGCAGCCTGAACAGCCTGCGTACCGATAGTATCTACAATGCAAAATCTGTCAGCAATTCGGACAGCTCGGTCTTCACCACCTCAGCCACCAACAATGCGGATATTGCAGCGTATAACGTGGAAGTTACGGCACTCGCCAAAGCCCATGCACTGGCGAGCAATCCTGCAACGGCCTTCAGTACTGTTAACGACACGATCGGTACCGGCACCTTAAGTATCCGTTTCGGCACCACAACGATCGGCCCTTACGGTTTCACTGCCGATACCAGTAAAGCGACCCAGACGATTACGGTCAGTACGGCCAACAACAATACCACTCTGTCCGGTTTACGTGACTACATCAATGCGAATGATTTTGGTGTGAAAGCGGCTATCGTTAACGATGGCTCCGGGTTTCGAATGACCCTGCTATCGGAAAGTACGGGGGCCAGCAATAGCATGGAAATCAGCGTTTCGGGCGATGGTGATGGTAATCAACTGGATAATGCGGGCCTATCCCAGCTGGCCTTTAATGCCGGCGCCCAGAGTAGTGCGATCCAGACCGTAGCGGCGCAGGATGCGGCGTTATCAATCAATGGCCTGGATATCACGCGTGATACGAATACCGTGACTGGTGCTATCGATGGTGTGACCATGAACCTGCTGAAGGCCGATGCCGGGAATATTGTGTCGGTTAACGTGAGTGAGAAAAATGACGGTGTAAAGTCTGCCGTCGAAGGTTTCGTCGAAAGTTATAACGGACTGGTGACTACCATCAATTCACTCACCAGCTTCAATGCCAGCACCTCTGAGGCCGGCATTCTTATCGGTGACTTTACTGTGCGTAGCATCAGTAATCAGTTGCGCAGCGTAATGAGCAGTGCCGTCGATCAGCTAAGCGGTAATATTCGGTCTCTGAATGATATCGGTCTGAAAACGCAGGCGGATGGTTCACTGGCGCTTGATTCGACTAAACTTGAGGCCGCTTTAGCGGATAATCCGGCCGATATTCAGGCCCTGTTTACCCTGCAGGGGAGGCCGCAGGATGCGGATATCAGCTATTCTACTGCCACCAGTGATACTCAGGCAGGCAACTATGAGGTTAATGTCACGACTCTGGCGAGTCAGGGGGTATTCAATGGCAGCGCTGTTAACGCATTGATTATTGATGCCAATAACGATAATTTTAATATCGCTGTCGATGGCATTACCTCGGATAGCATTACTCTTACCCAGGCCAGCTATGCTAGCGCAGATGCTCTGGCACTACATATGCAGGCACAGATCAATGACGATGTGAATCTGAAAGCCGCAGGGGTTTCAGTGGCTGTGACGTATGACAGTCTGAACAATCGATTCGATATTAGCTCCACGCGTTACGGTTCTGCTTCCAAAGTAATCATTAATTCTGTCGATGTTAATAGCAGTAACGATCTCGGTCTGACGGCCGGGGCGGGTATCGATGGTGTTGATGTGAGTGGAACCATTAACGGCTTGAGTGCCACCGGAAACGGTCAGTTTCTGACCAGTGCTAGCGGCGATAGCAAGGGCCTGGCGTTATTAATTTCATCCGGTGCGACGGGTAATCGAGGCTCGGTTTCTTTCTCGCGCGGGGTAGCGGTCACGATGAATACACTGCTCGATCGTTTTCTGGAAACCGATGGCTTCATCGATAATCGTGAGGATGGTTTAACCCGTTCTCAGGAAGATCTGGTAAAAGCAAGAACGGCACTGAATGTGCGTATGGAATCACTGGAAGCGCGCCTGGTTGCACAGTTTTCCGCACTCGATTCACTGGTCTCACGGTTTCAGAGCACCAGCAGTTTTCTGACCCAGCAGCTGAGTAATCTACCGGAAGCCAATACTATCTTAAAATGATAAATACATTAACCCTGGCATAATCAGGTTTAAGGAGACAAATGATGAATAAACAACAGAATCTTGCTAAAAGCTATCAAAGTACAGAAACTTATAGCGGGGTTGCTTATGCAGATCCTCATTCACTGATTACGCGGATGTTTGATGGTGCTTTGCGCAAAATTGCCCAGGCCAAGGGTGCTATTGAGCGCAATCTGATTGCCGATAAGGGTGAACTGATTGGCGACGCTATCAATATCATTGGTAGTCTGGATGCCTGCCTGGATCATGAAAAGGGTGCTGAAATTTCAAAAAACCTGGGTGACTTATACGAATACATGATCTTCACCTTAGCCAGCGCCAATATCAATAATGATAAAAGGAAGCTGGATGAAGTGAGCCGCCTGATTCTGGAAATTAAATCTGCCTGGGTCCAAATCGCACCACAACATCCGCAAAAGGTCGGCTAAATTGAATCAGCTTTCTGCGTTACAGCAAGCGTTACAGCTGAGTGATGAAATCATAACGGCCATTCAGGAGGAAGACTGGGACAGAGTCGATGTACTGGATGTTCAGCGCAGCAGTTTGATGGATTCGTACTATACAGCGACCAGTCCAGTCGATGTTGAGTTAACACGCGAACTGAAACAGAAAAATGACGAAATTGTGTCGTGTCTGCAGCATCTGCAGCAAAAAATACGATCAGAACAACTCACCCTGAAACAATCCAGAAAAGCGACAAAAGCCTACCAGAGTAACACCTGACAGTCCGGGTGTTGAGGCTTCCCTTGCCAACTAAACGTCTCCCGGCGTTGACTTAAATCAAAGAGTTAAAATTACTTCTTCTTTTATTCGAAAATAATGACGTAATTTTGTCAGCTTAATCTACACTATTTCTATAAAATACATGGCTTGTCAAAAAAATGCCATCCTACTTATCGACAAGTTCACGAAGGAACAGATCCCAGCATGAATGAAGCAATAAATGAGTTTTCCAATAGTGAAACTCTGATTATAGATACTGACTCAGGGCGCGCAAATATACTTAAAACGTTACTATCGTTCATCAAGTATTCGACCCAGATTATTACCCCGGAGCAGTTGGCCAACATGGATAAAAGTCAACTGGATGCCTGCCTCGCTATTTTTACGATCAACGATGAGCAGGTTCGCAGTTATTTTCTGGATTTGAATCAGGCCACCAAAAGCCAGTACCCACTGGTATTACTGGCACCGCAGCAGGATCTTGATAATCAGAATATTGTGGCTCATTTACCCTATATCTCTGCGCTGTGTTTTGAAGCCGATTATTATTCACTGAGTAATATTCTGGATTC
>JACNJF010000161.1 GCA_014382695.1 Gammaproteobacteria bacterium | reverse complement strand
AAATAATCTGCGTTCATCTGCGAAATCTGCGGATAAGTCTCTTGATCCTGCCAGAAAGCACCCGCTTAACTTCTCAAAAAATAGCATTATTGAGAAACAAATCGCCAGGCTTCTCAATATCGTGTAAATTTGAGCACTACTTGATAAGCAAACTCATATCCGGATTGAAATGAGCACCTATTCACTCAGCCGATTTCCACCCCACCAGCCGCTTGAGACGGATGCTGTACTGCGTGCGCTGGTTCAGGCGCATCGTTACCTGGCCGAGTTGAAAGGTGTCGCGCGCACCATCCCGAACGAGGGGCTGTTGATTTCCACATTGTCCCTGCAGGAGGCGCAAAGCAGTTCCGAGATTGAGAATATCATCACCACCCAGGATGCGTTGTACCGCTACCAGATACAGCCACAGGGCGCTGACCCCGTGAGCAAGGAGGTTGCCCACTACGCGGAAGGTCTTGATGTCGGTTTCAGGCAGGTGCGTGAAAGCGGTCTGCTGTCATTGAATACTATTCTGGATGCGCAGTCGATGCTGGAAGGCAATGATGCCGGTTTTCGCAAAACGCCCGGCACGGTGCTGAAAAATGAGTCGACCGGTGATGTGGTTTATGAACCACCCGCACCCAATGAGATAGCGCCATTAATGCACCGGCTGGAAAGTTTTATCCACGATACCAGTGAGCTCGACCCGCTGGTTCGTATGGCTTTGATTCATCATCAGTTTGAAAGTATCCACCCCTTTTACGATGGCAATGGCCGCACCGGGCGCATCATCAATATTCTATACCTCGTGAAGGAGGGGTTGCTGGATACCCCTATCCTGTATCTAAGCCGTTATATTAGCCAGACCAAAGCAGATTATTATAGGGGACTTCAACAGGTGCGCGATGAGGGTGACTGGGAGCCGTGGCTGCTGTATCTATTGCAGGGCGTTGCGCTGACAGCCCGGCATACGACCGGCCTGATAGAACAGATTCGTGCGTTATTGCAGCTATACAAAAAGCGTATCCGTGATGATTACAAGTTTTACAGCCAGGATTTAATCAATAATATTTTTCGTCATCCTTATACCAAGGTGGCTTTTCTGGAGCTCGACATTGGAGTCTCACGCGCGACGGCTACCCGTTATCTGGATGTACTGGCGGCCGATGGAATCCTGCTCAAGCAACGTCTGGGGCGCGAGAACTATTACATCAATCATGCGCTGGTGAAACTGTTATTTAATTTGCCGGAGATGGGTCAGTAGCGTCGATGAAGCCAGGAGAACACAAAACCGTCCAGGCTCGTATCCTCGCATACGCTGAGGCTATCGGCTGGACCTATGTTTCCCGTGAGGAAGCTGAGCAACGACGCGGGTTTGATCCACAGATTACGCCGATTTCCGCAGATTCAGAGTTCAGGGACAATAATCTGCGTTCATCTGCGAAATCTGCGGATAAGTCTCATGATCGCGCAAAGAACCGCTCGCTCTTCTTCGATGATTTGCTCGATGCCAAAGTTCGTGAATTCAATCCTCGTTACTCTGGGGCAGAGGGCGCTCTGCTCGGGCAGTTTCGCCATCTGCATAGCGATATCTATGGCAACCGGGAGTTTGTCGATTTTCTGCGCAACCGGGGCAAGTTTTTCGACCACGAGGAAAAGCGAGAGCGTGATCTGATCCTGATTGATTATTCTGACATGGTGCGCAATGTTTATGAAGTCACCGAGGAGTGGGCTTTTAACAATGGGCACTATGGCACTCGGGAGGATGTCGTTTTTCTGATCAACGGTATTCCTGTGCTGGTCATTGAGTGCAAGAACGCGAACAAGGATGAGGCGATTGCGCTGGCAGTCGATCAAATCCGCCGTTACCACCTTGAGACACCGGAGCTATTCGTGCCCGAGCAGATTTTTACTGCGACCGATGCCATCGGCTTTTCCTACGGGGTGACATGGAACACGGTGCGCCGCAATATTTTCAACTGGAAACTGAATGATCCACAGATTACGCAGATTTCCACAGATTTAAAATCTCCTGAATTCAAAAATCTGCGTCCATCTGCGAAATCTGCGGATAAATATTCTGATGTTCCGGGCCGACTGGAAGTGAAGGTCAAATCTTTTTGTTCGATCCCGAATATTCTGCGCATGCTGAAGGATTACATCGTGTTTGCCGAAAAAGACGAGGAGCTGAACAAGTATATCCTGCGTCAGCACCAGACTGCTGCGGTAGAGTCGACCGTCAGTCGCGCCCTCGACCCACGGCGCACACGCGGTCTGATCTGGCATACTCAGGGCAGCGGCAAGACCTTCACCATGATCAAGTCGGCGGAGATGCTGTTTAAAGCACCTCGGGCTGATAAGCCAACCGTTCTGCTGATGATCGACCGCAACGAGCTGGAAGACCAGATGCTGAAAAATCTGGCTGCGCTCGGCCTGGGTAATCTGGAACATGCGAGCAGCATTGCACGGCTCAACAAATTACTGAAGGATGATTATCGGGGGATTATCGTGACGATGATCCACAAGTTCCGTGACATGCCGGCGAACATCAATACACGCTCCAATATCTATGTATTAGTGGATGAGGCGCACCGCACCACGGGTAGTGATCTGGGTAACTTCCTGATGGCGGGTCTACCGAATGCGAGTTATATCGGCTTTACCGGAACGCCGGTGGATAAGACCGCTTACGGCAAGGGCACCTTCAAAACCTTCGGCTGTGAAGATGATAAGGGTTATCTGCACAAGTATTCCATTGCTGACAGTATTGCGGATGGCACGACGTTACCGCTGTATTACAACCTGGCCCCGAATGAAATGCTGGTGCCGCATGAGATTCTGGATAAAGAGTTTTTAGCCCTGGCAGAAGCTGAGGGTGTGGCCGATATTGAGGAGCTGAACAAGATCCTTGAGCGGGCGGTGAACCTGAAAAATTTTCTCAAGGGTAAGGATCGTATCCGGGTGGTGGCACAATTTGTAGCCGAACATTATCGACAGAATGTCGAGCCGCTCGGCTATAAGGCTTTTCTGGTCGGAGTTGATCGTGAAGCCTGTGCGCACTATAAGCATGCGCTGGACGAGTTTTTGCCTGCCGACTATTCAGAAGTGGTGTACACCGGCAACAACAATGATTCAGCATTGTTGAAGTCTTTTCATCTGGACGCGAAGAAGGAACGGCAAATTCGCAAGAGCTTCAACAAACTGGACCAGCAACCGAAGATCCTTATCGTCACGGAAAAGCTATTGACCGGATTCGACGCACCGGTGCTGTATGCGATGTATCTCGATAAACCGATGCGTGACCATACCCTGTTGCAGGCCATCGCGCGGGTGAATCGGCCTTATGAAAATGAACAGGCCGGGATGGTCAAACCGCATGGCTTTGTGCTCGATTTTGTCGGCATCTTTGACAAACTTGAAAAAGCCCTGTCTTTCGATAGTGAAGAAGTCAATGCGATCGTTAAAGACCTGAAACTGTTAAAACTGCTCTACCAGAACAAGATGGAACAGCTGGCTCCCGAATTCCTGTCCCTCATCGAGAGAAACTTTGATGATAAGGATGTTGATACTCTGATCGAACATTTCCGCGACCCGGAACGGCGTAAGGCATTTTTCAGGGAGTACAAAGAGATCGAAATGCTGTATGAGATTATCTCACCCGATGCCTTCCTGCGGCCCTATATCGATGACTATGGCACCCTGTCGGCGATCTATGATGTGGTGCGCAAGGCTTACGCCAGGCAGATTCAGGTAGATCGTGCATTTCTGAAAAAAACCAGCGAGCTGGTGCAGCAATATGTAGGGACAGACTATATTCGGCCAGTTTCTGAAGTGATTGAAATCAATGAAGATACGATTCAGTACATCAAGGATAAACAGGCCGGTGAGGGCAGTAAAGTAGTCAACCTGGTGAAAAGCATCGAGAAAAAGGCGGAAGAAGAAAGTGATGATCCGTATCTGATTGCGATGGCAGAGCGTTCACGCGCTGTGCTTGAAGGCTTTGAAAACCGACAGACCAATACCGCTGAAGCTCTGGCAGAGTTGTTAAAAGAAGTCGAGAAAAATGAAATAAGGAAAACAGAGCAGGCCGAAAAGGGTTTTGATGGACTGACTTATTTTGTATACAGAACATTGCTGGATGCGAAGGTAGTGAATGCCGAGGATGTGAGCAGGACCATTAAAAAAGCTTTTGTGGCTTACCCTAACTGGCAGAAAAGTGAACATGCTTTACGTGAGTTACGCAAGAAAGTCACCTTTGCACTGTTTGCAGAAATAGATGAGCTGGAGCAGGTAACAGGCATTGTCGATGATCTTTTTACCCTGCTGGAAAAGGTCGGGCGTCTCTAATTGAATAATAAAATTAATAAAAAAATTGAGTTTAAGGCCCGGGTAAAACACTGGGCAGTAAAGCTCGATGTAAAAGTGATCTGGCTTGGTGTGCGGCCTATGCGCAATAAGTGGGCTTCCTGTTCTACCAATGGGCATCTGAATTTTAGTACCGACCTGTTAGGTCTGGAAGAATCGCTCTGGGATTACGTGATTGTGCATGAGTTGCTGCATTTTTTCGTACCGAATCATGGACGACTCTGGAAAAGCCTGATGCGTGCACATCTGGGGGATTATGAGTCAATGGAAAAATCTTTAAAGGGTTATTATCTGCTGAAAGGGCGGTATGTAATATAGTGGCATTCTAAGAAAGTTTTTTAGCCAGGTCCTCAGCTTTCAAGTGGGTGTAGCGCTTAAGCATAGCAAGATCCTTATGCCCGGTAATGCTGGAAACTTCCATAATATTTAAGCCCAGCTCAAAAAAACGGCTGGTCGCTTCGTGTCTCAAATCGTGAAATCTGAGGTTTTCAATTCCAGTTCTTTCGCAAATTCTTTCAAATGCCTGGCTGATAGAGTCAGGCTTTATGCAAAATACCAGGCTATTGATATTCCGGGGAGTATTTTTAAGAATAGAAACCACGGTGGAATTTAGTGGAATAGTACGATCTTCACCGTTTTTTGTGTCTAACAGCGTAGCCGTTTTAATTTCCAGGTTAATGTTTTTCCAGTTGAGAGAAGTGATCTCACTTCGCCGCATACCAGTATTGATGGCGATTTGAATAATATCGGCAATAAGGCCACCGTACTCCCGAGCAGCTTGCATCAATTTTTCTTCTTCATTACCTTCCAGACGTCGACTTCTGGCTTTGTTGGGAGATGGAACTCGAATGGAAGAGACCGGATTACCTCTGGGCAGATAAATGTCCCATTCTTTCTGGCATATTGTCAGCAAAACGCTGATGAACGATAGCTCCTTTCTGACAGAGCCTGAGCTGACTGTTTCCAGGCGGTAGTCTCGGTACTCCTTGAGTGTTAATGGCGTAATAGCAGCCAATATGAGGTGTCCAAGAGCGGCTTCAACTGTCTTCATTCGAGAGAGTGAATCTTGCTGTGATTTTTTTGAGGGTAGGACTTCTTTTTTATATCGTTCTACTAATTCAGAAAAAGTCGTGTTTTCAGCTTCATTGGTGGAGAGAAATACCCCTCTATCCATTTCAGACTCTACCAGGCGAGACCATTTTTCTGCACTGGCTTTAGTAGCAAATGTTTTAGATTGAACAGGATAGCCTTTTTTTCTGATTTTTGACTGCCATTGTCCGTCGCCGCGTCTGGTGATTGTTGCCATGCCTGTAACCTCCATATCAAGTCGAGGGGTAGTCTGAAATTATTCAGTGTCCCAAAAGTGTCCCAAATTAGAAAAATTCAGGATTGTTAAAGCGGAGATTATTATAATTATTGTTGAAAAACAAGGAGTTAATGGTGGGCCCGGTAGGACTTGAACCTACGACCAATGGATTATGAGTCCACTGCTCTAACCAACTGAGCTACAGGCCCTTAACAGGGAATGAGGTTTGCTCTTTTAACCTCTTTGTTGTTTCTTCACCCATTGAGGGTTCACTAACAACAGATTATATCGTTTACACCCACTGCTCTCGGTAACTGCTCCTGCGTTACTCTACCTCCTGTATCCCTACAGTCGTAACCAACTGAGCTACAGGCCCTTAACAGGGAATGAGGTTTGCTCTTTTATAAACCTCTTTGTTGTTACTTCACCTATGTAAGGTTCACTAGCAACGGTTTACTGGGTGTATACACTTCACACCCGGATTATCCGGGCGCGAAGCTTATTTTGGGTTGAGAATTGTATCCGATTATCAGTCTGCGTCAATAAAAGATCGCAGTTGTTCGGATCGGCTGGGGTGGCGTAGCTTGCGCAGGGCTTTGGCTTCGATCTGACGAATACGCTCACGTGTGACGTCAAACTGTTTGCCGACTTCTTCCAGGGTGTGGTCGGTGTTCATGTCGATGCCGAAACGCATGCGTAGTACCTTGGCTTCACGCGGGGTCAGACTGGACAGGATTTCGCGGGTCGATTCTGACAGGCCTGCGTTGGTGGCGGTATCCGCCGGCAGCATGACGTTGGTGTCTTCGATGAAATCGCCCAGATGTGAATCTTCGTCGTCGCCGATCGGGGTTTCCATCGAGATCGGTTCTTTCGATATCTTGAGTACCTTGCGCACCTTGTCTTCCGACATGTCCATGCGGATCGCGAGTTCTTCCGGCAGTGGTTCGCGCCCGAGTTCCTGCAGCATCTGACGTGAGATACGGTTTAGCTTGTTGATGGTTTCGATCATGTGCACCGGTATACGGATGGTGCGGGCCTGATCGGCAATCGAGCGGGTGATCGCCTGTCTGATCCACCAGGTGGCGTAGGTGGAGAATTTGTAGCCACGGCGGTATTCGAATTTATCCACCGCTTTCATCAGGCCGATGTTGCCTTCCTGAATCAGATC
>JACNJF010000208.1 GCA_014382695.1 Gammaproteobacteria bacterium | reverse complement strand
AGTTCAGCGATGGGCCTTGGATGGCTGATCAGGTAAATAATTAAAGCCTGTCGAATGTCATCGGTGAATCCTTCATGGTCTAGTAAATGTTTAACGTCGTAAAAATCCCTGGGATGTTGACGATCCAGTGACGCACAAATCTTACCTGCATAAAGATCAGGTAGCGCCACAACCGCCATCTCTGCATAACCAAATTCATCTTCTACTTTTTGGCAGACTTCCTGTTTTTCGGGTTTAGCAACGGTTCCCCGTAGGACCGGTGATAGCTCTATTTTTACTCTTACTCCTTTTCGGGTTACCACAAGTCGTAATGCGTCAGATTTGTCTTTGAACGACTCAACAATATCCGCGTCTGAAAAAATAGTATTGATTCTCAGGGTAATTCGTTGGAGAGCTTTTTTAATATCAGTGAGTGCAGTTTGCCGGTCATTCATTGGCAAATACACCAGATCTATATCCACTGAAAGCCGTGGTAAATTCAGCACAAATAAATTAATTGCTGTGCCTCCTTTCAGGGCAAAGCAATCTTCTTCAGCAATCAGCGGTAGCAGTTGTACCAATAATTGAACCTGTTTGTAGTATGTGCTCGTTCTATCCATACAAATTCTTCGGCACAGTGATCAGGTATTTTTTATCAAGCTTACCTTGTACGGCGATAACGCGCTTACCCTTGCCCAGATCAAATTCTCTGTAATCCAGTTTATTAACCCAGGAGTAACCTACTCTCTCTGCGCACCAGAAAAATAATCTTTTAACTTTGACATTGCTGCAGGCTTGAAGAAGAGCGGTAAGCTTTTTCGGCGATAGACTGGTCATTCCCTGCATTAACTCATCGGCATGCTCAAAACTTATTGTGTCAGGAAGATCTTTCAGGACTTCCAGGATGGCTTTTTCAGGACAGGATAGTTTCACCGGTGGTAAGTCGTCTCGCCAGCTATGCGCTATGGTGAAGTTTTCGCCCTCTAAAGTGCCTTGAGTCCATAATGTTTTGGTTCCATGCCACTCAAAAGTAACCGATAACTTAAGTTTTTGAAGCCATGCTGGTAATTTATTCATCGCATACAGGCGGATGATTTTTGATTTGTTATTTGAAAGGTATTGTCCATAGCCAAGCAGCTCCAGTGCAGTAAGCCCGCCAACACCAATAGTTTGATCCGACATGTTCTGCAGTGAACAAACCACTCCCTGCCATGATATCGGTACCCCAGTACGGGCATATACGCCTGTTGCCTGCATCTCCAGCTTTTTACTTTTCAACGCATTATCGATGCTATGAAGACTTAATCCCCTGGATAACAGCCACTGCTTTGTGGCAAGCATGCCATAGGGTAAGAGTTCGTCTAATGTCTGTTTACTGCTTATGGTTACCATTTTTAATATTTACGGCGTTAAGCACCGTGTTTCGCCGGTTATCTAAACCACAAGGATATACTTTAGTTTATAAAATGCAATATATACGGCATATAACGCCGTATTTAATTAATGCATCAAACCGAATAATCAGTCGCAGCCAATATACCAAAATCTTGTGCTTCTGATCTCAGGGCAATTTAACCGTGATACTGAGCTAGAACCATTTTCTAAATGAGGCATTTTGTCCGTTCTTATTCCAAAAAAATGGCTAATTAAACTCTGGGAACTTTAAAACTGCAGGTCTCAATGAGTCTCCTTTCCGACTACTCTGAATCATCAGAAATACGCACACCATTGTTTGATAAGAAAAAATATTTGAATAATCAGAGATTGACCGATAATATCGGCTCAACAGGTTGTCATCCTATGGATTAACTTTCCCTGCCTTCCCTCTTCAGGCCACCCAAAGGTCTGACTATTATGTAATAGTTATAACGGCTAAGCGGTAACCCGCTGCGTTAACATTTTTAATCTGTGATTTACTCAATCAGACTGATTCAAGCTAACATTTTCTAAAAACAGCGTACGATTGGTCCTGAAAGCATCTAAACTCTTAACTGACTGTCAAAAATATGGTATCTAATATTTATGTTCAAAGTCTTTGTTGCCCATAGTAGTGATCTGGATACAAAGGATGCTGCGCATGCCATTTTAAAGCGTCTAAGTACTCAAATCACGGCGAACACTCCTCCAGTTATGGCGGGTCTTTTATTTATCGGTGCGAATCATGATGCGGCCCTGTTACTTGATCGTATCAATCAGGCCTTCCCGGCTATCGAGTTAATCGGCTGTACGACGGATGGTGAAATGACCAGCGTTGGCGGATTTGTTGAGGACTCGGTGTCTTTCACACTTTTTTGTTCTGATACCATTGATATCTGTGCAGGTGTGGGTCGGGAAACGTCTTCTCATCCAGCCAGGTCAGCCCGGGATGCGATCGATCAGGCGCTACATTCCTTAGCGGGTGCACCGGTGCTTGCGCTCACCATGCCTGATGGCCTGAGTACCATGTCTCATCCGATGCTTATCGAGATGCAGTCAATATTAGGCCCGATGGTACCTATTGTTGGTGGAGCCTCGGCTGATCAGGTGCTCTGGTCCAAACAGGACTATAAAACTAAACAGTTTTTCCGTAATGAAGTTCTCAGTGATTCAACGCCGGTGCTACTGTTTGCCGGCCCTCTTCTGTATTCTCTTGGCGTACAAAGCGGCTGGAGTCCTCTTGGTATCAAAAAAACAGTGACTAACGAAAATGATGGGGAAGTCTATGCCCTCGATGGGATGCCTCCATTAAAGCTGTATCAGCATTATCTGGGAGATTCGATTGTCGATAATCGTGCCATGCTGGGCACGTTTCCGCTGGCTGTGCATGAGCTTGACTCGGATCTATTTTATCTACGAGTGGCCTCTAAGGCTGATCCTGAAACAGGCTTTATGACGTTTTCTGGTGATGTACCAAAGGGGGCCGCTGTTCAACTGACTCAGGCTATTCGAAATCAGGTCATTCAGGGGGTGAATAAATCGGTCAATGATGCCCGGTCGCAATATCCAGGTACCCAACCTGAGGTTGCCCTGACCTTTTCCTGCACAGGACGTAAAATGGCGCTGGGCAGCAAGACTTACGAAGAAATTGAGCGGGTAATGGATATACTGGGAAGAGAAACAAAAGTGACCGGGTTTTATACCTTTGGAGAAATTGCTCCTTTGCATATACCCGGCCAGTCTCATTACCATAACGCCACTTTTGTAACCTTATTATTAGGCACCTCATGACAACCCAAAATGATCAAAATGTAGAGTCACTTCTGAAACAGATAAGACGTCTGGGAAGAGAGCTTGCTGTGGCACAGGATCGGCAAGTTTATTACGAAAATGCAGCCGATCAGAATCAGAACTTACTCAATACGCGTATTCAGGAACTGGAAAAGGCTCGTGAGGCTCTTAATCGGCGTGGACTTGAACTGGCACAAAGTGAAAAGCGTTTCCAGTCTCTGGCGGATGCCGCTTTCGAAGCCATTCTGATACACGATAAAGAGGTGATACTGGATGTCAACGATAATGCGCTGGCACTGTATGGTTACCCCCGAGATCAGTTCATCAACATGAAACTGTTAAGTCTAGTCCACCCCGATTCACAACATTCAGTAGTTCAATTGTTTAGCGTAAATATTAAGGATGACACTTATCTGGAAACTCTTAACGTGCGTGCTGATGGCTCGGTATTTTCTGTCGATATGCACAGTAAGGGCATGAACCTCGACGAAGGCGATATTATCCATGTAACTGCCGTTCGTGATGTAACAGAACGTAAGCAAATGATTGATGAACTGAAAAGACTGGCAAGCACCGATGTGCTTACCAGTGTCAATAACCGACGAAATTTTCTGGAGCTTGGTAGCAATGAGTTACAGCGTGCTCAACGCTATGCGCATCCACTCACTGTCATGATGCTGGATATTGATCATTTCAAGATGATCAACGATAACTATGGGCATGATGCCGGAGACGAGGCATTGAAGGCTTTCGCCTGTGCCTGTATGTCGGCTTTACGCAATACCGATATTCTAGGGCGTCTTGGAGGTGAAGAGTTTGCAGTGATTCTTCCAGAAACGCCCGCGCATTCTGCGGTAGATGTCGCCGAACGTATTCGAGCAACGGTTGAACTGTTAAAAGTCCGTAGAGGAAAACAGGTTATTAACATGACTGTCAGTATCGGCTTGACCGGTCTACAGGATGAGGATAGATCGCTCGATCTGTTACTTAAGCGAGCCGATCAGGCACTGTATCAGGCGAAGTCTTTGGGACGCAATCGCTTCATCATCGCATAAGCGTTTAAGCCCCTGCCGGGCTGATTATTCACGTCAGAAATAGATTGTTTCGTGTAAACTACGCGTTTTTATTACCAGCCAGAAACTCTATGGAACTCTCATCTTTAAGTGCCGTATCTCCCATCGATGGCCGTTATGGTCGTAAAACCGTTAATCTCCGCCCTGTTTTTAGTGAATACGGATTAATCTTACACCGCGTAATGGTGGAAATTCGCTGGTTACAGGCCCTGTCAAAGCATCCCGAAATCATTGAAGTCCCTGCCCTCAGCGCGCAGGCTAACCTGCGCCTGGAGCAGATTATCAGTGATTTCTCTGAGCAGGACGCGATGCGTGTCAAGGATATAGAAAAAACTACGAATCATGATGTCAAAGCGGTTGAGTACTATTTAAAGGAAAAGATTGCCGATAATCCCGAGCTGATGGCGGTGAATGAATTCATTCATTTTGCCTGTACTTCAGAAGACATCAACAACCTGTCACATGCACTGATGCTTAAATCTGGGCGTAAACTGTTGATCGAACAACTGCAGCAGGTGAATGCCCTGCTCCAGCAACTGGCAGTCGATCATGCAGAGGTTTCTATCTTATGTCGGACCCACGGACAGCCTGCCTCACCTTCCACCCTCGGTAAGGAAATGGCGAATGTAGCCTACCGTCTGCAGCGTCAGATTACACAGATCCAGCAGGTTGAACTGCTCGGCAAGATGAATGGCGCGGTCGGTAATTACAATGCTCATTTCAGTGCTTACCCGGATCTGGACTGGCCCGCGTTCGCGCAGTCTTTCGTCGAGTCGCTGGGGATTACCTTCAACCCTTATACGATTCAGATTGAACCCCACGACTATATCGCAGAACTGTTTGATGCAGCGGTACGCAGTAACACGATATTGATCGATTTTTCTCGTGATATCTGGAGTTACATCTCGATCGGTTATTTCAAACAGAGAACGATTGCTGGTGAAGTGGGCTCTTCAACCATGCCACATAAGGTTAATCCGATTGATTTTGAAAATGCGGAAGGCAACCTCGGTATCGCCAATGCAATCATGACTCATCTCGCACAGAAACTCCCCATTTCACGCTGGCAGCGCGATCTGACCGATTCGACCGTATTGCGTAACCTGGGTGTTGGTTTTGGCCATGTATTTATTGCGCTTGACTCTCTGTTACGCGGCATCGGCAAACTGGAGGTCAATGCGAAGGTTATTGCGGACGATCTGGACCACAACTGGGAAGTACTGGCAGAACCGATTCAAACCGTGATGCGACGATATGGTATAGAAAAGCCGTATGAAAAACTGAAGGAATTAACCCGCGGGCAAAGAGTTAATCAGTCGATTATGCAGGCGTTTGTGCAGGAGCTGGATATTCCCGAGTCGGCCAAACAACAACTGATGCAGTTAACCCCTGCCAGCTATATCGGCAATGCTAATTTACAGGCCAGAAAAATCAGAGACTGAAACAACATGTGGAAATTATTAAACTTTGATATCGATGACTTTCTGACAAACTACTGGCAGAAAAAGCCGTTACTGATTCGTCAGGCAATTCCTGGATTCAGTACCGTATTGTCGCCTGAGGAACTGGCTGGTCTGGCCTGTGAAGAAGGTGTGCACAGCCGTCTGGTGATTGAGAAAGATGCCAAAAAACCCTGGCAGCTAAGCTATGGCCCGTTTACGGAAGACGCCTTTACCAGCCTGCCCTTAAGCCATTATTCTCTACTCGTTTCAGAGTGTGAAAAGTGGATACCGGAACTACAGGAACTGGTCGATTTATTCAACTTCATCCCCAAATGGCGTATCGATGACCTGATGATTTCCTATGCGCCTGAGCACGGTTCGGTCGGTCCACATGTGGATGAATACGATGTATTCCTGATCCAGGCGAGCGGAAAGAGGCACTGGTCTATTCAGAATACGGTTAGCAATGACCCTGCCCTGATTGCAGGTCTGGATCTGGCCATCCTGAAGGAATTTAATGCTGACCAGGACTGGATTCTACAGCCCGGTGATATGTTGTACCTGCCACCTCGCATTGCACATCACGGCATTGCTGTCGGTGACGGTTGCATGACCTATTCGGTTGGTTTCAGGGCACCTGCTATCAGCGATATTATGGACAGCTTTTTGCTCGAAGCGAGTGATCATCACCTGACCGATATACGCTACTTCGATCCAGCTCTGGACAGGGATAGAAATCCTGCACAGATCAAGGATTCTGATGTACAGCATTTCAGGGCACTGGTTAGTCAAATGTTTGAAAAGTCCAACGATCTATGGCCTGACATCGTCGGCAAGCTGGTTTCCGACAGCAGCCTATCGGATGATGTTGAATCGGTGGAATGTGACACGATTGAACAGGCCGCTGGCTATCTCTGGCAAAAGCATCCGGATTCAAAAATATTTTATTACCAAACCGAAAAAACCATTCGTCTGTATTTCAATGGACAGATGAAACCGCTGGAGCTATCCGAACTCAATCTCGATTTCTGTCAGTTGCTGTGCAATCATCTGCTGATATCGATCGAAGATTATTATCAGATTCTATCGACTGACACGGTCAAACTCATCTTACAGTTGATCAACAGCCGTGCTTTGATTCCGGTACTGGATGATGACAGTTGAGCGAGCTTCAGAAATAATAGTCCAGCTTGCGCACTGGGAGCAGGATCAACAGCAAAGTATTTTCCAATTAACAAATGAGTCTGAAATAACCAAAATCATTCAAGCGGTTT
>JACNJF010000205.1:4793-7045 GCA_014382695.1 Gammaproteobacteria bacterium | reverse complement strand
GTTGTCAGATCGAGTCAGAGTGAATGCAGATTAACTACTCGGGCAGATAAAGGTGCTGACATACCATGGCGTTGGTTGTGTGGTGGTGCGAAAGTTGAAGTTAATTTTATCCGCCTGCAGGACCAGGTTGCCGAGTTTTGCCAGCGCTTCCGCTACCTCGACTTCATTGCTATTCCGGCGAATTTCATAGCCGGCCGCTTTATAGCCACTTTGGGCATTTTTAGAGGCGGGTAATTCGCGCACACGAATCCTGCCCTGGGCCTGTTCTGCGAGCAGCTGTTCGGCAATCAGCCTGGCCTGATTGCGTGCTTTTTCTCCTGAGGACGAGCACCAGAAAATATCGAAATCCCATGCCTCCCAGGTATACGAAGGCTGGCTATCCGCCTGCTTCTGCGGAAGCTCTGCAAGCTGTTCATTGAATTGCGTTTCTGCGGCCAGTATTTTATTTATTTTTTGCTGAACCGCTGGCTCTGCGCCCTGTTCCAGCACACTTAACAGTGATGTTCGCAGTGGTTCATCAACCATCACGACGATGAATGCCTTCGCTGCTTCCTGCTTTTTCTCGTCTTTCTGTTCCAGCGATTCGGAAACGATATCGTAGATTCTCAGATTGAATTTCTGATTGCTTTCGCGCTCTTCGCGTAGCTCTTTCGATTCTCTGATTACCAGATCCAGCTCGGATAGTTTTTTATTGATGGCCAGGTCACGCGCTTTATTTTCGCTATCAGCTGTCGCCATCTGTTGCTTTAGGGCCAGGTCTCGCTGGCTGATTTCAAAGTCGTTATCCTTTACCTGCACATCCACATAGACCACCAGCAGACCGGTGGCGATGGTCACCATCGGAACCAGAATATAATTAATAAATGATTTTAAATTTTCCATAATAAATCTCACTTCCGGGTTGACGTTTAAAGTCGTATCTCACTTTACCATGTGCCTGATATTTTAGGGAATCCTGATCTATGCAGGGGCTGTCTGCATCTGGTTTGCGGGCCAGATGAACTCGATACGGATACCACTCGGTTCGTAACAGATCATGTGGCGGGCTGGCCCCTGCCCTAATGGCTCTGGAGCGAATTCGATTTTAATCGCATGGCTCAGTAGTTTTTGATACAGCTGGTCCAGTTTGTGTTCGCTTTCAAGCTCGAAGGCGACATGGTGTAGACCGACATTTTTATCTTTATCGAAGGCCTGTGATGGGTTTTGTCGGGTCGCCCATAAGGTCAGCATGATGTGTCCATCGCTGACAAAGATAGCCGGATAAGCATCGTTGCGGCGTACTTCTTTCCATCCCAGCAGGTCGGTAAAGAAAGCGGCACTTTGTTCAAGCTGTGAAACGCTCAGCCCGATGTGGTGGGTACCGGATGTGATCGGTGCGTTCATAGGTTCTCCTGCCCGTTGCTGCGGGTCGGTGATTGTCTGGCCAGGGTTGATTTGCGTTCCTGGGTGAACTCCCACCATTTACGTGGCGGGCCGCCTTCCATGTAGCGCACCGCTGAAATCAATACATCGATCAGGCAGGGGTCGTGGCGTTGAGCGGTGCGTCGGCACAGTTCAGCGTACAGTTGATAGGGATCTTTACCGACCAGTTCGGCGGGATGTTTCATTTCCAAAATGGCAAAGTCTTTTTCAATCGCCTTGCCGATGTTCGGGATATCGCGAAATTTTTTGATCTCTTGGCGTAGCATCTGCTTTTTTCCTCCGCTTCGATTGATGGTCATTTACCGGATAGCCAGGCAACTATTCAGGCTTATAGCTTTCTGCTCCAGCGGCAACTTTATTGCGCAGATGCCCGCTCCAGATGGTGAAAGTCATACCACTGCTGGAAGCATGATAATTCTTTTTTAAGCCGGGTGCTTATTTCATCATCCTCCAGACCTGCGGCGTCATCATGCTCAGCGCCGGAAACCAGTGCCTGCAGAAAGTGCAGGCATGGGCGGATCTAAACGCTATGCCGGTTCGGCCAGCTTGATTCCATAACCACCCGCTTCCTCAGGCATGTCTCTGAACTTCGGCAATCCATCCTGTAGCGGATGCACGCTTTGCTGATAATGCACATGGAAGCCGGGAGTAAACTTGAAGTTCCTGATCACCACGGCTGGTTCATCGGTAACGCCCATCTGCGGATGTTCGGTGAACAGATGACCGCCGCAGGAGGTGCACCATTTGCGTCGACTCACAACCGTTTCATCGCCCGAGCCGGGATTGCCGGTAAAGCCACTGATGAGATGCTGGCCTTTGGTGATATGGAT
>JACNJF010000205.1:0-4358 GCA_014382695.1 Gammaproteobacteria bacterium | reverse complement strand
GCCCACCGGGAGCAATCACCACGGAATCGCCGGGATTGATCCACTCATCCGCATCCGGGTAAAGACGCTGTTTTTCGGGGAAGTCCTGCGGCAGATCGCTTACCTGCATCAGGTTGCCACAGCCCACAATCCAGCAGCAGTCTTCACGTGCGATATGCTGCAGGCTACTGATCCAGTCGTCACCACTGTCATAGGTGGGAGCGATATACAGTTCCACACCCTGCGCATACAACGCGTAGTGCGCCAGCGGCATATAGTTTTCCCAGCAGATTAAAGTGCCAATGCGACCGACGGCTGTATCGACCACTCTTAAACCGGTGCCATCGCCAAAGCCCCACACCATCCGTTCCGGATTGGTGGGCATTAGTTTGCGATGTTTGTTGAGCAGGGTTCCATCTTCAGCAATGGTGATGACGCTGTTATACAGGGTGGCGGCACCCGGCTGGCTGTCAAATTCCTATAGGCCACAGACGATCGTGACAGCATGCTTTTTAGCAGCCGCATACAGTGGCAGCAGGTCATCTGATTGCATCACCACCGCATTCTCCAGCACACGCTGATGTAACTGTTGCGACAGGTCCCAGTCGGCTCCCGGCTTCAGGCGCCACACCCAGGTGGGATAGCCGGGAATGAAGGTTTCACTAAAGATAATCAGGCTGGCACCTTTTTCGACGGCCTGTTCTATCTTTGCTACGGCGAGTTGAATGGTCGCGGTTTTATCCAGAAACACCGGAGCCGTTTGTACGATCGCAATTGTGCTCATGATGTAGTCCTCTTGTTGTGTGCTGCAGCGCTAGACGTGGCAGCACAGCACGCTGAATGATGTTAACGGCTGCCAACCGCAACCAGCATCTGACAGTGGCCTTCGAACTGAGCGTTGATTTCAAACTGCAGACATTCGGCGGCGGATGAAACCCGTAGCGGTGTATTGATGGCCTCCACGGGCCACTGTGAGGGTTTGTTCACCGGCTCCGGCAGCGACATCGAGTACCCGGCTGCCCTGCCCGATATTGCACAGATCGAGCATGGTTTCGGTGGCGGGTCCGAGCCATAGGGATAACAGGGGGCCCCAGCGATGCCAGGCTTCGGCGGCGCTATTCCATTGTTGCAGGGTGGTTTGCTTGTATTTGATCGGATCGAATACGGGTGGGTTAGTGGTCATGTTGCTCTCTCCTTCTCCGGCTGGAGAAAAGGTACGCCTGGCGGCGGATAGAATGGAAACCGAAGTACAGCATGTGGATGGTGCGGTGCTGGGGCGGGATGCCAATCTGGTGGGGCCGTTGAAGGTTACCGCGATCAATAACATGGCCTCCACCGTATTGATACCGATGTTTGCGGTTTTCAGTCAGCGCTATCCTCAGGTCGATCTGCATATCGTGGTGTCGAATATCGACTCCAGTCTGTCGCAACGTGAAGCCGACATTGCTATCCGCCTGACCAACACGCCGGTCGGTAAAATACTGGTTACGGTGGCTTCGACCATTTACGGCAGTCGTGATTATCTAAAACAGCTGAGAGAAACAGGTGCGGAGCCGAAATGGATCGGGGTGAATTGCTGTGCGTTTCATAAAGCCTGGACCAGACAGGCCTGCGCGGAGACTACGCACCACTTTTACAGCGATGATACGCTGTTAACACTGTCGGCGATCAGACAGGTCCTGGGGGTTTCCTTTCTGCCCTGCTTTATGGGGGATAGCGATGCCGGGCTTGAGCGTTATTGTGAGCCCGATCCAGATCATCATCTGGGGCTGTGGATTCTGTTACACCCGGATCTGAAGCATACTGCCAGAGTGTTAGCTTTTCGCAATCATATGGATCAATCTATCCAGGCAAAACGAGGGTTGTTTGAAGGGGTGTCGGAAAGCTGACCACTGGCGTTGATACGACAGGCTAGTTTAGCCAGTAATCGACGTCCTGTAATTTTAGAAATTCATCGGCTTTATCTCCCTGCAGCATGGCCAGGGTCGACAGCATGCCAGCTTCAATACAGCTCGGTGCGGCAATACTCACGGTATGCGGAGCGTCAACTACCGGCCAGCCGGTTTTAGGATTGAGTACATGGCTGTAACGAATACCATCCTTCAGCAGATAACGATGTGCATCCCCGCTGGTGGCTATGGCTCCTTTACGTAACTGGAATAGCGCTATAGTTTTTTCGTGGCCTGTTATCTGGCGTCCAACGGACCAGTAGCCATTCCCGGTTCTGGGTCCGGTGGTGGCGAGATCGCCGCCAAAGTTGATTAATACACTCAGTGGAGTGAGGTTGCGGGCGATCTGTACGCAACGGTCTACCGCGTACTCCTTGCCGACTCCACCCAGATCGATCTCCATGCCGGCCTGCAGGGTGATTTTATGATCTTGCCAGATGACTTTGTGCCAGCCTATCCGGGCGAGAATAGATTCTACTTCGGACGGTTGCGGTAAGCGATCACTGCCATCGAACTTCCACAGCCGGCGCAGTACACCGGAGGTAATGTCGAACAGGCCATCGCTAAGCTGATACAGCTGGATAGAAAAATCAATCAGGCGTGCGCTTTCATCATCTACCCGGATTGCGTTGCCGTTGGCATGATTGATCTTAAAAATAATATTGCCACTACGGTAACGGCTGAATTTTTTTTCGATGCGCCAGGCTTCATCAGAAACGGCGCGCAGAATTTTATGCGCCAGCTTTTCATCGGGCACTTCCATCAATACTTCACAGGGACTGGCCATCGCGTCAAAGCTGCCGCGCCAGAAACCTTTATCCTGCTGGAGTTTTATTTTAGGCATAAAAAAAGGGCCTCAATCGAGGCCCTACTTTACACCGCTTATGCAGTCTGCGTCATTACCAGACGAATGAATAGTTGACCTGTAACACTACCGCACTTAGATCCGGTGTTTCTTCTCCGGCGGGAACATTATTATCGGTGATGGTCTGGGTGATGACTTCCGCGCGCATCGACAGCTCGCTGTTATCACCCATCGGCATGCCATATTTCAGCCCTAGCGTGATGGTCTGGGATTCGGCCAGGCGATAGTCATTACTGGCGTAATCGACCAGAACCTGTCCGGTTTTTGCAACGACCTCGCTGCCGAGTTTCAGGTTATGGGTATGGAAGTCTGCAGCCGTTTGCGTGTAGTAACGAAAATGCGGCTGTAGATAACTGTTTTCCATTTCATAGCGGTACTTGAAATCAACGGTATGTGAATTAATGCCCCAGTCATCCCAGTAGTAGCGATAGGAAAGGTTGATCACGTCCTGTTCCAGGTGTCTGACCAGCTTCAGGTACAGGCTGTTTTTCTGGCGTGAGTCGGGGCGGCTTTCATACACATACGGTAAGTTATTCGTGCTAGCGGTATTAAAAAATGCGGATACCGACGCGTCGGCCGGTAACCCGGTTACGGGATCAACCACCGTCACGACCTTGAACGGATCGTTCTGATAGCCATCGGTGGTGCCGAAGGTATAGTTCATCTGCAGCAGGGTTTTACGGTCGATGACCTGGGTCACACCAATCAGAAAATCGGTGATGGTTTTGGTTTCGTCCGCACCCTCGCGGTTGTTGCCAGACCCTGCGACACGCATCGGCTGGAAAATTGCTGCAATATCACCCTCCGGTCGAATCAGGTCATTATTGAAGCCCATGCCCGCCGTTAGGGTCGTATTTTTATTGTTAAAGTCACGCGCGTAGGAAGCGCTGATACCGAGAGAGGTATAGTCGTATTCCTGTGAAAAATTTGCGCCCAACGTCAGCCGCGACAGACGATCCAGCTCCTGAGTCCAGTCTGCACCGAGTGCAACGCGGGTATCATGGAAGGTATCATCCAGCGGGTTTTCTCCGGCTGCAGTGGTATAGCTGCCATTACCGGACGGGGTGGTAAAAGTCTGCGCCTGAGATGAGGCATGTGCCCCATTCGGGGAAGCGCCGGTCAGCGCATCGACCACCATTCTCAGGTCGATACGATCGCCGTCTTCCAGTTCTCGACCGGCATAGATAGCCGGTTCAAACGCGGTAACGCGGCCATCACTTTCGCTGTATAGCAGCACTGCGGTATCCACATCCCAGGTTGACTCAGCGGCCTGTACGGTCGGGCTGCTGACCTGTAACAGGGCACAGGCTGCCAGACTCATCTGGGTCTTAATTTTTTTCAGTTGCATCCGCAGCCACCTCCGCCAACGCCCTGACCACCGCTGGTAGCCTCTTTACTGAAGTAAATGTGTTCGTCATAAAAATTATCCAGATAATCGGGATTCAGTTGCATCGAGTCCTTCGCCAGTAAGTCGCGCTCCCAGGGTTCAACACCCATGCCCGCGCACCCTGACAACAGCAGGGTAAGGAGTAAAAAGCTGATCAGTCGCATAAAATTAACCCTGG
>JACNJF010000139.1 GCA_014382695.1 Gammaproteobacteria bacterium | reverse complement strand
GGCGGTGAAAAGGATGTGGCGATGACGCTAACGCCGAATCGGCAGAATGGCATCGAGGTGTATGAAGTGTGCTCGGCCTGTCACCTGCTGGAAGGCTGGGGCATGACCAACGGCACTTTCCCTCAGCTTGCCGGACAGTCGCGTGAAGTGCTGATCAAGCAGCTGGCCGATATTCGTGCATTAAACCGTGATAACCCGACCATGTATCCATTTGCATTACCGGAGTCGATCGGTGATGAGCAGGCAATGGCGGATGTTACCGCCTATATCGCATCGCTGCCGATGAACCCGGATAACGGAAAGGGTGAATGGGAAAAAGGTACACCAGAGTATGAGCAGGGTGCCAAACTTTACGCGGACAACTGTGTGACATGCCATGGTGATCATGGTCAGGGTAATCCGGACAAGTTTTATCCACGTATCGAAGGTCAGCATTACGCCTATATGCTGCGTCAGTTTGAATGGATCAGAGATGGCAAGCGTCGTAACGCCAATCCTGACATGGTCGATCAGATCAAGCGCTTTACCGATAAGGATATGAAGATGGTTATCAACTGGATATCACGTAGTCCGGTTGACCCGAAGGATCTGGCGCCATCGGTCAACTATAGAAACCCGGATTACAAATAATCGGGTTTAACCGGATTTATCCGGTGTAGCACGGCTAACTCCCGCACTAGTGGGAGTTAGCTTTCCATCACAATGGTTGCCTTCAGGAATCATTGGTTAACAGTTTTTAATATCGGATCACATTATATGAGTAAAGAATCCTTCAATAAGCAAACCTTAAAAGTCGGTATTCTCTCGGTCATCGCTATTGGTTTACTGGGGGCAATTTTTTACACGTCGATCTGGTGGGTATCGTTGACCGCCCCCAACTATCCGGCAGAATCCTTTCCCGATGGTGTGCGCATTGAGTTTCATATCAATGGTGTGTTCAATGGCTGTAAAAAGCTCGATAAAGCCGAAATTACCGAAGACGAAGCACTCGACTGTGTACATGAAATGGACACCATCAATCACTATGTCGGGATGTACCCTATTGCGGCAGGCGGCCCGGTGGAAAGAGGTTTTGGTCAGTTTCTGGTGGTCTTCATGGGCGTTATGCTGGTTGGTTTCATGTGTACCCGGCCTAACATTCGCATGAGCATAATGACAGTAGGTTTTGGCGCGATTGCGCTCTGGATGAGTCTGGCGATGTATTCAGAAGATGGTTTCCAGCTGCAGAATGCAGGATTTGTGGAAGCGCTGGTGACTTCGCTGGATCAGGATGCAAGCGCGACCTCGGCGGATGAAGAACCGGAGTTTGTGATTGGCGGAATAACCGGTGTACTTAAAAAGTCGCTGGAAGACTCTGGAGTGGAAGTTATCCTGCCCTCAGAGATTGAAAAAAAGAAAGAACGTGCTGCAGGCAGGGATAGTGATAAAACACGCCTGATTGAGCAGTTGAAACAAACCTATGACATTGATCGTGCTAAAAGCTCGGATATGCAGGACTGGGATGGTAGTTCTTTTCAGGTGATGTCCTGGCATTATGCTAAAAGTCTGGGGCGCTATTTTAATAATCAGGCTGAAATCGTACCGATGGTTAAAACCCTGGAGCTGGCGTTGCAGGTGGTATTCTGGGGATTGCTGGCGGCGATGCTGGTGCTGATTTTTGGTGCGCGCAAAAATGGCGGTATTTTCTACTGGTTGCTGGTACTGGTGCCGATGGCGTTACCGCTGTTTTTTCTGATCGATTACTCGGCCTGGTTATGGTGGTATGGACATACCCTGAACGACATGGGCGCGTTTTCGGTGAAACCCTTCATGCCGACCGTTTTCGGTGATGGTAAGGTGGCGCAGTTTGCTACCCACTCCTATCCTGATACAGGTTTTTTCCTGATGTTGGTGGTGTCTGTGGTACTCGCATTTGCAGCTCTGATTCGGCGTAAGCAGTTTTCTTCATCTGCGGACTAGGTCGATGCTAAGGGGTTTCGCCAGCACGCTGTTTCTACTGGGCTTTACCCTGTCTGGTATGGCGGCTGACTACCCGCCTTTCCAGGACCTGATCAATGCTGCTGAACCAAAATCGACGCTGGTTCCCCCACCCGGTATCTATGCCGGGCCGGTCACGCTGGATTTTCCGCTTACTATCGATGGTCAGGGTCAGGTAACCATCGATGCCGGTGGTAAGGGTTCCGTGATCTATCTGGATACCGATGGCGCGGTAATCAGAAATATGCATCTGACCAACAGTGGCAATTCGCATAACGATATCGATGCCGCGATTCAGGTCAGGGGCAAGTTCAATGTGATCAAGGATAATGTGATCGACAACACCCTGTTTGGCATCGACTTACAGCAGGCCGATTCGAATATCATTCGGCGTAATCGTATCTCTTCCAAGCCCGTCGATCTGGGCGTGCGCGGTGATTCGGTTCGACTCTGGTACAGTTTTAATAACAAGATTGAAGACAACATCATTCGTGATAGTCGCGATATGGTGGTCTGGTATTCTGCCGATAATACGATAGCGCGCAACGATTCGCGTGGTGGCCGCTACTCCCTGCACTTTATGTACTCACGCTTCAACGAAGTTGACTCGAATCATTATGAAAATAATTCGGTCGGCATTTTCCTGATGTATAGCGATGGTGTGCGCGTGCATAACAATTATATCGCCTATGCCAACGGTCCTACCGGGATGGGTATAGGGTTTAAGGAAACCTCGGATGTTGAGATCTCCAGCAATCAGATTCTATACTGTGCCACCGGTCTGTATATCGACGTTTCTCCGTATGATCCGGAAAAGACCAACCGGATTCATGATAACGTGATTGCGTTTACCAATGTTGCGATTAACTTTCTAAACGACTGGACCGGTAATATATTCGAGAGAAATTCTTTCAAGGGTAATCAGACACAGATTTCTGTAGCCGGTGGAAAAACCGCAAACCGTAATGTATGGAAGGATAACTACTGGGATGATTACGAAGGCTTTGATCTGGATCATGACGGTATCGGTGACAAGCCTTATGAGCTTTACGGTTATGCCGATCGCATCTGGATGGATGTACCTGCCGCTCGTTTTTTTCAGGGTACTCCGGTGATGGCGGTGCTCGACTTTCTGGAGCGACTGGCCCCATTCAGTACACCGGATATGCTGGTCAGAGATGATAGCCCATTGATGTCGGCTCGGGTTGAAATTAGTGATTCAAAACAATGAGTGAAGAGACTAAAAAAGTAAAAAGGGTGCTGAGCAAAAGCCGAATAGAGACAAACCGCAGAGAGTTTATTCGCTCTGCTGTGTTAACGGCTGGTGTGGTTACTTTTTCGCTGGCAGGACTACTTCCGGTTGTGCAGGGTTCCTCTGCACGTCTGCGTCCACCCGGTGCGCTTAAAACGGTATTTGAGGAGCAGGAGTTTTTTGCAGCCTGTATCAAGTGCGGTCAGTGTGTGCAGGTATGTCCGGTAAACGCGATCAAACTGGCCGAGCTGGATGAAGGCGTCGGTATCGGTATTCCGTATATCGATGCACGCGAACAGGCCTGTGATTTTTCCTGTGATGGCCTGCAATGTGTGCTGGCCTGTCCGACCGGTGCTTTAACCCATGAGCTGAATTATCCGGCCGATACGCGGATGGGGTTTGCCCGACTCGATCAGCCGAAGACTTGCCTCGCGGTTCAGGGCCGGGGATTCAAAGGGCAGGTGCGAGGGCCGGATTATAAAGGCCTGTTACGTTACGATGAGATCGACCGCTGGAATCCAATTGCGGTGGCGGATCATCCTTATGATCTTGAGCTGTGCGACCTGTGTGTGCGCCAGTGTCCGATCGAGATTCGAATCACCCAGTGTGTGGAGAAAGACCGGCAGCGCGAAGAAGCAAAAAGAGAAGGTACTCTGGCCAGAGTGGCTGAACAGCACGGTAATGAGTGCCCGCCGAAACATGCGATAGAGCTGCAGCCAATAGAATCAGCAGATGGCATTACCCGTATGCTGCCGGTGGTACTGGATGGCTGTGTGGGTTGCGGTGTGTGTGAAATGATCTGCCCGGTGGAAGCAGCACCCGCGATCGTTGTTGATATCGACAAAACCACGAACTGGGGATAGATCGTGTTGAACTATATAAAAGAATCCTTTTCGCAGGTTTTTGGTAATCCTCCGACTCGTCCGCAAAAAGGTCAGCAGTCTGAAGAGTTACTCGCTATCTATCAGGCGAAGCGAGGGGCGCTGAGTAAGGCCGACCTGGAAGCCGCTCATCTTGAGCACCATGGTACCTTTTTTAGAAAGTGGCAACGACGCCGCTGGATAACCCTGATACTGGTTAACGTGCTTTTCCTGGTTTCCTATAAATTTGATGTACAGCTACTGGAAGGGGCGATGACCGCATCGCGTTTTGTCGGCTTCCATTTCGCCGATTTAAACTCGGCCCTGCAGGTGATGCTGGCGTATAAACATGTGGTGTTAAATCTGGTTATCGGTACCACTACCGTTTTTGTGATGTGGCTGCTGCTGGGTGGCAGAACCTTCTGTTCCTGGGCCTGTCCCTATCACCTGTTATCGGAATGGGCCGAGTATCTGCATCTGTGGCTGGTGGATAAAAAAGTCATCAGGAATCATACCTTTCATCGTAAAACCCGCAGTGTTTTTTATGTCATCTTTGCCTTGCTGGCGATTGTGACAGGTTATACCGTGTTTGAAACCATTTCTCCCACCGGTATTCTCAGCCGCGCCATCATCTATGGCCCCGGTGTGGCACTCATCTGGGTCGGTGTGCTGCTATTGTTTGAAGTGTTTTATTCGCGTCGCGCGTGGTGTCGCTACGTGTGTCCGATCGGAGTGACCTATGCTGCAGTCGGTACGCTGTCGCCGTTACGGGTGGTTTATAATGCCGAAGCCTGTCATCATGAAGGCGACTGCCGCAAGGTCTGTCTGGTGCCGCATGTACTGGATCTAACCATTCGTGGCAGGGCACATGATATCGATCAGGATGTCAGTGCGGACTGTACCCGCTGTGGTATGTGTGTGGATGTCTGTCCAACCGATTCATTGAACTACCGGTTTAAAGGCCTGGATAAGTTCCTCTAGTTCAGATGAAATAGAAGTCATGATTCAGTTTAGTAATGTCAGTAAACGCTTCCGGCGCAATCAGGTACTCAAAGGTATTAACCTTGCGATCACACGCGGCCAGCGCGTTGCGCTGGTAGGCTCCAATGGTGCCGGTAAAACGACGCTGATCCGCTGTCTACTGGGCGAATATAACTGCAGCGGGCTAGTGACGGTAGACGAGCTGAATCCACGTGAGTTTCGTCAGCAGGTATTAGCCAAAGTCGGTTTTGTCCCACAGTTACCACCGCCGCTACGGATGCCGGTCGGTCAACTGATTCACTTTGCCGCCAGCCTGTGCGGAGCAGAGGCGGAACGCATGCAGCATGTGGCCGGGTTGCTAGGGTTTGACGCCGTGCAGTACCGACATCAACCCTTCGTCAAACTCTCCGGTGGACAGAAACAGAAGCTGTTGATTGCGATTGCACTGGGGCGCGATAGTGAATTACTGGTGATGGATGAGCCTGCAGCCAATCTCGACCCTGAAGCCCGGCACACACTGTTTAAATTGCTGGCAGAAAAACAGCAGAGTTCGGCCATGTTGATTTCGAGTCATCGTCTGGATGAAGTTGCATCGCTGGTAAACCGGGTGGTGGAAATGGATCAGGGCGAGATTGTGCTGGATGATGTGGTCGCCGATCTTGTGGATATGTCGAGCCAGCTGGCCTGTCAGATCAGCATGGTTCAGTTTGAGCCTGCATTTGCCAAAGCACTCGGCGAATGGGGCTTCAGTTCGTCATCTGTCAATACCATATGGACCGGTATTATAGCCGGGCCGGATCGGTTGCGCTTTCTGGGGATGTTATCGCGCTATGCCGCGTTGCTATCAGGTATCGCGATGGATGAAGTGGTGCAGTCGAGGAAAGAACATGTTGCGTAAATTGACTGTGCTCACGCTACTGTTGCTGCTGGCGGGTTGCTCGTCTGAGCCTGATACAGGGCCGGCCGAGGTTAAATGGGACAGAGACAACTGTGAGCGCTGTCGCATGGTATTGAGTGATCCGCACTTCGCCGCAGAGGTACGCTATTTTCCTGAGGGTAAGCGTTCTAAAGTGGCCAAGTTTGATGATATCGGCTGTGCCGCGCTATGGCTACAGGAACAACCTTGGAAAGATGAAATTAAATCGGAGCTATGGGTTGCTGATCATCGAACCAAAGAATGGATTGATGCGACAAGCGCGACCTATGTGAGCAGGAACACAACACCGATGGAATACGGTCTGGGCGCACAGTCAGAGCCGGCTGAAGGCGGTCTGAATTTTGAGCAGGCGAAGTTGCGTATCGCCGAAGTGGAAGCGAAGTACAATCTGCATGGCCAGCAACTGCAGCTGCGACTGCAACAACAGGCGCTTGAGCGCGAGAATTCAAGATGAAGCATCTCTGGCTAACTGCCTACAACGATATTATCGAGTCCCTGCGTGCACGCTGGTTTATGGTGTATTCGCTGGTATTCGGTGGCATCGTGGTGATTCTGTTTGTATTCGGCCTGTCCGAATCCAGAGTGATGGGCTTTACCGGCCTGTCGCGCCTGCTGGTCACCTATATTCAGCTGTCGATGGCGATACTACCGATCTTTGTATTGATTACCACGGTGCGCTCGGTGGCAGGGGATCGAGAAGCGGGAATTTTTGAATATATGCTGTCATTACCAGTCTCGCTGGCAGCCTGGTTCTGGGGGCGTTTTCTGGGGCGCTTCTTCGTCGTGTTTTTGCCGGTGTTTATGGCCATGCTGGCTGCACTGGTATGGGGTGTGATCAAAGGATCGGCGATACCCTGGAACCTTTTCATTTTTTATAGCGCGCTGCTGATGGCGCTGGCCTGGTGCTTTCTCGGCATCGGCATGCTGATCTCCACACTGGCACGCTCATCGGATGTGGCGCAGGGTGCGGCGTTTCTGACCTGGCTGGTGTTACTGCTTTTTCTCGATTTAATATTGCTCGGTATCATGATTCAGGAAAACCTGCCGCCCGAAACAGCGGTCGCGATAGCGCTGGCCAATCCGATGCAGGTGTTCAGAACCGCGACCATGATGTTGTTCGATCCGCAGCTGGTTTTACTCGGTCCCACGGCATACGTCATTCTGGATAACTTTTCACAGGCTGGTTATATCGCCTATGCGGTTATCTATCCGGTGCTATTTGGAAGCCTGTGTGCCGCTATAGGTTATCTGGTTTTCCGGCGTAGTGATCTTCCCTAGAACCGGCTTGCGAGACGTCCATGTTTAAAGGTATCAGTAAATTTCAGGGCGGGGTCATTGTTGTTCTATTTATCCTGCTTGTCGGCTGGACCGCTTATCAACAAAAATTACAGAGTCAGCAGGTGCAACTCATCGTTATTCCCTATGATCAGCAATGTGATTTACGTGCTGGCCCCTGTGTGACCGCATTGAAGGATGGTGCCAGCGTCAGTTTTTCGATTGAGCCACGAGAAATACCACTGGCCAAACCGTTACAGCTAAAGGTATTCGTCGAAGGTTTCAGGGTGGATGGCGTCAGCGTCGAGCTGAACGGGGTGGATATGAAAATGCCGCTCAATCAGATAGAACTGAAGAATATGGTGAAAGGTGAATTTAGCGCTAAGGCGACACTGTCTTTCTGCAGTCAAAACGCGATGGAATGGGAAGCACTGGTGGAGCTGAGGTCAGGCAATAAACGGATAAAGGTGCCGTATCGGTTTATCACCGTCAGTCATGCGGGCTGATATTTTCGTTTAATCATCTGCGGTTGATAACCAGGCGAACATATCGGCAAGCTCGGCATCGGTAAACGCATCCAGTAATTCATCCTTCGGATCATCCACATCATGAATACGAATACGGTTGCGTAATTTTTCAACCTGGCGCCACAGGTAGTCGGTGTATTGCCCTGCCAGCATTGGCACTACCTTTTTCTCATCACCGTAACCGTCACTGCCATGGCAGCTGGCACATTCTTTTTTGTAAAGCTTTTCACCGGTCTCTATATCGCCTTCGGCGCGCGGAATCTGCATCAGTTTTTTGGATTCCAGCAGGCGTGCATAGGCATCGAAATCATCCGCTGTTTCATCCACAGCAGGCAGGCGTGTATTCAATTTCAGGCCGGCCAGATAATGAGAGATGTGCAATATATCCTCTGCCGGCATCTGTCTTTCATCGATATACTCGATCATCGCAAGATTGGGCCGTTTACGGTCACGGAAAAGTTCCAGCTGCTGAGCGATAAACAGCGCAGGCATACCGGCCAGACGTGGGTACTCACCTTCTTTTCCGCCCTGTCCAAACTCACCATGACAGCCAGCACAGACTTCATTGATTTCTTCACCGATACCCGGGTCATACTCAACCCCGAGGGCGTGCGTTGAAATAAGGCTAAACAAAATCAAAAAAGGAAGTTTTAAGTGCATGGGATGATCGGAAAATTGAACATGATTTAGTATAACCAGTTGGTAGTGAAAAATGCTTGATACATATCAAAGTGAATTCATCCTGATTCCGGTTTAATATGACTTTTAGGGAGGTTCAAATTGTACCGGCTAGTCTCAGCACTTTGCGTAACCGTTTTGCTATATCAACAGGTGTGTGCCGATGAGCTTCCGAAAGGTGATTGCGCAACACCAGTCGCCAGAACCGATCTACGCCATTGTTCGTTTAATGGCAGGAATCTTGGGTCCATTAATTTGCAGGGAGCATTAATGGATGGTGTTGATTTTACCAACGCGAAAATGCAGGGCTGTAATCTGGCCGATGCCAGTTTTCGTAAGGCCGATATGAAATGGGCGTTTATGACGGACTGCGTGATCACCCATGCCGATTTAACCGCTGCAGATTTGTTTCATACTACGTTTAATGGCTCGATATTGAGTAATAGCCAGTTTACTGGTGCCAATATGTTCGGCTCGAATATGAATGAAGTAATCGCTCAGGAAGCCGATTTCACCGAGGCCTACATGAAAGATATTTCACTCGAAGAAAGTAACCTGAACCGGAGTAAATTTGTGGGCTGCTTTATGCAACGCGCGGTACTGATATCGAGTCAGTTACGTGATACCAATTTCTATAATGCGGTATTGACCGGTGGCGCACTGGAGCAGGCTGATTTTACCCGTGCTAATATGAGCAATGCCCTGTTGAATGGTGCAAGTCTGGATTACGCCCAGTTCATAGAAGCAAAGTTGAGTCATGCAAGATTTACCAACGCGGTTTTAAAGGATACTAATTTTTCCAATGCACAGGATATCCCTGCCCATCTGTTACTCATGATAGAGCAAACCGGATCCATTCATTAATGATGCTTTTTGAACGAGATATAACATGCGAAAATCCCTCTCTGCTTTAACCCTTATGTTTACCCTGCTGGGGTCATCGCCTGTCATCAGTGCCACCCCGACCGAGCTGGAATCGATTGCAGAGATGGGTCGCCTGAATGGCGTCGCGCTGCAATGCCGTTACGTCGAAAAAATGCAGAAAATCAAGATGGTGCTGGTGTTACATCTACCCAAGCAACGTGAACTGGGCGACCGCTTTGAGCGCAGCACGAATGAGTCGTTTATGGAATTTATGACTTCAGACAGCAGTTGCCCTTCACTGGAAATGTTTGAGCAGCAGCTGGAGGCTGCGATTGGCAATATCGAAAAAGCCTTTCCATGATCCGTTCCTTCAACTTCATAGCTAGAAGCCTGCTCGCGTTACTGACACTGCTCGGCAGTGTTCATCTACAGGCTGCAGATGACTTCAGGGTGATTGTCAGTATTAAACCGGTGCACTCGATTGTGGCGGGTTTGATGAAAGACATCGGGCAGCCCGTGTTATTAATCGATCAACAACAAACGCCTTATAATTTCAGGTTGACGGCTGCACATCAGCAGCAACTGGACAGTGCACAGTTACTACTCTGGGTCGGGTCGGAACTGGAAAAAACGCTGCAGCCGGTGATCGAAAAATTACCCGCGTCGGTGAAAGTGGTTGAACTGCTGTCCAGCACCGATATGAAGATTCTGCCATCGCGCCAGAATCCGGATGCCAGAGATCCATTTTTCTGGATGGATGACCGCAACGTCATCATTCTGCTCGATCAGTTAACCGAATTATTTATTCAGCTCGATCCAGCGCGTGCGCATATCTATGTGCGCAATCGGATGGAGTTGCTGATTCCACTGCAGCGTATCGATAAGGAATACGAGTATGGTTATAGAGGCCTGAAAGCCGGCCTGGGCGTGATGTATTTCGATAATCTGAATTATTTTGAACAGGCCTATGCGTTAAAGACGCTGGATCGTGTCACCGATTCTCCGTGGGATAGCACCGATGCGATTAATCTGCTGAAGGTTAGAAGTCGCATTCAGAATAAGGAGGCAGTGTGTCTGTTTATCGATAAGAGCATGCCCGCCGAACATCTTGAGTTATTAAGGCAGGGGCAGTCCATCAATGTAGGAGAGCTGGATACGCTAGGCCGACATCTGCAGGCAGGGCCTGATCTATACCTGCAGTTAATGGCGTACAACACGGATGTCATCAAGCGCTGCCTGAATGCGGATATGGATGTGGCGGCACAGGCCCGTTCAACCGCCCTAAGCGACGATGTGCCCATTATCGACGGACTTGGTGGGCGCTATATTTTAACCAATCATCTGGGTCAGAATTTTACCGAGCAGGATATGCAGGGGCATTACTCGATCATATTTTTTGGTTATACCTCGTGTCCGGATATCTGTCCGACAGAGCTGGCGTTACTCACTCAGGCGCTCGGCTTACTGGGAGCGCGCGCGCTGGAGATTCAACCCTATTTCATTTCGGTCGATCCCGAGCGCGATACGATAAAAAGGCTGAATCAATATGTGAATTATTTTGATCCACGATTGATGGGATTAACCGGTTCTGAGCAGATGATCCGGCGTGTAGCGGATCAGTTTAAGGTTCGCTATGAAAAGATTTATGATAAGGGGTCCGAGCCTGATCAGTATGCGATGGATCATAGTGCAAGTCTTTACCTGATGGCTCCGGATGGTCGCTTTGTTACCAAATTTGCACATGGTATTTCAGCGCAGACACTGATGCAGGAACTTGCGCAGATTATGAATTAGGCACCAGGCCCGATTACCTGTACGCTCAAGTTTACAATTTGTGATTGTTGAACGTGACGAATATTTCTACATCGCCCGCATAAGATAAAACCCCAGCTTCATGTCCTGCCCGAGGATATGCTCGGTTAACCAGTTGGCCAGAAACTCGATGTCATCACTGGTGAGCAGTTTATTCACCTGATGAAATGTTTTCTGTAAATCCCTCACGCTATCGATTAAGGCTTGATGCTCAGCTTTATGCTCCCCCAGGCCGGCGTATTGATGCTTTATCATCAGACGTTCTTCGTGCCTGAAGTGCCAGATGGTACAGCTGATCAACTCTTCCAGTACCGCATCGATATAATCATCCGCATCACCATCCGTTACAGAATGGCTGAGAATATTAAACAGATCGACCAGTCTACGGTGATCTTCATCGATTTCATCGACCTCGACAGACAGGGATTCGTCCCAAACTAAATTTTTCACAAGATGTTCTCCTGATGAGTTTTCCATGAAGAATTAATAACAGATATTCTATCAAAACCCGCTACTGCGAACTACACAGCACATTCCTTTTGCGCCGATATAAAGCCGTATCCCATGCCATAGATCAATCTTTGACGCGCTAAGTTTTTTCAGTAGCTCGCACTCGGCAAACCCAGTGAAGACAGACGATGACGAAGGCATGCAGCGCAGAGCCGATAAAATATTCAAGTTCAACAGTGTGGGCTGGGTGTAGCATCAGGTTCCTTGTGCACAGGGTATTGGGTGGTGTTTGCTTCGATGAGGTTGGCTAGCAGCAGCTGCCGCCAGCAGGTAATGCAAGATGGCTGTTGTGATTTTAACAGGTCTGAGTGAACGGTTTGCAGGCGATTGCTCTCTTTTATCACGAGCTGGAGCTTGAATTTCCAGAGTACCCGGGCAAAGGAAAGCCGTCTCAGGTGCCTTGATCAATTAAATTGATATGTATATATCATTTAATTGATAGTATATTCGGCAACTTATAAGGAAAATATCAGTGATCTCTACATTGATCATTGTTTTAGGTCACTTCAGGGACGGATATTTGCAACATAAAAAAACAACTCCGGTGAGAGTATTCTTTGATAACAGGTTAAATTGAAGTCTGTAAAAAAACCTGAATAACCGGCCGCTGATGGAACTTCCATTTTCGGCAGAGGCATAAACCCTACAATATGCTGGAGTAAGCGCTAATGATGTTTGCACCTGATACGGGAGTTGCTGTTCTGCCAAGCCACCCAAATTAGGAGAGAACATGAACAAAGTATTAACACCCGACCTGGATCCGCAGGAAACCAGTGAATGGGAAGACTCCATCGATGTTGTGGTCGAGCGCGATGGTGCTGAACGTGCACATTTCCTGTTGCGCAAAACCCTGGATAAAGCCTACGAAGCGGGTGTCGAGCCACCGGATACCTCGCATACCCCGTATGTGAATAGCATTCCCGCACATAAACAGCCACCCTATCCGGGTAACCTGGAAACCGAACGTAAAATTCTACGTGCACTGCGCTGGAATGCAACCGCGATGGTGGTGGGTGCAAACCGTAAACCGGCCGAACCGGGCGGCCATATCGCCAGTTTTCAGTCTTCTGCGATCATGTACGAAGTCGGTTACAACCATTTCTGGAAAGGCCCGAATCATCCAAACGGTGCCGACATGGTGTTTATTCAGGGCCATACCGCACCCGGAACCTACGCGCGCGCCTACCTGGAAGGTCGTATCGATGAAACCCAGCTGGAGAATTTCCGTGTAGAAGCGGCTGGCAAAGGGTTATCCTCCTATCCGCATCCCTACCTGATGCCCGATTTCTGGCAGTTTTCTACCGTATCGATGGGTTTGGGGCCGATCATGGCGATCTATCAGGCGCGTTTTCTGAAGTATCTGGAAAATCGCGGGCTGTCGAAAAAAGCCGAAAATCATGCCGAAGGGCGCAAGGTCTGGGCCTTCCTCGGTGATGGTGAAATGGATGAGCCGGAATCTCAGGGTGCTATCTCGCTGGCCGCACGCGAGAATCTGGACAACCTGGTGTTCGTGGTGAACTGTAATTTACAACGACTGGATGGCCCGGTACGCGGTAACGGCAAGATCGTGCAGGAACTGGAAGGTAACTTCAAGGGTGCCGGCTGGAAAGTGATCAAGGTGCTGTGGGGTACTGGCTGGGATCGCCTGCTGAAACGCGATACCACTGGCCTGTTGCACAAGCGCATGATGGAGTGCGTGGATGGAGAATACCAGAACTTCAAAAGTAAAGGCGGTGCCTATGTGCGAGAAAATTTCTTTGGCAAGTACCCTGAGCTGAAAGAAATGGTCTCTGACATGACCGACGATGAGATCTATTATGATCTGGTACGTGGCGGGCATGACCAGGAAAAACTGTTTGCTGCCTACACCGCTGCTTCCGAGTCGGTGGATCGCCCGACCGTCATCCTATCCCATACCATCAAGGGATATGGCATGGGTGAAGCCGGTGAAGGGCAGAACATCAGTCACTCGCAAAAGAAGTTGAGCGCCGATCAGTTAAAGAAGATTCGTGAACGTTTCCATATCCCGGTGGATGATGCCACGGTGGAAGCGGCCGGTTTCTATCGTCCGGCGATCGATTCGCCCGAGATGAAGTATCTGCACGAACATCGTCAGGCGCTGGGCGGTTATCTACCCAGTCGTGCGACTGAGTTTGAAACCCTGAATATTCCCGATCTGTCGATCTTCGATGCATTGCTGAAGGACACCGGTCAGCGCACCATGTCGACCACGATGGCTATGGTACGTTTAATGGTCGCGATTGCGCGTAACAAGGAAATCGGTCCGCGCCTGGTGCCGATCGTGCCGGATGAAGCGCGTACCTTCGGTATGGAAGGCATGTTCCGTCAGGTCGGTATCTATGCGCCGGAAGGGCAGAAGTACAAGCCGATGGATGCCGAAGACATCATGCCTTACAAGGAATCTGAATCCGGTCAATTGCTGGAAGAAGGCATCAACGAAGATGGTGCAATGTCGTCCTGGATTGCCGCATCGACTTCGTATGCGAATAACGGCGTGATGATGATTCCGGTGTATATCTTTTATTCGATGTTTGGATTTCAGCGCGTGGGCGATCTGGCGTGGGCGGCTGGCGACATGCTGGCACGTGGATTCCTGATCGGTGGTACTTCCGGGCGTACAACACTGAATGGTGAAGGGCTGCAGCATCAGGATGGGCATAGCCAGCTGTTCGCGTCGTTTATCCCCAACTGTATTGCCTACGATCCGACCTTTGCCTACGAACTGGCGGTTATCTTCCATGATGGCCTGAAGCGGATGTATCAAAAGGGTGAAAACGTTTACTACTATCTGACTACCCTGAATGAAAACTATCATCACCCAGAGATGCCGAAAGGCTCTGAGCAGGGCATCATCAATGGGCTGTATAAGTTCCAGCAGGGTCCGCCAAAAGCGAAGCATCGGGTGCAATTGATGGGCTGTGGCGCCATTTTACGTGAAGTGATTGCCGCCGCTGATCTGTTGCGTGATGACTGGGGTGTGACTGCCGATATCTGGTCTGCGCCAAGTTTTAACGAGCTGGCACGTGATGGTCAGGCCTGTGCGCGCTGGAATCTGCTGCATGCCGATCAGACTCCTAAACAGAGCTGGGTTGAGCAGTGCCTGCTGGGGTGTGAAGGTCCAGTGATCGCTGCGACCGATTACATGAAGAACTACGCGGAACAGATTCGTGCCTTCGTACCCGGTGAATACCAGGTATTGGGCACCGATGGTTTCGGTCGTTCAGACAGCCGTGAAGCGTTGCGTAGACATTTCGAGGTGGATCGACATTACGTCACCATTGCCGCACTCAAGGCACTCGCCGACCAGCAGAAATCGAGTAAAGCGAAAGACAGGATCAGCTATCAAACCGTGCTTAAGGCGATGGAAAAGTATGGCATCGATGCTGATAAACCCAATCCTTTGTACGCTTAATTCACCGAACAGGAGTCAATCATGGCTAAACAAATTTATGTACCCGATATCGGTGATTTTTCCGATGTCGATGTCATCGAAGTGCTGGTGAAAGCCGGCGATACCATCTCTATAGATGATGCACTGATAACCCTTGAGTCCGATAAGGCCTCGATGGATATCCCTGCCTCTGAAGGCGGGGTCGTTAAAGAAGTGAAGGTTAAGGTCGGTGATCAAGTGTCGCAGGGTAGCCTGATCCTGTTGCTGGAAAGCGGCGCAGAAGCAAGCGTGAATGTCGCGAGCGATAATTCACAACCGCGCGTATCCGGTACGGCAGCGGCCACTCCGGCCCCTAGCGGTTCCGGTGGTGGCTACGGTGGGGCTGCGCTGGAAGATATCTGTGTACCCGACATCGGTGATTTTTCCAGCGTTGATGTGATCGAAGTGCTGGTGCATGCCGGCGACACCATTAAAGAAGATGATGCACTGATTACACTGGAATCGGATAAGGCTTCGATGGATATACCGGCACCGAAAGGTGGCATAGTCAAAGAAGTTAAGGTGAAGGTTGGTGATCAGGTGTCGCAGGGTAGTCTGATTCTGGTGCTGGAAGGCAAAGCGTCAGTGGCTGCGGTGGCAGCTCCAGCCGCTGCTCAGCAGGGTGGTTCAGCTAAATCTCCTGCACGTGTCCCTGCGGCAGCCTCCAGTACCGACGCAGCTGCATTCCGGCGTGCACACGCCAGTCCATCGATCCGTCGTATCGCACGTGAACTGGGTGTTGATCTGGCCAGAGTGGTCGGTAGCGGGCGTAATAATCGCATTACCGAAAACGATGTGAAAAACTTTCATAATAGTGGTGGTCAAACGGCTGTAGCCGCCGCCGCACCAGCTGCTGCTGCCAGCAAAGTAGCGCCTGCCGCGCCGGCAACCGGCATGGGCATACCGCTCATCACTCAACCGGACTGGGCCAAGTTTGGTACCATCGAAACCGTTCCGATGAGTCGCATCGGCAAGCTCTCGGCCAAACATCTGCACAAGTGCTGGCTGAATGTACCGCAGGTCACACACTTTGATGAAACCGATATCACCGAGCTGGAACAGTATCGCCAGCAGCTGAAAGATCGCGCCAAGCAGATGGGCTTTGGCCTGACCCCGCTGGTTTTTATGCTTAAAGCCGTGGTGGCTGGATTAAAGGAATATCCGAAGTTCAATAGCGCAATGGATGATGCCGGTGAAAACCTGATTCAGCGTAAGTTTTATAATATCGGTATCGCGGTAGATACACCGGATGGTCTGGTGGTTCCGGTGATCAGAGATGTGGACCGTAAGGGTATTTTCGATCTCGGCCGTGAGCTGGGAGAAATTTCAAAAAAGGCCAGAGACGGTCAGTTGAAAGCGGCCGACATGCAGGGTGGTTGTTTTACTATCTCCAGCCTGGGTGGCATCGGTGGAACCAACTTTACCCCGATCGTGAATGCGCCAGAAGTTGGTATTCTGGGGCTGACCCGTTCGCAGATTCAGCTCAAGCGCATGAATGGTGAAATCGTCGATCGTCTGATTCAGCCATTGGCGGTGTCTTACGATCATCGCGTCATCGATGGTGCCTACGCGGCACGCTTTGTCAGTTATCTCGCCTTCATCCTGTCGGATGTGCGTAACCTGATCCTGTAACCCTGAACGAACCTGGAGATATACATGAGTAAAATAATTGAAATCAAGGTTCCTGATATCGGGGACTTCAGTGACGTGGATGTAATCGAAGTGCTGGTGGCGGTGGGCGATAAGGTCGCTGCCGAAGATGCGTTGATTACGCTGGAATCGGATAAGGCGTCGATGGATATTCCATCCTCTGATGCTGGCACCATTAAGGAAATGAAGATTGCGGTCGGTGATCAGGCCTCGCAGGGCACGGTTATCTGCCTGATGGAAGTCGAGGGTGCCGCCGCAGCTGCAGCACCACCTGCCGCCGCTAAATCTGCACCGGTTGCGGCACCTGCGGCAGCACCGGCCTCGGCCAGTCATGGCGGCAGTGCCGATATCAGCTGTCAGATGCTGGTGCTGGGTGCCGGCCCCGGTGGTTACACAGCCGCGTTCAGAGCGTCCGATCTGGGTCTGAAAACGGTACTGATTGAACGTTGGGATACGCTCGGCGGGGTATGCCTGAATGTCGGTTGTATTCCTTCCAAGGCGCTGTTGCATGCAGCTAAAGTAGTGGATGAAGCGGAAGATATGGCCGCACACGGGATTACCTTCAGCAAGCCAAAGATTGATCTGGATAAACTGCGCGGCTGGAAAGATAGCGTGGTCAAACGCCTGACCGGCGGCCTGAGCGGGCTGGCCAAACAGCGTAAGGTCGAAGTCGTCAAAGGCACTGGAACCTTTCTTGATCCGCACCATGTACAAGTGATTGCTGCCGATGGCAAAAAGACCGTGATCAAATTCGACAATGCGGTGATTGCGGCTGGTTCGGAAGCAGTGCATCTGCCGTTTATTCCAGATGACCCACGCGTAATCGATTCTACTGGTGCACTGGCACTGCAGGATGTGCCGAAAACCATGCTGGTCATCGGTGGCGGCATCATCGGTCTGGAAATGGCTACCGTGTACGCTTCACTCGGCACCAGGATTACCGTAGTCGAAATGCTCGACAATATCGTGGCCGGTGCGGATAAAGACATCGTGAAGCCGCTGCTGACGCGGATCAAAAAACGCTACGACAATATCTGGCTGGAAACCCGCGTGACCGGCGTAGAAGCCAACAAGAAAGGCCTTACCGTCAGCTTCGATGGTAAGAACGCACCGGATAAACCACAGACCTATGACCGAATTCTGGTTGCCGTTGGGCGTATCCCGAACGGCAAAACCATCGCCGCCGAAAAAGCCGGCGTAGCGGTGGATGATCGTGGCTTTGTGCAGGTAGTGGATACCCAGATGCGCACCACGCAGCCGCATATCTTTGCTATTGGCGATATCATCGGGCAGCCGATGCTGGCGCATAAGGCGGTGCACGAAGGCAAGACGGCGGCCGAAGCCGCGAGTGGCTTACCGAGTCACTTCGATGCGCGGGTGATTCCGTCGGTTGCCTATACCGATCCTGAAGTGGCGTGGGTCGGAGTCACCGAGATCGAAGCCAAGGCGCAGGGCATCAAATACGGCAAGGGAGTGTTCCCGTGGGCAGCCAGTGGACGCGCGCTATCTATCGCGCGAGAAGAAGGCATGACCAAGCTGATTTTCGATGAAGAAAACGATCGTCTGATCGGTGCTGGTATCGTCGGTGTAAATGCCGGTGAACTGATTGCGGAAATGGCACATGCGATCGAAATGGGCTCGAATGCGGCCGATATCGGTCTCACCGTACATCCACACCCAACCCTGTCGGAAACGGTCGCGATGGCGGCGGAAGCGTTCGAAGGCACCATCACCGATCTGTACATGCCGAAGAAGCGCTGATGAGTAATGAAACCTACAAGAGTCCTGAGCCCGGGGTACTGTTACGCGGGGCCGACAAGCTCGCGCGCATCCCGATCAAGGTGGTGCCGAAGGCAAACCATTTACCCAAGCCGAAATGGCTGAAGGTCAAGCTGCCCACCGGCCGTCAGGCGGAAAAGGTACGCGAGCTGTTACGCGCGAATAAACTCAACACCGTGTGTGAAGAAGCGGCCTGTCCCAACCTGCCCGAATGTTTCGGGCATGGCACTGCTACTTTTATGATCCTGGGTCAGGTGTGTACGCGGCGTTGTCCATTCTGTGAAGTCGGACATGGACGGCCGTTACCGGTGGATACTGCAGAGCCGGCGCAGCTGGCCGATGCGGTCGCCAGCATGCGCCTGAAATACGTCGTCATCACTTCAGTCGATCGAGATGACCTGCGCGATGGTGGAGCGCAACACTTTGCCGATTGTGTGGCGGCCGTGCGTGCCGCTCAACCCGGCATCCGGGTGGAAACACTGACTCCCGATTTCCGTGGGCGCATGGATATCGCGCTCGACGCCCTGTCTCTAGCACCACCCGATGTGTTCAATCACAACATGGAAACGGTGCCAAGGTTGTATAAAAAGGCACGACCGGGGGCGGATTATCAATGGTCGCTGGATCTAATCCGGCGCTTCGGCGAGCGTCACCCGCAGGTACCGACCAAGTCCGGCCTGATGGTCGGTCTGGGAGAAGAGGTCGATGAGATCATGTCAGTGATGCGCGACCTGCGTGCACATGGCTGCAGCATGCTCACCATCGGCCAGTACCTGGCACCCTCCGATTCACATCTGCCGATAGAAGCCTACTACACCCCGCAGCAGTTCGACGAGCTGAAGGTGTATGGTGAATCGATCGGGTTCAAGCATGTCGCGAGCGGGCCGCTGGTAAGATCTTCCTACCATGCCGATGTGCAGGCTTCGGGGCTGGTATAAGGGTTTAAATACGGCAATTCATTCCATTAATCTGTATATCTGTATCGATTGGCGGAATGAACGGCTTCAGGACAAACTGTGGAGGACGAGTGAATAAATCTGGCTTGAGTAAATAGGAGTCACTTGTTCCTGAACAGGCCGTTAATGATCTTTAAATGGTGATGAATAAAAAAAACCGTCTCAACCATGAAAAGGTTGAGACGGTTTTAATTTAAAAGCCTTATGCAGTTTTATTAAGCCTTACGTCTAATAAATACGGCTGTAAAAGTGCTCATAAGACCCATCAACATCAGCAATATTGTGTTGGGCTCTGGAACAGCACAGGCATTATCATCAACGTGGATGGAGAAATCTCCCATTCCCCAATAGGTAGGATCTATCACTACCTTAGATATGGTATTACAGCTGCCGCCGGAGTTGTCTGCATAAAAGCCAAATGACTTGGATGGGCCACTAAGCGGTATCGTATAGGAGGGTGTCGGGGTAAATGAACCATTCGCATTCATGGCGAAGTTTCTATTAGCCGTATCAACGGCACTACCATCATCTGCCACACCAAGAATCCAGGCACTTGCACTGAAATTGGCGTCAATGGTCAGGGAAAAAGCCAGAGTGTTAGCTGGCATTATTAGTTCCAGCCAGTGAACAGTTAAATCAGCGTAATAGAAAGAATCGCTTGACCCACTCCACCAGGCATCGTTGGTATTGGTAGAATCGTTTTGATCACCGACTGTCATGCTTTGAGCGCTAGCTCCGTTCATGTTGGTGAAGTTTACAATGTCCCCGTTTAAGGAAGTTGCCGAATTTGCAGTATTGTTGTCGCCGGTCGGCAGGTGGAATGCCGTCATGGAATAACCACCAACATTGGTAGCAACCGGGGTGACAGGGGTAGAAATAATGCCACCAAACGCGGAGGTGGATGCCAAAAGTGCGGACAGGAAGATCCCTTTAGCCGCTGTAATCAGATAAACGGGAGTTTGTTTGTTGGAAATTTTGTTGCTATTCATTTGCGAGTACCTCGGATAAGTCAAAAAATGGAAAAGCTATAGCTGACTATTCACTCTATATTTATTAGAAGCAATTAATGTGCCTATATGCTGGGCTTGAGGTGGGCAGTGGCCTGTCTATGTGTAATGAGTGGTTTTTGACGGATGCTGTAAAAATTCCTGACAGCAAAAAGGCAGGGAATATATATTTTTTTTACACTATAAAGACTGGCTAAACACCCGAAAAGCATGCTGGATTAGTGGTGGTTTCACCCTTCTTTACCTTTTTACTCGGCATTTGCCAATGGTTTGCGGCTATGGAAGTGCATCCAGCGAACAGCACCGGGAGTGTCGTTATACCGGACTTGATCGGCTATGACTGCCAGTGATGGTGGAAATGCAAAGGTGTTGTTGGGAGAAGCCTTTGTCCATTGCACTGCGGGCACTGAGTAGGATCAACGTCTCCAGAATTAAAACAAATACCACAGCATAAAAGTCCCAGCGCTCTCACCCCGTTCTATTGTCAGGTCAAACCGGTCTCGCCAGAAAGTAGATAAATAGAAGGAGAGGGGGAAATCGTCATACCGAACATCGATTATGGTGGAAATGCAAAGGGTTGTTGGGAGCAACCTTTTTCTATCGCACAGCAAGCACTGTCTATGGCTGATAACTCCTGTCGTTCACTCTAATCCATCACTTACCAGCCACGCCAGAAAGTCCGTAAAAGGAACGATATTCTGATTTACACTCGCGTCTTCTAACGCCGACATATAGGAGTTACGTTTCTCAACTGGAATAATCGTCCAGGGATAACCGCCACTTGCTAACATCACATTCATTAAAAATCTGCCCATGCGACCATTGCCATCCATGTAAGGATGGATGTACACGAAAATAAAGTGCCCGAGTACAACCCGCACACAAGCTTCGGTTTCTGATTGCAACAATTCAAACAGGACTGGCATGGCATCACGCACTGCCTCTGCTCCCGGTGGAGTGTGTTTTGATGCTCGTATATATACCCGTGCATTACGATAACCAGCAAGATCATAAGGCTTTAGAATGCCCGCGACTACCCCTGGTGCAAACATCTCTCGATACCAGATGCTGTGGTCATCATAGGCTACCTCGCCCGGACTATCGTGGTTCAGAACCTTTAGAATACTTTTTCTTACTTGCTGGTAGGCTTGCCAGTATCCACGCGCAGCCATTGCATTTCGCTGCTCTGTATCATCCCTGTTGCTATCCGGGTTCCAGGCCCCGTCTCGCACTTTCTCGATCAAATACGGGCTAACTCTATAGCCTTCAATCGATAGCGAGTGATAGGCATCCGTGACATAAACATCTTCGACATGTTTGAGGTAGGCTTTGGTTTCTTTTGGCAGGCCGGGAGCTGCCGGAAAACGCTCGATAACGGGTTCACGCATTTCCTGCCACATTAAACGAATACGATTGGCATATGGAGATATTTCATGCGTGGAAAAAGTTACTGGAGCCTTAGACTGGAAGAGATCATTTTCGCGTACATCATATCCGGCAGAGCGCATCGTGCTCACGATATTATCTGCAATACGACCGCGACCAATATTTCTAAATGCGCCCGCAAGCCTTCCTGCAATAGTGCTGTTTCCGCCCTTAAGTAAGGGTTCAAGTACTTCGGATGCATCACGTACTATGGATAGAGCGGCTCGAATATCGGTCGGATTTTGCTCAAAATATCGGGGGGTGCAGGCCACTAATGCTGCGGGTAGTGAAAAAATGCGTAGGCCATTTATCTGCGCAATATCACTTTCCTCTGGCAGGGTCGATTTTGTATCCAGTAATGAGGTGCCATATGGTAAAGCGGTAATGTTATTGCGCGCCCGGGCAGCGCGAACCAAAAGCTGTTTTGGAACCGTCCAGTTCTCAGCATGCAAAGATAGCGATTGCTCAGGTGAAAGGCACCAGTCTGTTCCTTTAAGTTGCCTTAGGTAGGCTGCACAAAATTGCCAGAACGACGCATACCATGTGGTGCTTTCTGAATTCGGTAGATCTGGATTAGCAGCGATGTACCAGCCCTTGATGACCTCCTCAAGGAAACCATTTTTGCTGAGTCGCTCTCTATGGGTTCGTGTCAGGTCGGCAGAGCGTATGGCAACGATGCCACGCTCCTGCAGGTGGTGGAGAGCCTCAAGGGATACTGCCAGTTTTTCAGATGGAGTTGCCATGGTCTGTTGTTCGCTTTTTGTGCCGTACGATAATTCGCTTATTGAGTTGTACCACAATTCGCTTATTACGTCGATATCGTGTTCGCTTATCGTGTTTTTTTAATACGGCATTAATCAATAAAACCAGAATTGGCCCACCAGAAAGTTCGTAAACTAAAAGCAGAGGAATCGTCATGCCAGACTCGACATGGTATGACTGCCAGAGATGTTAGAAATGCAAGGGGTTGTTGGGAACAACCTTTGTCCATCGCTGGAAAAAGCATGATTTTGAGGTTAAGGGCTGGTACTTTAAATCTGAATCTTACCGGATTGATTTTTACACACTAAAGCAGTCCTGACTACGTAGCAAATTCCTTTTTAGTGTGCGAGTCACTTTTTTTATTACGGGCATCCTCGGCTCTGGCTCCTGCTTCGCTCTACCTCCTGCTCCCTGCAGTCGTTCGCCGGAATGACGAGGAAAAAACAGAAAAAATAGGATTTTCTGACGGTTATTCCGGCTAAGATAATGCCGGAAAGGAGCCAGAGTCGAGGCTGGGGTTAAGAACTCCCAGTTGTCGCAGTTTCTCTGGATTCCAGCCTCGGCTCTGGCATCCTGCTTCGCTCTACCTCCTGAATCCCTTCAGTCGTGCGCTGGAATGACGAGGGGAAAACAGAAAAAATAGGGTTTTCTGGCGGTTATTCTGGCTAAGATCATGCCGGAATGACGCTGAGTAAAACCGGGTCAGAGAACAATATTCTCTAACCCGATAACTCCGAGATAGGTCAGATGTCTTTGGTGTATGTCCTGAGGATTATTTGTTTACGTTTTCTTCAGCCATCCAGTCTGACCACTTAATATTGCCATACAGAGGGCCCCAGCTCCCATCGCCTGTTCGATCGCTGGCAAGATGAACGCCGTGCAGGTATACCTTGCCATCTCCAGATTTTGCAGCCGCATGGGCGGTCATAAACCGCGTAACGCGATAGCGCGATGCTGTTTTGGTGGTGTCCGTCCACTCCGTAACACTCTCTTCCTGCCAGGCTTCGGCGCGCAATGTTACGCGCAGTAGTTTGGCGCCGGGAATTTTCTGTTTGACGATATCCCTGACCTTATTCTTCATGTCTTCCGCACCTTTGCCGCTAAAACGGTCAGCTTCCATAAATGTGCGTTCGGCTCGTATGGACCGATTTTTCTGGTCAAGCTGCTCTATATCCGCAATCTTTTTCTGCATTTTAAGCAAGCTGGCATCCGTTGGCTCTACTAATCCGGCATAGCTCTGCAGTGCATTGCGTAAAGGCTCGATATCCCGCTGCATAGCGATACTCGGTTTCTTTGAAGTATCGCTCTTCCAGTCGGTATCCTTATTCAGGTTGGCGAATACCCGATCGATGTCACCTTCCAGTTCTGCGGCCACCAGGATACGGCTTTTACGCAAGACATCGGGCATTTCCGCCAGCTTTTGCTGCATTTCCTTTTCCAGATTGATCAGCTCTGTGGTCTTGCCAAGAGGGAACTCGGCTTTCTGATAATCGGCCCAGACTGCCTGGGCTTCATTAAAAAGTGCTTCCCGTTGCTTAATCTGATCCCCGTTTTTGGTTACACCGGCCACGAGATACTTCCTGCTACCTGCGCCAACATCGTTATAGGCTCTAAGCTTCTCAACCCATTCACTGTTGGCTTCTGCCTGCTGGGCGCTGGATTCGTCTGCGTTGAAATATTTGAGCTTGTCGATAAGCCCGGGGAGGAGAAACTCAAGCTCCTGAGTCTTGCCGTAGGGGAAGTCTGTTGTTTGATATTCTGCCAGTAGAGAATTGGCCTTCGCGTAGGCCGCACGACTCTTCTTCTGTTCTGCTTCGCTAGCGCTGTTGAACGACGAGCCCATCAGCAGGTATGAATCGCTTTTACGATCGTTAAATGGCGCGAATTTCTCAATCCACTCCTGTGATTGCGCTTCTTTTTTCTGCTGATTTGCCGCTTGATTGGCGGATTCACTGGCTGCGGCCGCTGCAGCCTGGTTATGTTGTTGAGTCACTGCAGACAGGCGCTCGGTGGCAACTTTCATCTCTTCATTTCCTGCGGGAATCTTGCTGCTGTAACGTGACTGGATCTCATCCATGACCTTCTGCGCTGAGTTCAACCTGGATGTTGCGGTCTGCAGTTGATCCTTTGCCAGAGCAGTTTCCACTGCATCAAGATAGCCATCGATTTTTTTGATTCTTGAAGAAACTGAGCTCGGTAAACTGGAAGGCAAGGTCGCCTGTTTAACGGGTGCGCTGCTCTTCTTAGGCTCTGGCGCTGAGCCGCCAATGGGTCGACCCAGACGCTTCTCTAATTGTTGACCGAGGGTTTCAATGTTTTTTTGAAGCTGTGGGAGTTTTTTGTTGTCAGGCTCCGATTGCTCCAGTTCGGCTAATAATTCACGCGCCTGCAGCAAGTCTTGTTCGGCTTTCGACGGTGAGGTTGCGATGCCTCGCTTTATGCTGGAAATTTTCCGTTCAACCTGCTTGACCTGATCGTTTCCGCTTGCTGCCTGTGCCGCCGTCGGTGCTAACAAGGTGGCCATTGAAAAAGCTATCGTTATTGCGAGTGAGAAGCATTTTATTTTTTTTATCAGCATTGTTTGTTTCCTGCAATAGATTAGGGATAAGGGTTTGCTTTGATTCAGAGTCTTGACCGGGATTATTCACGGGTCAACAAATCTAACAATGCCCTGTTTTAGGTGTCGAATATTATCAATGATGTCCATGACTATAATTTCCTTTCTGAGAAATAAATTTGTGCGAAGCAGATTCACATATTTTGTGATCACTTTCAAGCATCTAGATCACGTTCAGGTCGATAACGTAACGGTGAGGTTGTATGTCGTAAAGTTGCGAGAAGTAAAATAAATATACTTCTCTAACCCGCAAATATCGCGCAATGTCCGGTTAAGTTCATCTTCATTACTCGACTTAAACACGCTGCAAAACTTCATGTGACCTGGGTCGCTACAGCTTATCCCTGACACAGCGAAAGTTTAACCAGTCGTTATCATCAAAAGCATCCGCCAATGGTCCCTGGGGTTTGATCGCTACATGCCAGCCTGGACTGTTTTCAAGACCTGTCCAGTAGTAATACCACCAGTCAACAGGGTTATAGTTTACAAACCTTGAGCCTTCCTGTGGGGTATATGCCGCACCCCGTTGCAGCTCTACATCGGTGGCAAGCCTCCAGTCCGTATATCCGGCCATAACCTTTGTCTGACAGGCATTGTTGGCCAGGCTCCAGGTCGCTGTTGTATCTTCACTGGAAAAATCATCATCCCACTGCAATGCATGATCATGATCCGTCACTACGTTTGTGAAGCCGCTTCGAGTTAATCCCGTCAAAGGTAGCGGAGTGGCCGTGGCTGCCAGCGAGGTTTTGATCAGGAAGGTATTCTGCGGATACTGAATCGCTCCCGCCACCTGAATATAACCGATCTGGAGGCTTGAGTTAAAGGTATGAGTCACGCGGCCTTTCAGGTAGATGTTTCCAGTTGACCCGATTGATACCTCATCAGCCATCACGAGCGCATCGCTACGTACTTCTGTGATCCAGCTTTGGTGATTTAGCTCACTACCATCATCGGCATTGAATGCTATTAAGTTCAGCGTCTGGTTCGGTGTTTCACTCAATGTCGCATCATAATAAATTTCAGCACTGGAACTGAGCAGCGCATACACCACGTTATCCCGAACGGCTAAACGGGCATTGCTATTGGCTTCGTGTAAATACGGTGCATTGGATTCAATCAGTTTTTCCCAGCGTAAATCCAGGTCAGACGTGTTGAAGCAGCTTATTTTAACGGCTGCGGTAGCATTGATGTCGGCAGCGTCCGATGCAACACACAGCGCATTATCCGTCAGTACCATGGCATCGATATTTTTGCTCAGGGCTTTACTTTGCTGTAACTGCAGTCCGTTATTATTAAATTTGTAGACATCGTTTCCTTCGACCAGATAAAAATTTCCGGCAGCATCGATTTGCATGAAGGAATAGCTCCCCGCTACTCGGTCGATCAATGCTGTAGAGGTCGTGTTATCCATCACCATCTGCAGGCTGGTACCATCCAGCGACAAGGTATACATCGCTGTATTTGCTGGTGCCGGAGCCTCGTTAGTAAAACCAACCTTCGAGATCAGGTACAACTGGTTATTATACGTTGCCATTATATACACGGAATCATTCAGCGCTGTTCCAAACTGGCGTGTCCACAGACGATCTCCGCTGGTATTGTATTTGACCACAAATTGATCATTCATCCCCAACGCAATCTGATCTCCTGCTCCATCGATATCGCCATCCGTGCCGGTGGAACCTGCGATATAGATTTCATCGTTTACTATGACCAGTGAAGCGACTGTTTCAAAGCTGTTCGTGGCGATTGCTCTGACCCATCTTTGCTCACCATTTCTATCCAGCTTGACCAGATACAGGTCATTCAAGGTTGACGCACCGAGATGTATTATGCCGGCAAAGTCTGTGTTACTGGAATAGACCATATAGCTATTACCCTGGCTGTCTTCTGCGATATGACCCAGGTCTATATAGGCTTCCCGGTTGATCCAGTCGACATCGATACAGTCACTAGCACTATTCAAATACTGTACAGACTGCGCCCCCATATTTAACTGAAAACCATCATCGATACTGATACATCCGGGCAGGCCGAGTTGAAAGGAAACATTGCCCGTAGAATCCGAATAGAATGATGTCAGGGTGAGCGCTTGCCAGGCGGCCTGTTGACTTTCCCTGGCTTTATAAACTTCGTCGATATTAGGTGTCAGATTTTTAATATTCAGTTCGGTTATCACTTCTGCATAGCTGAAAGGGATTCCAAACCGGTTGGTGACCTGAGCGCTAACGGTAGAGACCTGACCCGCTGAAAATGCAGGTGTTACCGAGAATGTGCCAACAACGGCAGCACCACCGTCCAGCATAAAGTCAACGCTACTGTCTGAATAGCCTGTGGCGGATATCAGGAGTTGATAGTTACCGCCCTGCTTGACCATATTATTGATCGCGTTAATTTTAAGGCGTAGATTACCCGCGCTTAATTCATAATCGTTCGGGCTGAACAACACGACAGGCGCATCGATTCCATAAGGCGCACCGATGGTGAGCCGGTTAACCGAGGCTCTCCAGCCGGGATTATCACTAAAGCTGAAGTCACACCAGTCATTATCGATTGAGCAGCTGCTGGCATAACCATTGATTATCGGTGCGTTATCCGATTGCACATTAACGCTTGCAATAAAGGTGTCAGAGCCCGTGGCATTGCTGGCGGTAATTTCTATACTAAAGCTATTCAGACTATCGACTATGCCAGTCAACTGTCCGGTGGCACTGTCAAAACTGGCCCAGGCTGGTTTGTTAACGATACTCCAGCTGGCGATATCCCCGCCCGTATTGATGGGGGTGAACTCGAATAGCGTATTGATCACCGGCTCGACAATCGCGGTAGATGTAGACAGTACCGGTGCTAACAGCGCCAGGGTGGTGGAACGAAACTCTGCGCTCACGCCGCCAATGGTTAAGCGGGTCACAACCTCGGTCGCGAAACTATCCGACGTGGTATGTCGAACAGCAACGGCCTGGCCATTTTCCAGCTGCGCTGGCTGACTGGTCCAGCCGCCAGTTCCGATTTGATATTCTCCATTCGATACTGTCACGGGTGATGCGATCCAGATACCGCTCACGGTCACCGTGTTGCTTGCGACTAACTGTGCACGAGGCTGACCGGTCAGCGCAGTGAAACTGAATGCATCGGGTGTGGAGTCATTCGCATTCGGGTCGGCTTTTGTATTGAGTGTGAAACTTCCTGCTATACCACCTAGCGTCAGATTAGCCGTTGTTGCAGTACTGAATTCAGTGGACGACTGTAACCGTAGTTTGATGATTTCACCATTCACGATATTGCTGGCCGCAGCGCTAGACCATAGCCCGCTGCTGCTGCGCCAGTATTCGCCCTGATCGAGTGACAGAGTGGCATAACCGGTTAAACCGTACACCGTAATGGGTGCAGATTCGAGCAGGGTATCCAGCGCGGTATCACTCTGTGTGGGGAAGCTGAATGCATCGGGTTGCACATCCGGCTCTGCTACGTTTAGCGTCATCATCATTGAAGCGGCTTTCTGGTAGGCGCTGCCTTTCGCCTGATAGGCATTGATTTGCATCATATAGCTGCCGGCCTGACCAACAGGCGGTTGCCCGATACAGCGTAACAGCTGGCTGCCATATGCCGCTGACGTCTGCTCGACACAGCTTAACCATGCTGGTTTGTTGACCCAGTCCCATGCATCCACAAAACCGTTATTGATCAGGTAACAATAGCTAGTGTTGGTGCAGTTCATCGATGAGGCTGATGTGGCACTATCAAACGTCATATCGACCAGCTGATAAGCCTCTGGCGTTACCAGCGGTACCGTTTGTGCGCTATCGATTAGTAGCGGCGCTTCTCTATCCAGAAACAGGCTGAAATTGCGCTCAGACGTGTACAGGCCGTCAGAAACCGAGACCGTTATATTTTGTTTGAAGCTGGCATTTTCATAGTCGGGGATAATGCTTCCGCTACAGCTTCCGTGGCCTTCCTGGGTCGTTTCACAGCGTGCGGTATAGAGTGGGCTATGGATCTTGAAAGGCGCTTTAATGGTTTCATTAAAGGGGTCATTCTGAGCGGTAACGGTCACCGTTAACTGGTCGATGCGGGTATCCCGGTCCGTTACATCGAAGTAGAAGGCTAAACCGGCAATATCGTTAGCACCATCCATAGTGACTTCGGTATCGAAGATGTCTCCACTGATCTGAGGGCCTTTAAAGGCGGCCGGGCCATCGTACAGACTGGTCAGTTTTAACTGGCTCTGGCGATGACAATCCGGATTGCTAATGAACGATGTGCCACCGATAAGACCGTTTGTGCCAACGGTATCGACATAGGTATACAGGTTACAGCTATTGCCAGTGGCATCGACTGCCTGAGTGTCGATACTCAGGATTAAATCCCGCACGTAATCGGCAAAATCAAAATCGATGACTCTGTCTGGACTGACATAGGTATTCTCGTCATTACTGTTTGCCGCATTTGCGGGTTGCAAATACCCCGAACAGGAAAGCCCTTCGGCACAGTAATACAGCCCAACCGGGTTATACCGAATCTGTTTTCTCGGTGTCAGTGATGACGAACCTGTTTTGACAAACCCGTTAACATTCATATCAAAACCCAACTGGTAAACAGTGCGGTTATATCTCAGCACGGCGCTGGCCCCGGTTGCTGAAATGGTTTCAGCGTGACTGATTCCTGCTGCGTCAATGAGATGATTTTGAAGCGCGCTATAGTGGTTAACTGTTTTGCCCGATGCATAAGTTACTGGCGCTGAATAGTGATCAAATGACTCGATCAACTCCACCATCTCGCTTTCATCAATCTGGTAAATCAATACGTCTCGACTCAGGACTTCATACAGACAATTCATGGCGCTGCTGCTACAGGCCGCATGAAGATCCTTGAGATAGCTGTCTAACCAGTCCCATACCGTTGAACTGGAGGTGACATAGGCCAGTTTTTTCAAGGTCAGACTGATGGCATCATTGCCGACAAACTCAGCGCCGGCGATGGTAGCTGCCACATTTTCAATCGTATCGCGATAGATAAAATCATTCCCCTGTAACTGGAAGTACATGACTTTCGAATGCACTGCCTGCGTCTTATCCCCGCTTTTATAGCTCTGCGGAATATACGGAACTAATAGTCGGCTGCGGTCAGGAGACAGGGTGGCATCCATCAAGCTATAAATCGGAGAGCCATCGGCTTCAATCAGTGTTTGGGAGCTTTCCAGCGTCATCACGCCCTGGTTGGTGAAAGAGACAATCATCAACCTGGCGCCATCATCACCCGAAATGGCGAACAGGATTCGGTTATTCGGTAACAGTTTAATCAGCGCTGGTGCACGGTTTTGGCTGAGGCCGTCCGCGACATAACTGCTGATGGTATTTGCCGCGCTGAGTGCCTTTTTTATCGGCAACAGCTCACCACTGAAGTTTGTGGCGTCGTAGCGAAACAGCTCTGTAAGAGCAAAGGTTTCTACATCGTAGCGAAAAACGACGCCGTCAATGCCGGCGTGACCAGAGGGTGTGACGATGGCCAGCCCTGCCAGTACATCAAACAGCTCTGGACTCGCTATATCGACAATATCCAGGCTATTTATTTCATTCATATTCATCGAGTAAGTGTCTTTACCTGCATTCACTTCCGACACGGCTATTGCGCTATCGAGTTGTGGATAGTGATCGGTAAGATCTCCCACCTGTAACCGGATAGTCAAATTCACCAATGCGCCTGGACTACGATTACGGTTATGTTTTTTCTGCAGTTCATAATCGGCACTCAGAGGATTTTCAAGTGTGCGCTGATTGCGTGAGTTATAGACGGGGTAATCACGAATCTCCAGCTGGTAGTCATTGCCACCCAGGTAATTCCATTTAAACTCGGCGTTTGAATTAAAAATTTCTTCCAGCTTAAAGGTCTGGCTGAATACACCGATCATGTCGTCATCTTCGACACTCATTCCATCGTCTTCAATAATCGCCAGCTCGACATAGATTGCCGCAACATTACTGCCGGTCGCAGAAAGTAGCTGGGCATGGGGTGTGAGTATGTCGCCATCCGCTACACCATAGAAGCGCAGATAGCCTGATGCCGCATTGCTGCCATCATCCTGATCTGAAAACAGGCTATGTGTATTCAGGCCGTCACGAGGTCGATCGTTGATGAGTCCCACAAATGGCTTTATTTGAACACTTGCATCGTTGTCGTCCTCCTGGTTTGAGATGATTTTCAAACTATCCAGCGTAACCGACAAGGTTAAAACCGGTACCGAGTGAATCCGTTGAAACTCCACCTGGGCGCGTGTTTTGCGGCCTTCATCCAGAAGATAGTGCGCATTCGATTTAATGATGTTATTGCCGTTGGCGGCAGAGGCTTCGTTGGAAAAGGTATTTAACAGCGCGTCCAGATCGGCATAGACATCGGTTCCCTGAGTTAAATTATTAATATTGGTATTTAACTTTAATCGTTCACGGGCTTGATCGAACTGACCGTTTTCTATCATGGTCGCAATAGCATCAGCCTGTAATGCCAGATCTGCACTATTAATGGCTCCTGCAATCCCGGCAATCGCCTGCACCAGATCGGCATGCTCACCAAACTGCGCATAATCCAGGCTTAGTAGAAAATCGGCTCTCTGGAAAAAGTTGTAGCCTGAAGTCGCCAGACCGGCAACACCACAGGCCATTTGCGCGTAGTTCATCGTTTGCCCGTGGGTATCGATCTGGGTATTACCCTCTGGAACCCCGGAGATAAAGAAATTAAAGTTCTTTGCCGTATGCAATCCATAAAAAGGATCACTACTGGAATAGCGGTTGATACTCACCCTTGCGCTGCCCAGCGCTTCATCTTCAGCATCTTTTTCCAGCTGATGAAGGTCATCGAGTAATCCCACCGAGTTACACACCAGGCCGACAAAATTTCCTGTGGCAATGTTGTAAACCTGAGTGGCCGCATAAGCCAGCACGGTAAATAATTCAGCATCGGTGTCGTACTCATCCTGATCGATTGCCAGGTAATCGAAATTAATGGGTAAGGTACTTTGATTTACCCTGTCAGCGGGTACACCAAACACGGGGCGGTTGGTTTCGATGATGACCGGGCTATCAAAGTAAGGCAGCATAGCCTGTATACTTTCTGTCCCCACACAACCCGCATCCGTGATATCACAAATCGAAGACTCACGGGTTTTATAAGCCAGCCCATCATACGGAAATTTGCCGGTATCGATTTGCACCGATCTGTCTTTCCAGTTCAGATAGAGGTCATAATAATTGGATAAAATATTCAGATACTCAACATCCTGATACTCCCTGTTCATGGTGTTGGCATAGTCTTCCATAACCATTTTGACCTTTTCCGGCTCAGTTATATTAAGATCTCCATAGTAGCCATTTTCACCTCGAATACAGACTGCCTCATCCCCGTTTTCATCTCGGCATCGATAGTACTGAGGATCATGCTGTGAATCATATTCACGTATATGTTCATACAACCCCTGTTGAGTATCAAACTCATCTTTATACTCATAACATTCCGCATTCGTTTCAAATTCATGTCCCGTTTTTTCAGACTTAATCCAGCATTGCCATAATGCAATCTGATCATTCATCGTACCGTCCCGGGCTAGCAGGTCTTCCAGATAACTGGGGGCATTCAGTTTCGGTGCCATCGTGGTGTTCAGGGTCAGGCTGATTTCGCCTTCATTTGAATCACCGTCATCACCCTGCGTTTTCAACGAAACATTCTTTAACAGGCCCAGCACAAACTCTCTGGTTTGAACCTGTGGATCGGTATTCACAGCAGCCAGTACATTCAAATACCGACCTGAAGCATTCTCGTCAGTCACTCTGGCGGTGATACCGGTTAGCTGATTCAGCGTGGTTTGAGTACTGCCAGGGGGCAGCAGGTCAACGCGCCATACGCCGTTCTCTCGTGCAATGCCCTGGTCAAATCCCCACGCAGTATGAAACCCGGTAATACCATATTGGGTGGCTGAATACGCTTTGCCTGAGGGTGAAAAAATCAGTACATCAAAACCGGTATTGCCCGCTGAGCTGGTTTTCATCTTGAATAACAGATCAACCCTGTTGAGTAAGGAGTTGATGGAACTAAAGCTATACGACTGAGCGTTGAAAAAAGGATTTGAATTAATCAGCTCAATTTGCCTTTCGGGTGAAAGGTATTCGTTACCTTCAAAATAGAAGTGATGATTCAGTCGTTCAGTGGATTTGATATCGATTAACCTGATGCTGTAGTTATTGCTGGCACCAGTAAAGGTAAAGGGTTGGCAGGTATCATCCTGAGTGATCGGCAGATATATATAGTAAGTGCCGACGACCTGTTGATTGAGTAATGAAAAGCCATCGCTGCGTTGAAGATTAACCGTTACTACATTTTCCGATGATACGGCAAACATGGCGATACCAGTTTGCGGTAGTTTGATCGTTGCATTGCCTGAATCTGAAGTCACCAGGCTGGAATTAATACTATTGCCAGCTTGTGAAACAAACATTGGCAATTGAGGTTCGACGATATAGCAGTTATCTGCAAACGGAAAGTCTGAACTGACACCTTCATCCAGCTCCATTTCGTAATTACCCAGATGGTAACCCGGCGGTAGATCCAGGACTGCAGCGCGGTTAGCCTGAGATGGGTAGACAAAACCCGCCGGGCGCGCACTCGTATCGTCTTTAACCAGTACATTCTGAAACTGTTGATTCAGGTTGCCAAAGTTATCGACAATCTCTACCCGCTCGAAGGCTGACTGGATCTGTTTAAACTGGCTTGAGTCAAGCGCTAACTGATCGGCTAATCTTAGCTTCCTGTTGAGTACCTTTAATTTTTCAGCATTAAATAAATCAATGGCCTGCTGAGATAAAGTTGGCATCGGAAATAGTTGAGGGTCCGGCAGTCGGACCAGATTTTTAAGCGCGACAGGAGATAGCGGTAACTCTTTTATTTTCGCAATCACCTCGTCACTAACACCATTAGTTTTCAGCTTCTGGTATTCAATATTGCGATTATTCTGTTTCAGCAACCGAACCACAGACTCTGCTTTGATGGCAGGATCCGCTTCGGTTAATTCGAGGGTTAAAGACAGTGCACTTTTACTTGAGAGTTTAGCTTTTAATTCATCGATTGAAGTGACGCCAACACTTTCCAGCAACCCTGTAGAATCTTGCAGTAGCACCGGAGTGACTTCAGTGACTTTTTCATCACCAGGAGCACCTCCACCGCAGGAAGTAATTAACAATAAAGAAACTGAAACTAAAAGAACTCGAGACCGTTTAATAAGTAA
>JACNJF010000204.1 GCA_014382695.1 Gammaproteobacteria bacterium | reverse complement strand
CCCTGCAGTCGTGCGCTGGTATGACGACAAAAACGCAAACCCCAAAAGCATCGTCACTCCAGACTCGATCTGGAGTCCAGCCCAACGTAAGACACCACTCTATATCCACGGCTCCGACTCTGGATACCAGCCTCGGCTCTGGCATCCTGCTTCGCTCTACCTCCTGCATCCCTGCAGTCGTTCGCTGGTATGACGACAAGGCAGGGATAGCAACCCAACCGGCCGTCACCTGTTCACAATCAGAAAAAAAACACTCAGCCGCCTTTTTTACCCGCTTCACGCACCAGCAACCCCGGCACAGCTGACTTCGCAGTCCGCGCCAGGCGTTGCATCAGCTCAAACGGAATTTGATCAAATTCATACTGCTCACGCATATCCGCCAACATTCCCAGCCATAGATGCGCAGTCATTTCCGCATCCGCCAGCGCACGGTGAAAAGTGCCATCATTCGGCAACGCTTTATAACTCACCAACGTCCCCAGTTTATGATTCGGTGCATCTGGATAAAGTCGTCGCGCCGCCAGCATCGAACAGGCAAACGGTTCATCCAGTGAGCGCCGGATGCGCTGCAGCTCGGCACCCAGAAAACGTGCGTCGAACGAGGCATTGTGCGCGACCAGATTACAGCCCTGTATAAAATCGGCAAAATCGGCCATCACTTCGGCGCAGGGTGGCGCATCCTTCAGCATCTCATTACTGATACCGGTGTAGCTTTCGATAAAATAATCGACACGTCGACCCGGATACATCAACTGCTGGAAGCGCCCAACAACCTCTCCCTGCACCAGCTTTACCGCTCCAATCTCGATGGCTCTGTCACCATTATCCGGCGACAGTCCGGTGGTTTCAAAATCGAGCACGATCACGCTGTCTGCGTTGGTTTGAATATTCATCATTAACTGCAGTATCCCGATACCATCTGTGGAAATGTTTATTTTCAGCAGTATAAATAAACTGTGCGTAGACAACATCAACGATATTCACCAGCGCCACTCCCGATTCTTCGGGAGTGGCGGGACGAACGCATGCAATTTTATGCGCTACTGCGCGATAGACGGCACATACCTGAACGCCGGGTCGGTGCTGAAACCGAAGCCGTTGCTGACATTGCTATACACATAGTCTATGCCGCCCGGCAGGCCCTTACTTGCCGCATAGGCTTCCGCAGAAGGCAGGTCATAGCTGATACCGAAGCTGAAGTTGAAGTAGTCAAAATGACTGTACATCTTCGAAAACTCTGACTGATTCACCACATGCGGATGGAACGGAAACGCCTGGCCGGTATATTCGGTTAAATAAAGCGGTACGGTCAGACGCTGTCCGGGCAACAGTCGAGGAATTACTACACCGCTCACCGGACGGTACAGTTCAAAATCATGGCTGCCGCCAAAGATCGCAACCATCGTCGCCTTGGTGCCATCCATCAGCTCATCATCACTCAGATGACGGGTTACATCACCGCGTAAAATACCGGGCGGAGTGGAATGATTATGCGGATTACTGATTTCAAACAGTATATAGGCCGGACGATACAGGGTATCCGGACGCTGGCGCACAAACTTCCAGCCCAGTGGGTTAGGCGAAGAACCGGAACTGGCAGACGTCTTCAACTCGTCCTTAATGCCACCACCAAGATCCTGGATCGTATCACTATTGATTAGCACATTTTCAGGAATACCGGCACTTTCCAGCGCCACACTCGCCATATAATCCGCACCCAGACTGGTGAGTTGATCGAAGTTGGGTAACTCCGGAGGAATCCCCACGCTAGCCAGTCCATAATCAACCAGGTAGGTGAGTGCCGCTTGCAGCTCATCACGTAAGCTGTCCGGAATCAGCGGAAGATTACTCGCCGCAAACTCAATCAGACCCGCCTTGGCATTTGCATAAGCGGCCGAAACCCAGTTGGTCACCTTCGACAGATAATCCACTATCGAGGAGAAAAAGTTGCTGACTGCATTCCAGGCATCCTCCAGCCAGGAGTTATCATCGTCGTTCGGCGGTTCAAACTTGATGTTCTTACCCACGGTTAAGCCTGGCACCAGCGCGGTCGAGGGCGAAAATCCATTGGTATACTCCTTGTAGGTCGGCTGCCTGACCACCTGAAACCAGTACATCCATTCCGAGTCTTCCCATTTTATCGGGTTATATTCCAGCAGCCTCACGTCCGGTATATCGGGTGATATCTGCGTGGGAGGCGGGTAAATTATGAAATTAGATTCGCCACTCGGCGCGTAATAAACGATAACCGTTTTCGAGTAGTTGGCCTTCACCGTCCCGGCGACAGCACCGGGAGAAAGCGCCACTGCTCGCACATAATATCGGGAAGGTACTACCCCGAAGGTGGGGAAAGTAACTGCCACGGCATGATTAACAGCACTGAAATTATCAAACGCCGGCGTACCTTTTTTCAGTTCAAGTTCATGCACCAGCCCGGGGGGATCACGCCAGTCATCCTGGCCGGTGGTCAGCGGCTGAGTTGAAACCTGCAGATACAGGGTATCGGTCTTTTGCGGAAAACCATCCGGACGGAAATACCAGTCACTCTGCAGCGAGTCATTGCCATAGAATCGTTCTGTCGCAAGTGCCAGCTCATTAGGAAACTCGCCGAAGGTGATTAGCCCCTCCCGATTACCCGACAATAAATCAAACGGTAACGAGAAGCTCTGTAGCGGCGGATTGTAGGTCTGGCGATAGCCGACCTGAACCTGCAGTCCACGATCAAAATTGCCAACCACGGCACCCTCGTTATCCAGCGCAAAGGCACGCACATAGAAGGTATCCTGCTGCGGGTACACGCGTGTACGGGTATCGATCACATCGATTAAACTATCCGCCGCCAGCGCCAGCCGGGGCGGTTTGAGGTCGACCATATTGAGCATGAACTCGCCGTTAACGGCAGCCAGCTCACCCGAAACCTGGAGCCCGGGCGGAGTCAGAATATTTTCCCGGTCCAGCGTAAACGGCCGATCTGCCACCTGCCAGACCAGTTTGACGGCCGCTTCGGAATTGACGCTAAGCGCAAACCAGAGCTGCTCGTCCCCGCCTTTCTGCACAAAAGCGTTCCGATAGGCCTTACTGTAAACAGGAGGCGTATCCACCAGCACCGCGGCTTCATCGATCAGGGCCAAATCAGTGGCACGGATCAGATCGGCAGGATGGTATAAGGGTTGACCGGGAGCGGTCGCGGCATACAGCGTCACCGGATTAGAAAACTCCAGTGGATAAGGCCGCGTGGTGGTCACCAGCCGCTCAAGCTTTTCTGTTTCACTGAGAACGATCGGACTGTCTGTGGGGAACAGACGCATGGTTTCCGGCTCATCGTTGTTGCTGCTTTTACCGCAACCGAAGACCAGCAGGGCCAATAAAAACAAACCGAAAAAGCGGAGTAAAACCGACATAAAACCTTTGTTCATAGCACACCTCCCTGCAGCAATGAACGCCTGGCCCTGGTCTTAAAATACTCGCAGCAAACCGGATTCACTGCATGATTGTGATTCAATTCCGGGGGCTCAATCCCGAAACCCTGCAATCCAGTTCCCGTTGTTTTGCAGCGCCAAAATTTGCTCACAAAACAGACCGGCAAACCGATATAGCACCATACTACGCCTCGATATTTCAATCTCAAGCCAGTACATGAGCCAGATCAATTGCGCGATCAATATCGCGCCAGGCATTAATCGATGTTAAGCAGGCGTGCTTATGACTGATTGCCCGCCTTGATGCAGAACATGATAAAAAACGCGTTCCAGTTATCGTAACCTTCCACATCATCGATGTTATGCAGTTCAGACTGGCCTTTCAGATACTCCAGCGATTTCTCGATTTGCGCATCGTGGATGCCGTTGAGGCGGATCAGATCCAGCGCCGAAGTCGAAGGCTGCCACTCACTCAATAATTTACTCATCCGTAGTCTCCGCTGGATTCTCAATCGCATCAAACCCGTCCACATAGCGCCCATGCTGGCGGATCAAAACCCGTGCCGACTCGCCATAACGCCGAATCCATTGCGCCAGCACCGTATCACTCATATTCAAGCCGGAATCCAGCTGTTTCTGCAGACGCTGGAGCCCCTCATCGGATAGCCGATTAGTGCGAGAAACCCCGGGGGCAGGTGGAACCATTTTCATATTAAAAGTCCTGTCTGGAATTGAAGACATTTCAGTGATACGGCTTACGCCGCTGTTACAGAGTAACTTCAAGTTACAGACTTTACTGGCGGCACTGGATACCAGCATTCGCTGGTATGACGACAAAAAAGGACAAACCTTAAAAACCCAACCATCGTCATTCCGGGCCCCGACCCGGAATCCAGCCCAACGATCCGCACCACTTAATCCCATTAGCTACGACTCTGGATTCCATCCTCAGGTCCGTAAACGGCACGTCCATGTGCCACTCCTCCAGCATGCGCTGGTATGACGACAAAAGCACAACCCTCAAAACCTACACCTTCGTCACTCCAGACTCGATCTGGAGTCCAGAAAAGCGACTAACACCGTTTACCGACCTGAGGATGGAATCTAAAAACGAATGGCACCGCCAAAACCCCTCGCGTCGATACTGGATACCAGTATTCACTGGTATGACGAAAAAAAACAGAAACCCCAAAACCTCGTCACTCCAGACTCGATCTGGAGTCCAGTAGAACGACTCGCACATCTTAACATTCACGGCTCCGACTCTGGATTCCATCCTCAGGTCCGTAAACGGCACGTCCATGTGCCACTCCTCCAGCATGCGCTGGCATGACGACAAAGAGTCAAAATCTCGAAACATCGTCACTCCAGACTCGATCTGGAGCCCAGCCCAACGAACCACACCCCTTAAACCCATTGGCTCCGGCTCTGGATTCCATCCTCAGGACCCCCGGCACCGGTTCTGGATTCCATCCTCAGGTCCGTTAACGGCACCTCCCTGTGCCACTCCTCCAGCATGCGCTGGTATGACGACAAAAACGTAAACCAAAAACATCGTCACTCCAGACTCGATCTGGAGTCCAGTACAACAACTAGCACCATTTACCAGCCTGAGAATAGAATCCACCTCAACCCAGCAGTTGAATATATAAGTCGCGCCAGTCCGGGTTACTATCCTCGATCAGCTTCAGCTTCCGCTCACGCCGCCAGTGTCGGATGACTTTTTCACGCTGAATCGCCGTATCCATCGAGTCGTGCAACTCATACCAGACCAAATCATGGACCGAATACTGGGTGGTGAAACCATCAATGAGATTGTTTTTATGCTCCCACACGCGCTTCACTAAACTCGACGTCACTCCCGTAAACAGTGTGCCGTTTTTCTTATTGGCTAATATATATACATATGGCTGCCGTTCCATGGCTCCTCCCTATCCCTGTTTTCATTATTGGCTGGTAAACTCGCATTCAAAATATCATTACAACCTTTTTTCCGTTTTAGTTATCCGTGCTTTTTATACGCTCAATGCAGGGTAAACCCTGCCCTGACGAAAAAATGCTCAGCGCCCATACCCTTGTCATTCTGGCGTTTTCTTGCGGCTACTGACCACATCAAAATTCATCCCGCTTAACGGATTAAAACGCACGATACGGAATATCAGGCGAGTCACCGTCACCGGCTTGACCCGGCGGATTTCCTTTATCTTCGGAATCAGTATCAACGACGTCATCAACCTCAACACAAACGACAGCAGGAACAGGTTATACAATTGGCTGACAAAGTTAATCTCAAATCCAAAAAGACTAAAACTGGCAGGCATCACCGTGCCCAGAAAGCCGCCCAGAAGAGCGCCCAGAAAAATCCCGACACTCGCCAGCACACTATGCGCCGCCATATAGGTAGCGCGTTTATCCGCCGGAATCAGGTCATACAGAAAATTGCCGGTACTCAGGCTGAAGCCGGCCCAGATCGCGCCGCTGAAGGCCTGCGCAATCAGCAGATAATAAAAGTTGGTCGAGAACAACCACAGAAAAGGGACCAGAGGAATCAGCCAACCGCACAGGGTCAGAATAATACGGTTACCAAACACATCCGAGATGCGCCCCCAACGGTTCAGGGTTAAAAACTGCATCATCACGGTAGACGCAGAAATCATCATGAACTCGACATAGCTGTAGCCCAGATCACGCAGCAGATAGACCGAAAAAAATGGAGAGCCGATCGACACGCTAAACTGCATCAGTGCAAAAAATGCAGAAAACCCGGCAAAGCGCGATTGCTTCAACTGTCGCCAGGTGGGCTTTGCAACGGGCACTTCCATCGCCGCCACCGTTCCGGGTGGATCATACATTTTGCTCAGATGATAAATCGACAGCATGCGCGATAAAAACGCCACCGCAAACAGAATCAGGAACCCACTTTTGGCAGCCATGTTGCTATCAAAGTAATTCAGCAACAGGCCCGCCAGAATCAGCGCGACAAAGGTCGCCATACTTGAAATACGCGTGCGTCTGGCAAAGTAACGCCCGCGTTTCTTTTCGGTAACCAGATCGCCCATCAGGCTCGACCACTGCAAACCCGCCAGATTACCAAACGCGTAATACAGAATCGCGCAGCCGATAAACAGCTCAACCTGATAGTCCGAAGGAAACCACAGCAACAGCGCCATCGGCAGCCAGATCAGACCCTGCAGGATGGCACCAGCCAGAATAATCGCCTTTCTTTTATGCAGAGTATGCCCCAGCCAGGCCGACAGCAGCTGGGCAAACGACGCCAGTAACGGTGGCACCGACGCGAGGAAACCGATCTGCGCGGTTGAAGCCTTTAAAAAAACCGCAAACGCCGAAAAATACGACTCTCCGCTACCCACCATCACCGAATAAGCCGCACCATCACGAATCGAATGCCTTAAGGATTGATCAACCCTCTGATCGCTGGAGTAGTGTTTTGTCATATGTAATCGATACGTTGCCGGGCGATAACGGTATCGCCTTTTTCAAGAAACTGGAAATAATGCTTTTAGCGGACTTCCCATTCACGCCATGCAGGGCTGGATACCGGCCACGGGGCTAGGGAAAGTATCATAAACGAATTCGAATGATACTGTAGATGACTTTAGTATCATAATGCCAAACCTCAAAGTTCACGGCTCCGAAACTGGATTCCATCCTCAGGTCCGTTAACGGCACCTCCCTGTGCCACTCCTCCAGCATGCGCTGGTATGACGACAAAAGAGCATAAGCCTCAAAACCCTACACATCGTCACTCCAGACTCGATCTGGAGTCCAGCCCAACGTTTGGCTCCTTTTAACCCATTAGCTCCGACTCTGGATTCCATCCTCAGGTCCCCCGGCACCGGTTCTGGATTCCATCCTCAGGTCCGTTAACGGCACCGGCTCTGGATACCAGCATCGGCTCTGGCATCCTGCTTCGCTCTACCTCCTGCATCCCTGCAGTCGTGCGCTGG
>JACNJF010000187.1 GCA_014382695.1 Gammaproteobacteria bacterium | reverse complement strand
GCCGGGGTCACCAATCTGCGCAGTCTGTACTGGGTGGTGGAGCGCGATACGCTGATTGCGATACCGTTGTTTGTGTTCATGGGGATCATGCTGCAACGTTCTAAAATTGCGGAAAATCTGCTGGTGGCGATGGCTCAGCTGTTCGGTCCGGTGCCGGGTGGGCTCGGACTCTCGGTGGTGTTTGTCGGTGCTCTGCTGGCAGCAACAACCGGGATCGTCGGTGCTACCGTGATCGCGATGGGGCTGATTTCACTGCCTGCCATGTTGCGCAATAACTATTCAACATCACTTGCCTGCGGCACCATCTGTGCTTCGGGCACGTTGGGGCAGATTATTCCGCCCTCGATCGTGTTGATTATCCTGGCTGATCAACTGTCGAGTGCAGCCGATCAGGCGAATAGCGTTCGCAAGGCCGACTACAAAGCCATTACCGGTGAATTTAGTATGCCGGGCGATTTTGATGTGGTGTCGGCGAGTGCCGGTGATATGTTCATGGGGGCGTTTATTCCGGGCGTCATTCTGGTCGGGCTGTATATGGCCTATATCTTCATCAGCGCGCTGATACGTCCGCAACTGGCTCCGGCAGTGCCTTATCAGGGGCTGTATAACCGCGCCTTTGTATTTCAGCTGCTGCTCGCACTGGTACCGCCATTAGTGCTGATTTTCATCGTGCTGGGTTCGATCGTGCTGGGTGTGGCCACGGTTAATCAGGCCGGTGCGATCGGCGCGATCGGCGCTTTACTGATGAGTAGCTATCGTCTGCGTGAAGGTCGAAAACGTGCGTACTACCCAGCTGCACTGGCACTTTTTTCGGTCGTTGTGATCGGCCTGCTGCTGCACAACTTCGATCTGAATATTAGAAATATCACTACTGATCAGGATCGGCTGGCGATCAATCTGGCCATCGTCGCGGTCCTGCTGTTGCTGCTGTCCGTAATGTGGTCCATCGTGCGCGCCTATAAAACCGAAAACATCCTGAATCAGGTGATGCTGGAAACCGCCAAAACTACGTCGATGGTATTTATCATACTGATCGGTGCGGCGATGCTGACCTCGGCGTTCCGCGCGTTTGGTGGGGAAGAGCTGGTGAAGCATGCGCTAAGTGGCCTGCCGGGAGGGTTCTGGATGCAGTTCCTGGTGGTGATGCTGGTGATCTTCCTGCTCGGATTTTTTCTCGATTTTATCGAAATAGCAGTGGTGGTGGTGCCGATTGTTGCCCCGATCCTGCTGGCAGATCCTTCAGCCAATGTTAGTGCAGTCTGGTTAGGGGTAATGATCGGCCTCAATATTCAGACGTCGTTCCTGACGCCACCGTTCGGGTTTGCGCTGTTCTATCTGCGCGGCGTCGCGCCGGCGATCGTCAAAACCCTGCATATCTATAAGGGTGCTGTCGCTTTTATCGCGTTGCAGTTACTGGCGCTGGCCATCGCGGCTAGCTTTCCGCTGCTGGTTAATTATCTGCCGAACCGTAGTTACCTGACCTCGGAGACAGCACCACCGCCGAATAATCCACGCCTGCAGTTGTGCATCGAACAGCGCCTGTTTGATGAGTATGAACAGCAAGCTGAAGTCATCCAGGCGGCACTGGCAGAAGCCAGTTCACTCGAAATGACGGATATGCCGGAAAATTACCGGCGTAATCTAAGGGATAGCCTGAATCAGATGCGGCGGGTGAGCGAGCTGGTGGTAGCGGTGCAGACCGCACACAAAAATCTGGATCGCTATGTGCTTGAGTACCGGCCCTTACATCGCGAAGTGCGTGCGGTAGAGCTTGAGGTACGTAAGATGGATAAAAAAATCAGCGCACTGGAGGATGAAATCCAGCGCCTGAAATATGCCGGTCAGGTGGCACAAGCTACGTTGCCGGCGCTGCAACAGCAGATAGTACAGTTGAAGCGCGAACAGACCCGCTTGAAACAGTCCATCCCTGAACGCTGGAAAGCTGCCAGAGAGCACTATCTGCAGCTGGTTAGCAAAGAAAATAGTGCGAGGAATAAATACCGGCTTGTGGTGGATGATAGTTACCAGGTGTTACAGGGTAGCCGTGAAATGATATTGGGTGCGACAGCGCTGATATCACTGCAAGCCAAAATGGAAGCGCTGTCAACGGTGCTGCTTGAGCAGTCGGCTGAGGCCGCGATGGAACAGATCAAACAGACCGAAAGCGCCCTGTCGGCGATAAAAAATACGCACTCGATAAAAGCCAAACTATCCAGAGCTCGCAAAGCCCTGAAATCTGGCGAGGACAGGGATAAGGCTAGTGGTGAGCTAATTCTGGCCAGGCAGTTGCTGGACACGGAGATCGACTGGCGTAGTGCGGCCCAGCTGAGTCTGCTTCCCGGCCTGAGTCGGCTCGATAGTGTGATAAAAAATACTATTGGACTTAGAATGCAGCCCCGCCTCAGTCATCAGCGGGCTAAAGAAATTGCCGCCTGTCTGGCCCATCACCGGGATGTTTCGCTGGCGTTTTAACTAGTAGAGTTCCGCTTTTCCCGGCTTAAATAGCCCTTAAACCGGCGGCGCTTTTGATTAATGCTGATAGCTTAGAGGTTACCGATGAATCACTCCAACTCGCATCAGCCCCGACTGACCCTGCGTACACCACTGAAGGGCAAACGCATCCTGCTCGGGTGTGCACTGGCTGCGATTGGTCTGGCTATAGTTGCGTCGTTTTCGAGCAGGGGCGTGCCAGCGGAAATATACTTTATCGTTTTATTACTGCTGGGTGTCGGGGCTGGAATTGCCGGACTGGACTATGTCGTCGTTATTGATCCGGTGTCGCGCGAAATGTGCGCAGGATGGCAGTGGTTTGGCATCGCGGTCGGTTTGCGCAGGCGCATCGATCTGGCACGGGTCGACCGGGTGGTGATCGCTCAGCGGCGCTTACCGGTTACCGGCCCCGGTAGCGGTGTACTGACCGCGCGTCCGGTTTATCCAGTCTGGCTGATGTCTGGTGAGCATTATGTTGATGTTGTGCTGGGCTGGTCGCCAGGCTATCTTGAGCAGGCGAACAGTGGCTGGTTAACCCGCAGCAGGCCACCTAATTTTGCGGTTTTTCGCGACTGGGCGCGCTATGTCGCCGCTCGAATTTCTGTTTGTCTGGATCTGACGCTGGTAGATGAAAAGACCACTAAGTCCTATGCCGCAGATGAAGTCCCTGGTCACTGGCTATTATTTGATGAGTTGAGTTTTGACAGTCATCACCAACAGGATTGAATGTTTTGGCTCAGGCTAAATCCGGCAAGGATAGGGAAAGTATTAAATTGCAGGCATATTCAGCCTTGAGCTTGCCGTGTTGTTAAATGGCCATGAGGATTCAAAATCGGGTCAGAATCAGAGGTTGTTCTGACCCGATGAGGTGCCAAAGTGGCCGTCGTTAAGCCTTCGAGCAGTTTATTCTTTGCTGACCGGAATCAAAGCTTTCGATAGTAGCGGCGTAATAGTTTCCGTTATCGTACGGCTGGAAAAACTGCACTAACTGAAAACTGCATAATCCGTCATTATTGTTCTTCATAATAATGACCCCGGAAACTCGACGACCTGTTGGCTCGTCGTTCTGTTCGTTGCGTACTATCGTCCACTCATTGCCGCTGATATAGGCTTCCACAATGAACTGTCCCCAGCCTTCCTTTTCAGCCAGTTTTTCAGCCGCTGAGATGACCTGTTTGTGTAACGCTGAATTTCTGATTCCTTTCGAGGGAAGCTTAATGTTCGTTGTCGCTTGTTTATTCAGTTTGACATAGCGTGCTTCTATCGCTGTTTTGGCCTGCTGGGCATGATCCTGCATAATCTGGACAATTTTTGCCTGCTCTGCTTCATCCAGTATCAGCTTTTGAATATAGGCCTGGTCCTGAGCAAACACGTTAAAGCCATCCTGGTCACTCCACAGCGCGCGTCCTAATTTGCTATTAGTTAAAATCAATACGCCTTTATCCTGTGCAATTAAGGATCGTCCTGCACTGGGTATTGCATAGATTTTTTTACCCATAGCCTCGCTCAGCACGGGGTCATAGGTGAAATGGTATGGAGTACAGTTTTGGCAGTCTACGCCCTCCATCGAAATACTTTTTTCAGGGTCTATATGGATATTAAATTGATTGGAACTTTGTTCATTTATTTTCTGGGAGGCAGTGGAATAGTAAATATCACCATCCGTTGTGTTTTGCCCAGACTCAGTCGACACGGACTGCTCTACAGCAAAAACTGGATATTGCGTGGACAATAAACAAAGTAGGGCAAAGACAGTTAATATTTTTTTTTGCATGAACGCTCCTGAAGGATTTTTCAAAAATAATGAGTTTGATAAGATCGCTGTTTAATGGCTTAAATATATTCAACAACTGCGCTAATTTTAACATAACTGAAGGAAAGTCATTTATAAACTTCTCCAATAGCGGGTCGCCGGATTTTTTATCAGTGGACGGCGAGTTTTACGCGACTGCTGTTTGTCATCACCGCGTGTTATCGGAATTAGCCCGAGTATTTAGCGTGATACTGACAGGGAACTGGAATACGGCTATAGTTGACGTCTTATTCCGCACCCTGAAAAACTTAATGAAGCTTGCCTTTCAGATCATTCTGGGCGTCTGCCTGCTGGCATTCGTGTTGTTTTATTTTACCATTGACCAGAACGGAGAAACGGCCAGTGAAATGCCGTGGCAGATCACGCTGCACGATCAGGACCACCTGGAGGTTTTCGGTATTGTATTGAATCAGACCACTCTGCAGCAGGCGCGAGAACAGTTCGGTCAGCTAGAGGGGATTGCTCTGTATCAGTCCGAGCAGGGTCTGTATAACCTGGAGGCTTATTTCGGTAAGCTGGCGATTGGGCGCTTTAATGCGCGTCTGATTGCAAACCTGGAGGCGTCCCAGGACGAGCTGGAAGCACTTACTCTGCATACAGTGAAGCGGGTCAAAACCGAAGAGGGCAGTGTGCGCTGGACCCTGAATGCTGATAAGCAGCAGGAGCAGGGCCTGCGTAAGATTCGAACCCTGAGTTATATCCCGGATTACAGCGATCTGGATGCTGATTTTATGCGTCAGCATTTTGGAGAACCGGACTCGTTTTCGATAGTGAATGATACGACTCAGCTGTGGGTTTATCCGCAGCGTGGGGTCAGGATTTTGATAGATACTCAGGGTAAGGAGTTGTTTGAATATATGGCTCCATCTCGGTTTAAACGTTTAGAGGAAAACAACTAATGCCATTATCGGTCGCCATTATCGGAGCCAGCCACAAACCGCAACGTTATGCCTACAAGGCGCAGAAAATGCTGATGGATTTTCATCACAGTGTATTTCCAGTGTCAGGCAATGGGCGCGAAATTCTCGGGGTTGCAGGCTTTAGCTCAATTCTCGATATCGGACATCCGATCGATACCATCACGTTGTATCTGAATCCAGAGCGTCATCTACCGATAAAAGATGCGATCCTGGCGTGTAAACCGCGCCGCATTATTTTTAATCCGGGCACCGAGTCGACAGCTTTGATGCGTGCGTATCAGGCGCTGGGTATCGAAACCCTGGAAGCCTGTACTCTGGTGATGCTTACCACCGATCAGTTCGAATAATCGCACTGTTGCGGAAACAAAGCGCTGGTTTTTCCGCTCAGATAATAGGCCAGCAGGCCGAGCCATTCGTGGGTGGCCTGCACCACAGAATTAGCGTTTCCGATCAGATTAAAACCGGGGTTATAGCGTTTGGATGGAACGGTCTGGTGATCTACCGGATAGGGGATCACCTTCCAGCCCTGCTGACAGAAGACGCCAATGGAGCGTGGCATATGATACGCAGTGGTGATCAATAACCAGTTTTCATCGGCCTGCGGTTGCATCAGGCGCTTGGTCAGGCTGGCATTTTCGGCAGTATTCCGTGCTCGATCTTCAATCCACAGGCGTTTTTCATTGATCCCCATTTTCAGGAAATAAGTTTTGGCAAACTGTGCTTCAGTTGGGTGTGCAGGGTCGAGGCTGGCATTGCCACCGGTGAAAACCAGTCTGGCCTGCGGATAAAGCGCGGCCAGTTCAAGAAAACTGCTTAGACGTTCGTGGTACTGGTTGGTTTCCAGCTGGTTCCATTCCTGACTGGTTCCGGTCGTGATGGAACCGCCTAGAACAATGATGCCATCGACCCGTTCGGGTAAAGGGGCATTGTGTTTAAATCTGGACTCAAGTGGATACAGCATCCATTCACCCACCGAAAAAATACTTAAAAAGATCAGGCCAATCGTCAGCAGGGTCAGTAATTTTCGCCCGGACGACGGCGGTTTGAATAGAATCAGCAGCAGGCTGATGGCCAGTAAAATCACAAACAGGTTATCTGGCGATACAATGGTCCAGGCCATTTTTGACAGCTTAAAAAACAGACTATCCATTGGTTTTGTGCTGGTTTTTCAAGTTATACTCAGGGCTATGTTTTTTCTTCGGATTGTACTGCTATTCACTCTATTCACCATGCTGATGGTAGGTAAAGCCTATGCGCGTGAAATGGAGTCGGACAAATGGACCAATAAGTATGATCGTTACTTCGAGAAATACTCCAAACGTTATTTCGGACCACATTTTGAATGGCGCTGGTTCAAATCGCAAGGCATTGCGGAATCAAACCTGAATTCTGATGCTTCCAGCCCGGTCGGTGCGGTAGGTATTATGCAGTTAATGCCCGCGACCTATGAAGAGATTCGCCAGGAAAATCCGACCTTTATCGCAATCAACGAACCGCGCTGGAATATAGCTGCAGGGATTTTCTATGACCGCCAGTTGTATCGCAAGTGGCGCAACCCGATGCCGAGTGAGGAACGACTGTTTCTGGCTTTTTCCAGCTATAACGCCGGTTATGGCAGGGTATTAAAGGCGGTGAAGCGTACCGGCAAGGAAGATTATTCCTGGACCGAGGTTAAAAAGCACCTGCCTGCTGAGACACGAGGTTATGTTGCCCGTATCGCCGAGTTAATGGATGCCTCAGACCGTCACCGCGAAAGTGCACTTCGGCATCTTGCCGATCTGTTTAACTGATCACTGTTTTGGGTAGATGCCGGCAGGTTTTGACAGTAGCGGAGAGTGTATCCAGGCGGTTACACCTTCACCGATGATGCCAATATAGGTCCATCCATTCTGTTCGCGCAGTGGGATTACCTGCTGACCTTTTTCCAGTGTTGTAACGACTGGATAGCTGGTGTCCGGCCCGCGTCGAATATTGGCGCGTTCGACATTAACCTGCCGTGTGTCTCCGAGTATTGACCAGTCAGATTGCAGTAATAGCAGAATCGTGCTCTGCGCAAGATCATCGTTTTTAGCAAGTAGTTCGAGTAATGTTTCGCGCGCAGGTTCATGTTGCCTGAGCGCCGCAGAGATGTACCAGCCCAGCGCAATCGCCTGGTTTTTTTCTACCCCCTG
>JACNJF010000201.1 GCA_014382695.1 Gammaproteobacteria bacterium | reverse complement strand
TGATTAAATCCGTGATTTTCCAGCTAACCGCCTGTAATAACTCAGCATCTTCCACTGCTGGCTTTTCTAATTGCAGTAATTGCACGTCATGCCGGGCAATCAGGCTGAAACACTCGGCATTCTGCAGATGTTTTGCGCTCACCCAGTTATGCAGGGCTTTGGCCTGCTCAGTATGACCGACAGCCGCTAAAAACTCACAGGACTGCAGCTGCCCGCGCTTAAGCTTGTCAGCGGCGACTACAGCAACGGCAACACCGGTTGACATAAAATCAACACCAACGCGCACATGTTTATTGTTTGAAGCGAAAAAGCCCAGCATTCATAGTTTTCCAAATTATTACCAGTGTTTGGCAAATTCTTATTATTCTAGAGACTGCTTAAAATAAGTAGCATAACTCTTTGTAAGTCTTACAAATACTAGCTCTTTATCGAGATATTTCAAGGTTTATCAGAATATATCCAGAAGCGCTTAAAATTTTAACTAAAGCCAACACCGTTGTTCAACCCACTTCCAGTAAATCCATGCTGGCGCCAGGCTTCAAAACTGATGATCGCCACCGCATTGGATAGATTCAGGCTTCGACTGGAGGGGATCATTGGAATTTTTATTTTATGCTCATCCGCCAGGCTGTCATGAATAAACTGAGGCAGGCCGGATGTTTCAGAGCCGAATAGTAAAACATCACCCGGTTGATACTTTAGTTGATCATAGCGGTGCGTGCCCCGAGTGGTGCAGGCGATTATCCGCTGCCCAGGTAAAGCCCGACAAAACGCCTGATAGTCCGCATGCCGAGTCACATTAGACAAAGCGTGATAATCCAGTCCAGCCCGGCGTAGCTGTTTATCCTCCAGCGCAAAACCCAGGGTTCCGATCAAATGCAGACGGCAACCATTATTGGCAGATAAACGAATGATATTACCGGTATTAGGTGCGATACGTGGTTCAAAAAGTGCAATATGGAACATTTCTATAGGTTGATTTCCCATCCAGTCACTAAGGAACTTTTTTAGCCGGAAATTTCCGCTTTCTGGTCTCGACTTTCAAGCTCAGTAACCGCTTCAACCGGAGATTTGCCTTCATACAGCACCAGGTAAACCTGTTCCATAATCGGCAAATTGACTTCTTTTAGCTGCGCAATGAAAAACACCGCCCTCGCCGCGCGATATCCCTCTACGGTTTGACCGACTGCAGTAATCGCCTGTTCAACACTCTGACCCTCACCTATGGCCATCCCGAAACGACGATTCCGGCTCTGGTTATCGGTACTGGTCAGAATTAAATCGCCTAATCCGGACAGCCCCATCAGGGTTTCTTTTTTGGCACCCATCGCCTCACCGAAACGCATAATCTCTGACAGCCCTCGAGTAATCAGCGTGGCCCGGGTATTAGAACCAAATCCCAGTCCATCTGCTGCCCCTACCGCAATTGCCAGTACGTTTTTCAAGGCCCCGCCTACCTCGACACCGATGACATCATCCGAGGTATAGCAACGAAAATGCCCGCCATGCAGTAGTTCCGCAAACTCTTGCGTCGAGTCCGCGCGATGTCCAGCGCAGGTAACGGCGGCCGGTAGATTCCTCGCCACTTCGGTCGCAAAGGTGGGTCCGGAAATCACTCCATAATGCTCTACACCCAGCTCTTCTATCACCAGTTCATGCAAAAACTTGCCGGTTTCTATCTCAAACCCCTTACTGCCCCAGAAAACCCGAGTCCGTTCATTCACATACGGTTTTAGATTGGCCAGAAACTCACGATAAGCCTTACTTGGGATAACAATAAGTACATAATCTACACCGGCCAGAGCATGCTCCAACGAGGCCGTAGGATGAATTGCATCGGGAAATGGAATGTCCGGCAGGAACTCATTATTCTGCCGCTCTGCCAGCAACCTGTTGATATGTTCTGCGTCGTGTCCCCACAGATTAACCTGATGACCATTACGTGCCAGCTGTAACGCCAGAGCAGAACCCCAGGCTCCTGCACCAATCACCGCTACTGTAGTGGAATCAACCATATGCTGATGAGATTAATGCTTTAAGTCGCTGACCTTGGCACTTTCCTGCTGCTTCTGAACAGCCTGCGCATATAAGGCATCAAAATTAACCGGGCTGAGCAATAAGGGAGGGAATCCACCTCGACAGCTCAGATCTGAAATCACTTCACGGACATAGGGGAATAAAATATTCATGCACTGCGAGCCCAGGATATATTTCATATCATGCTCGTTAAAACCGGCAATATTGAATATCCCACCCTGCTGAACTTCCACCAGAAAGGCGGTTTTATCATTATTCTTTACGGTTGAAGTCACGCTCAGGATAACCTCATAGACCCCTTCCGAGATCATTTTATTAGAATTGGTCATGTTCAATTCTATTTTTGGATCCCAGTTATTAAAAGTAAACACTGAGGGGGTATCGGGAGACTCAAAAGAGATGTCTTTTACGTACAGTTTCTGGATCGAGAAATGGTTTTCTGGAGCGGCTTTTTCAGTCATATGCGTTCTTTTTGTAGGTAGTTAATAGAGAAACAGTTTCTTTATCGTTACAGAAATCACGGAATTAATCAGTAAAAAGATCAGCCCCGCCCCCTGTCAATAAAACTTCGCAGAGAGTAACAGAAATAACGCAGATTTGTTAGTCCGTGAAAGGACTAGAAAGAGAGGGGGAATAAGCACGCTAACAGCTATAGCCTGGCTATAAACCTGTAACCATTCAGGCTGGGAATATAGCAGGGAATCACTCTAAGTCCGACTGGCTCTAGAGCAAACTATCAAGCTTTCCCTGCTGGTCGAGCTTGACCATATCGGTATAGCCGCCGACATGAAAATCACCAATGAATATCTGGGGCACCGACATCTGGCCTTTGCTCTTCGCCAGCATATCCTGTTGAGCACCCTCTACCTGATCGATACGGATTTCACTGTAGGCCACTTTTTTAGCATCCAGCATTCTTTTGGCCCAGCTGCAATATGGACAAAAACCACTGCTGTAAATCACAACTTCCGGCATACCGATTTACTTCTTACGTTTTTTGGAGATGGGCAGATGAGCGTCTTCCCAGGCCATAATGCCACCAGCCAGGTTATACACTTTTTCAAAACCTCTGTTAGACAGGGTTCGACAGACACCAGTGGAGCGGTTGCCGCTTCGACAATACACCAGAACAGACTGATCCTTAAATTTATCAAGCTCACTAATTCGCTTGCCGATACTGGTCAGCGGAATGTGGATAGCATCTGTCAACATACCGGACTTAACCTCATTCATCTCACGGATATCGACTAAGACAGCACTTTCTTTATTGATAACAGAAATAGCAGCAGCAGGTCCGAGGGTGGAGAATTTCTGCGAATAACCGCGAAACTCAGTAAATAGTATCAATCCTGTCAATGCGAAAAATGACAGTACCAGAATCGGATGATTCGTTGAAAATTCAAATATTTGTTCAGGCATAAATCAATTCGTACAGAAAACTTCTTGCATCATGCTAATCAGGCGTAAGGTTCGAGCATCACCAACCCGATAATAAACACGGTTCGCATCCTTTCTGGAAGCGAGTATGCCTTTATCACGTAAAATGGCCAGATGCTGGGAAATATTACTTTGCGAGGTCCCCACATTTTCAACGATACCCTGAACGCTTATTTCCTGATCACCGAGTGTGCACAGAATTTTAAGCCGTAAAGGATGTGACATCGCTTTCAGCGACCGAGAAGCCCGTTCAATATCTTCTTCGCGTGTTAATAACTGGGGTGTTCCACCCGGCAGTATGGTATCAAGTCTCATCAACTATAATCATTTTCTAATATTAGAACCAAATTATGTATGAATATCAAACGTTTGTCCACAGTTCACTATCGCCAACTCTACCCAATTAACGTATCATCCATTGTGTTCACTGTCCGAATCTGCACAGATCAACCTCTAACTAGAATAACTATCAAGCAATCAATAACTTACAGAAATCGCATTGGTATTAATGAGCCGTTATCACGTATTGTCTTTGGGCCTGACCCTGTTATTAAGCCCTGCCATCTGCGCCGATGATAAAGCTAGAAAAGAACAGGAACTCACCCAGCTTACTACTAAAATTGAAAAACTGAGAAAAACAATCGAGGTAAAGGAGAGCAGCAAATCCAGCTATACGCGCCAGTTAAGGCGAATTGAAAAACAGATCGGTGATGTTAGCCGGCAGATTAGAATCTCTGATCAGGCGGTCAAAACCAAACGGAAGATGCTGGAAACCCTGGAAAGCAATAAGACATCGATCCAGAAAGATATTGCTCTGCATAACCAGCAACTATCACAACAACTGCACGCAGCTTATACGCTTGGACAACAGGAGCGCATTAAACTGTTTTTTTCGCAACAGGATCCCTCTAACTTACAACGCAACCTGACTTACTATGAGTATTTTTCAAATTTCCGACTGCAGCAGATTACCGCATCTAAACAGAACTTTGAGCGTCTGATTCAAAATCAAAACAAAACCATCGCCGCAAAAAGTGAACTGGAAAAAGTACGCAGCCAGCAACAGCAGCAAAAAGACAACCTCAGATCAGACCAGTCTCAGCGCCAGAAAATACTGGCTCAACTGGAAAGCCAGCTGAAGCAGCAGGGAACTCATCTATCCCAACTGGAAGATGACGCCAAAGAACTCAAATCCTTGATCGAATCATTGTCAGCAATTCTGGCTGAAAACAACGATGCCCCGCGCTCAACCGAGAAATTCATAACACTCCAGGGAAAGCTCTCCTGGCCCGTAAAGGGGGATGTGAAAAAACTTTTTGGCCTCACCAAGCCGCCCTCCAACCTGCTCTGGCAGGGCGTCGTCATCCATGCCACTCAGGGTAATAATGTACGCGCTGTTTCACATGGGCGCATTGCCTTTGCTGACTGGTTACGCGGCATGGGCAATCTAATAATTATTGATCATGGCAATGGTTATCTATCCCTCTACGGCCATAATGAATCATTATTTAAAGCTGCTGGCGAATGGGTCGAGGCCGGGGATATTATCGGCAGCATAGGCAATAGCGGCGGCCAGAGCGAACCGGGGCTATACTTCGAAATTCGAGCCAAAGGCAAGCCTCAGAACCCCGCCAACTGGTGTAAAACCAGCAACTGGTTCAGCTCAATTTAATGTCACTCTCAGCGCGCCCAGTCAGGTACCTGAGTTTATACCCGGCTACGAGCAGCTGATTCTGGATTTTACTTTACTCACTAATACTTTATCTTTATAACAACTTATCGATTCTATTTTGGTCTACAATGGAATCATATTTAAGGAGACCTTCATGTTTCAGAAACTCAGAACTTCCACTTTTTTTATTGCAGGTATCATTATCGGCCTTTCTTTAGCGATTGGTCATAGTGTTTATGCGGTAAAAGAAAACTCACAATCTATACCGTTTGAGGAGTTACAGGCCTTTACGGATGTTTTTTCCCGTATTAAAACAGACTATGTGGAAGCAGTGGATGATAAAAAATTGCTGGAAGATGCAATCCGCGGCATGTTGTCGGGTCTCGATCCTCACTCTTCCTATCTGGACAATGAAGAATTCAGCGATTTAAGAATAGGCACAACCGGTCAGTTCGGTGGACTGGGCATTGAAGTCGGCATGGAAAACGGCTTCGTCAAGGTCATTTCTCCGATCGATGATACCCCCGCCTCCAGAGCCGGCATCCATGCCAAGGACCTGATCATTCGTCTGGACGATAAGCAGGTAAAGGGCATGACCCTGAACGACGCCGTCAAAGTCATGCGCGGCAAGCCGAATACCGACATTAAACTGACCATCGTGCGCGAAGGTGAGACCAAACCGCTTGAGATTACGATTACGCGTGAAATCATCCGCGTAAAAAGTGTCAAGAAGCGCATCCTTGAGCCAGGCTTTGGCTATGTTCGTATTACCAATTTTCAGTCACGTACTTCCGCCGACCTGCTGACAGCCATAGCCACCTTACAAAAAGAATCGAAACTGGAAGGCATGGTGCTAGATCTACGCAACAATCCCGGCGGCGTACTGAATGGCGCGGTGGGCGTGTCCGATGCATTTCTGGACAGTGGAATGATCGTCTATACAGAAGGTCGTATCAACGACTCCAGCCTGAAATATACCGCGACCCCCGGAGATGCTCTCAACGGCGCTCCGCTGGTGGTTCTGGTGAATGGCGGTTCAGCCTCGGCCTCGGAGATTGTCGCCGGCGCTTTACAGGATCATAAGCGTGCCATCGTCATGGGCTTCAAAACCTTTGGTAAAGGTTCGGTGCAAACCATTCAGGAATTACGCAATGGCTCTGCGGTAAAACTGACTACAGCGCGCTATTACACACCGAATGGCCGCTCTATTCAGGCTGAAGGGATAACCCCTGACATTACCCTCAGGAACCTGAAGGTATCCGACCAGAAAAAATCGTCTCTCGCTATCTCTGAAAAAGATTTGAGCGGCCATCTGAGTAATCCTGAAAACGGAGACGCTACGGATGCAGAGGATCCAGCCGATACCGCTAAAGACAAGGATGAAGCCAGCAAGGAAAATATTTCGGAAACCGATTATCAGTTATTCGAAGCGTTAAACTTGCTCAAAGGCCTGACCATTGCCAACAACATACGCCAGACAAAGGGATGACCAGAGCCTTAGCTTTACTCTACAGCCTTTTACTCTCAGCCAGTGCTCATGCAGAAAAACCTGCATTAGCACTGGTGATTGATGATCTCGGTTACTCACTGGATCAGGCCAAAAAAATACTTCAGTTACCCGGCGAACATACCTACGCTATTCTGCCCTCGACCACCTACGGTCGAAAAATTGCGCACATGGCAACCGATAGCGGTAGAGAAATCATCCTGCACATGCCGATGCAGTCGTCCGGCGATAATAAAATCGAAGATACCGCTCTGCACGATGGCATGTCTGAAGATCAGATCTCTGTTTCCGTCACCAGCATGATCCATGAATTCCCTCGCATTAAGGGCTTCAACAATCACATGGGAAGTCGAATGACAGAGATTGGCTACATGATGCGACCGGTAATGGAAACGGTCAGAGGTCTCAACCAGAACCTGTACTTCCTGGACAGCCGCACCACCCCGCTTAGCAAAGCCTATCAGCAGGCATTAAGAGCCGGAGTCGCCACCCTGAAACGCGATGTATTTCTGGATTTTGATCACACCAATCCGGAATCGATAGAGTTCCAGTACGATCTCTGGCTGGAAAAGGCCAGGCAGAAAGGTTACGCAATTGCGATTGGTCATCCGCATCAAAGCACCATCGACGTGCTCGCCAGAAGACTGCCAGAAAGCTTCGCCGATTATCGATTCATGACCTTATCCCAGTTGATTGAGTCACAACAAAAGGAGAAAGCCTTATGGTTAGCGTACTTGTCCCAATTGCAGAAGGATTCGAAGAACTAGAAGCCATCACCATCATTGACCTGCTCAGAAGAGCCGGTTTC